>NZ_JAOCNC010000001.1:6353427-6664113 GCF_032860985.1 Chroococcidiopsis sp. SAG 2025
AAATATTCCAACTGCTTCAACCGAGTAAATCCTCTGAATAAAAACGTGTCCGCAGTCATATCAATTTGAGTAAATAGATCGAATAATTGTTGAGCGCCGCGCCGTGCATCCCACTCGCATTTGAATCCTGGCAGTACCGTGTTAATCTTCTCGAAACTGACGCGATAGCTGCGGTTATCTGCCCCATTTTCGCCAAAACTCAACTTGCATCCTTTAAAAGTTTCAGCAATGATTTCGGCAACTTGTTTGACACGATAATTTTGCGCCGTGTCACCCACGTTAAAGATTTGATTATGAATAATATCGCGCGGAGCTTCCAGCGTGCAGGCGATCGCCTTAGCAATATCGAGGGCGTGGACTAGGGGTCGCCAGGGCGTACCGTCACTGGTCATTTTAATTTCTTTGGTCGTCCAAGCCAACCCCGCCAAGTTATTTAAGACGATATCAAAGCGCATTCTGGGGGAAGCACCAAAAGCTGTCGCATTTCGCATGAATGTAGGCGAAAAACTATCATCAGCCATTGCCTTGACATCTCGCTCGACAAGCGTTTTACACTCGGCATAAGCGGTTTGCGGATTGACTGGAGATTCTTCAGTCACATCTCCTGCGGTTGCAACTCCGTAGACGCTACACGAAGACATGTAGACAAAGCGCCGCACTCCCGCTGTTTTTGCCAGGGTAGCGAGGCGGACGGAACCTTTATGATTAATGTCGTAGGTGATGTTGGGATATAATTGTCCAGCTGGATCGTTGGAAAGCTCTGCCATATGGACGATCGCTTCCACCCCTTCCAGATCTTCAATTGAAATCTGCCGCAGATCTTTATTGAGTGTTTTAGCAGTCAGTGCCGTGCCGTTGTACAACCAACCAACTTTATAGAATCCAGTGTCTACGCCGATGATTTCATGCCCGCGCTGCATCAAAATTGGAGCTAATAACGAACCGAGATAGCCTTCTGTACCAGTAACAAGAATTTTCATGATTGTAAGCTTGAATTTGTGTATATGGGGCGATCGCTTTCTTTAGACGGCACTGTCGCCAGTTAGAAATAGTGTGTCTTCTACACTGGCAACTTGGCGATCGTTATCTCTAACGTTGAGCAGTTCTTGAAGTAAAACTTGCAATTTGGCAATATCTACCGTAATACCTTTGTACTTTCCAGTTTTATTCTTTGGATCGAAGCCCTCTCCCAGGCAACCGTAGTAAAAACCTAATGCTTGTGCTAAGGCAAAGAAACACGGCGTGCCAAACGAACCAAAAAGATCGATAACAATTAATTTCTGGGATGCAAAAATTATATTTGTTAGACCAGCACCGTGAGGCGCAATAACTATTTCTGCTTGGGAAAATAGTCTAATTTCGTCTGCAAAACTAAGTTCTTCCATCGTATAAGCGACGAAACCCAAAGGAGCCAAAATCGCCATGACATCTGCTTCATTAATGATATTGCGTCCGGCTGATTTGGGTCGAGAAATATATATTCTAGGTGATAAAGAGAGACTGCTGTTATTATCTGACAGATTGCTCAATAAGCGCTGGCGCAACCACTGACAGGCTGTAGGCGATATGATGTTGTGTTCTCGTCGAAAAGAGGGGACAACTAACTTTTTAACTTTAACGCCAGAGTCGTTCCATTCAATACAATCATCTGGGTTGTATCCTAAAAGTCTGAGAGACTCTTTTTGCCATTCTTGAGGATTAGCATGAATAATTAGAATTGGTTTAATTCCAGTTTGTGCTTGATAGTACTCAATTCCTTCAAGTCGAGTTAGACAATCTATCAACCAGTGAAAATAACCGCTATTCCAGTTAGTTAACGAACAAGCCGCCTCTATCTGTGGTGCTGCCCAGTTAGACAACTTTTCCAAAAGTAAAGTTTGAGCTGGAATATATTTAATGCAGTCTGGATTTCCCGAGATCGTTTCTGCAATTATGTTGCCAGCTTCATCAAAACCAATAGCTATAGCTCCAACTAACTTAGCATTTTCTACCTCTATGACAAATGGTTGTGACAAATTATGTTGACCAGTTGTATTTAAAATTTCTCGAATCTGGTCAGAACCATTACAGGGATTATTAATGACAATTGTTTCTCCGGTATTAAATTGAAAAACTCGATGTTCGATCTTGCCTTCAAAAACTTCCTGTCTCGTGATGACTTTCAAGCCGATCTTTCTAACAAAATGAAATGTTTGTTGCTGAATTGAGCGTCGGATTGCTCCACCAATTGTTCTACGATGAGCAGCCGAAATCTTTTGCTTGAGCAAATTCCTCAAAGGCGCGACCAGAAAATTTACCACAGCATCTTTCCTGCAAAGAATAGGATTTTTGTTAGTTGGAGTTCGGACGGCTTAAGAAAAGCTGTATTTCCAGTTTTTCTTAAGTTATTGGCGCACCCTTTTGGAAAAATTGCGATCGCCAAGCAATCTAGTAGCCAGCTAGTTGTTGCTTGTCAATAAGTAGTAATTACAGGGTGGCGATCGCTATATCTCATGTTTAACATCTCTTCTACCAAAACTTGTAGTTTCACAACATTCACCATCATGCCTTGGTACTTGCCACTTTTGTTTTTCGGATTGAAATCGACTCCTAAGCAACCGTAACGAAAACCTAATGCTTGCGCTAAAGCAAAAAAGCACGGATTGCCGAATGAACCAAAAAGTTCAATCAGGCTGAGTTTCTGAGCAAAAATGATATTTGTGAGACCAGCGCCGTGAGGAGCAACGATAAATTCAGCTTGTGAAAATAATCTCACTTGATCTGCAACACTTAACTCTTCCATTTTGTAAGCCACAAATCCCAACGGAGTTAAGAGTTTTAGAACATCATCCTCATTAATGATATGACGACCTGTTGTTTTGGGTCGAGAAATATATATCCTGGGTGAAAAAGCAAGATTGCTACTAATAGCGGGAAGATGGCTCGACATGCGCTGACGCAACCACCGACAAGCTTGAGGTGATATGATGTTGTACTCTCGCCGAAAAGAGGGGACGACTAATCGTTTAGTTTTGATTCTCCCTCCGTTCCACTGAATACAGTCATCTGGATTGTATCCTAAAAGTCTGAGAGATTCTTGTTTCCATTTAGCAGGATTAGGATTAATAATTAAATTTGGTTTAATTCCAGTTTGGGCTTCATAATGTGCCAGTCCTTCAAATCGAATTAAGCTATCTGCTATCCAGTGGAAATAACCACTATTCCAATTCACTAACGAGCAAACTGTATCAAACTGAGAAACTCCTGAGTTAGGAAGTTTTTGTGAGATTAAAGTTTGTGCGGGTAGGTATTTTCTACAGTCTGGATTACCTGTGATTGTTTCTGAGATGATGCTTCTTTCGCGGTCGAAACCAACAGCTATAGAACCAATAAGTTCTGCATCAACTGCTTCATGTACAAAAGATTCATTTAAGATGTACGTACCAATTGTACTGCCGATCGCTTTTATATCGTCCGAGGAATGACTTGGTTTACCAAGGATAATTGTCTCGCGATCGGCAAATTGAAACACGCGATCCTTTGTGCGATTAGCAAGAAGTTCTTTCCTTGTTACAATTTTCAGTTTGAATTTACTTATTAGATAAAACGTCCACTTTTGAAATATTCGTCGTAACGTTCCGCCTAATGCTCGACGAGAAACAACCAGGACATTTTTTTTGAGTAGATGCGTTGAAAAAATCACAAAACCTTTTCTGAAGAAACTAGTGTTTGCTGATTGAACGCAATTTAACAAGACTTATGACGACATACTTAACAACGAGCGATCGCTCGATAGTGATAACATTTCTTCAACGAGAACCTGCAGTCTCGCTACATCTACTGTTACGCCGTTATACTTCTGACTAAACTCATTCTTGCCACTGTATCCTGACGCAAGGCAAGCGTATCGAAAACCTAATGCTTTTGCTAAGAGGAAGAAAGATGGACTACCATACGAACCAAAAAATTCGATGACGCTTAAGTTCTGTGAAAATAGGGTATTTGTAAGCGCAGCACCGTGAGGCGAAACAACTATTTCTGCTTGAGAAAACAATCTAACTTGATCTGCAAAGCTCATTTTCTCCATTGTGTAAGCTACAAATCCTAATGGAGCTAAAGCTGCTAAAACTTCTTCTTCATTAATCACTTGACGACCAGTTGTTTTGGTTCTAGAAATATAGATTCTAGAACTGAAACTTTCACTTTGACTTTCAAATTTATCTAGATTACTGAGCATACGCTGCCGCATCCACCGACAGACAGAAGGTGGTATGATGCGCCGTTCGCGTCGCCAGGAGG
This sequence comes from Chroococcidiopsis sp. SAG 2025, assembly GCF_032860985.1. GTDB lineage: Bacteria > Cyanobacteriota > Cyanobacteriia > Cyanobacteriales > Chroococcidiopsidaceae > Chroococcidiopsis. Next base: position 6,357,706 of record NZ_JAOCNC010000001.1, read on the forward strand.
GGATGACTAATCGATCGACTTTTAAGCTCGATCCATTCCAGGATAGACAATTCTCTGGCTCGTATCCCAGGAGTTTGAGAGACTCTATCTGCCACTTGGCAGGATTTTTATCTATAATTAAAGTTGGCTTTATTCCAGTTTGTTCTTGATAGAATTCAAGTCCTTGAAGCCGAGTTAAATAATCTGCAATCCAGTGAAAATAATTACCGTTACCCATAACTATCGAACAGGCTGTATCTACTCGATCTTCCCAAGTAGGGAAGTATTTAAGAATATGGGTGCGTGTAGGTATAGCTCTACTTAAATTTAACGGATTGAGTGTTTCTGCAAGTAAATTTCCGCCTGCATCAAATCCTACGGCTGTAGAGCCTACTAGCCGAGCATTTGCAACTTCAAATACGCAAGGTTGGTTTAAAGTATTCGCTTTACCAATTCTGCTAGCAATTATGCTGGGAATTTCACTGGGGTTTTTATTGTAAGGCTCGTCAACTAGAATTATTTCCTCTTCCCCAAATTGAATTAAAGAATATTGTTCTCTATGTTTTCGGATTTCTTCTCTAGTTAAGATATTTAAGCCGAGTTTTTTTGTAGCGATGGAAAACATCCATTGACGGAGCGGAAAACGAATCATTCCAACCGCCGATCTCAGACGACCAGTCATAATTTTTTTCTTAAGTATACCCATTAAAGATGACATAAAAAATATCTCCTTGAATAACTACCATTGGCTAGAAAAATTTAAGTGTAAGGTGGACATTGCCCACCTTACGATAAAATCAACTGTTGTTCGTGAGTAATTTAGAGTTGCCGTAGCAATTAATTTTTAAGCTGAAACATAGTAATTATTCAACTATTTTTTGCTTAGAGAGGCGTGGCATTACTTGTTTAAAGCTGGAATTAGCATCCCCTAACCGATATTCAGCAGTATATAGAAACCGAGGGGCGGGACCCTTAAAGTTAGGCTCGCCCTTATACAATCCCATCTTGAAATACGGTCCCGTATTTTCATCGTTCCAAAAGGTAGCTCCCTGATAGTTTATTTTTTGAATGTATTTATTATTACCTGTTTTCATCCACAGTTTAAGGAATCCATCTTTGTTGCCCGTCCATTTGACATGCATGACAAAATCAGTCCATTTTCCTTTGATCTCAGAAATCTTCGCTAAGGTGTGTTTGGTACATAGGACATCTACGTTATCACCCTTACGTTGGAGATTAAACACCAAGCCTTTATTGGCTTGGCGAGAAATTGTAGATCCAGAAGCACCACACCCACTCTTAGGAAATCTACCGTTATGGCTGGGATAAGTAGGAAATTGATTGACGATATCAAATCCTGCATCGGTATCTTTCCAAGTAGAAGGAACGAACAATGACCACCCATACCAGTAGGTGCTACCAATCTTGGTTCTTTTCGTTGCCATTTCAGCCCGTTCGCCACAACGGTTTACCCAATGCTTGAAAACCCTCTGTCCGTTCCCTTTAACAGGGGAAATAGCTGCTAGCTTTTGGCAAGCAGAACCCCCCTTACCGATTTCTGGATGCTTAACATTCGTCGTAACTGAATCAATTATTTTTGCATCAGATTTATGTACTCCTGCTGGTAAGCAAAAGAAGGTCGTACACAACGCTAATACACCTATAAAGAAATGATTACACCCTTTAGTATTCATATTCAGTCTCCTACCATACTTTCCAAGGAGCTTTACCGCTCTTCCAAAGATCTTCGAGATAGTTTTTATCTCTTAAAGTATCCATTGGCTGCCAAAAACCATCATGTTTGTAGGCAGATAATTGCTCGTTATAAGCTAATTTTTCTAATGGTTCGCTTTCCCAAACTGTGGAGTCATCTGCTATGTAATCAATCACTTCTGGCTCCAAAACAAAGTAACCACCATTAATCCAAGCGCCATCTCCTGTAGGCTTTTCTTGGAAAGAAGTAATTTTAGTTTGTTCCTGCTCTAGGCAAATTGCACCAAATCTTCCTGGTGGTTGAGTTGCTGTTAAAGTTGCTAAAGTTTTTTGTTGCTTGTGAAATTCAACTAGCTGTTTGATATTGACGCTACTCACACCATCGCCATAAGTAAAACAGAAAGTTTCACTACCAATATGCTCTTTGACTCGCTTCAGTCGTCCACCAGTCATGGTTGATTCTCCCGTATCAACTAGCGTGACTCGCCAAGGTTCGGCATAACCGCAGTGAACGTTCATTTGATTAAAGCGCATATCAAATGTGACATCGGACATGTGTAAGAAATAGTTAGCAAAGTACTCTTTAATTACATAACCTTTGTAGCCGCAGCAAATAATAAAATCATTAATGCCATAGGTAGAATAAGTCTTCATAATGTGCCAAAGAATTGGTCTACCACCAATTTCAACCATTGGCTTTGGCTTAATGGTAGTTTCTTCACTTAAACGAGTGCCAAGTCCCCCAGCAAGTAGAACAGCTTTCATAGCTTTACCTCTTAGTTTTGTAGTAGTTTAAGGAAATTTCGTGAGACAGAAGATATGCATTTGAAGTTAGAGATTTCGATCCCCCAACCCCCTTTTTAAGGGGGAACTTAAAGCCCCCTTAAAAAAGGGGGGGGTTAGGGGGGATCTTTTGCACAATTCCTGTGAGAATTGGCTAGTACCAGTGTTTTTACTGAGCCATTGCTAAATTCTCGATTTAAGGATGTTTGAGTCCTAGTCATAAGAGATGAATTTAGTAGCTTGAGTCAACTCAAGTCTCCGTCTTTCTACCGATCGCGTCCTGAATTTCAGTAGAATTATTTAACAACAATCGCACTAAATTACTAGTATTCCTGCTTTTACCGATATAAAAGCCAAGAGTTAAGTTTTTAAGCAGCAATTCATTGAAATTGGCAGCATTACTAATCTGCATTCAGCGATCGCTTACCAGGGATAGTTTTAGAGAGAATCGTTAATCGAGAGATAATTGAACTCTCAAATCTCGAACTAGTTTTTTAAAGTATTAACGCATTGGTTAGTCCCTTTATTTGCAGCATTAGTCATATCTACCAACGTATTTTCACAGAAGTTAGAGTTACAGAAAAAATTCGGTGAAATTGCGGTTTTCAGAAAAATCAGTATTTTTTCTCCTAGAAATAGATGGAAGCAAGCATTAACTTGAGTTCACCGCTGATTTGTGGAAAGACAACGTGCAGTTAACTTCTGCTAATTGATTCACTTTGAGTCATTCATTGAAGACTTGTTTATATGTTTTGACTCGATAGAAATTACTCAAATTAGCGTTAAAAATTCTGCATCTACGGAGAACTTAAATATGACCGTTGAAAATTGCAATAAATCCGCCAAACGGAAACAGCGATCGCTACGCTCGGCTTTAGGCACGATATTCTTGGGTACGGCTTTGTTTGCTTCAGTAGGAATACATCAATCTCATGCCGGAATCATTGAGTCATCAACTGAAATTACCCAAGCTAGAAATAAAGGTTGTTCAGGAATCGAGCCTTCCTACAATATTAAAAGAGCTGGTCAGACAGCTTTTAAACATTGGATCAATCGTTGTGGTGAGCGTGCCGAACTGGAAAAGAAGAAAACCAAAATTGGCGAAACCTACTGGTATGGATGGTCTTTATTCGTTCCTACAGACTGGCAAGATAGTGACCCAGGATTTGATATCGTCAATCAATTTCCTGCTTATCCGAGCCATAACGGTAGATTTCCTAAGAGTGGGTGTGGTGCTGCTGGGTCTACAATTTCTCGCCAAGCCAATAAAGGCTTGATGTTTAATCTCCAACGTAAGGGTGATAACGTAGATGTCCTATGTACCAAACACGCCCTAGCGAAGATTTCTGAGATCAAAGGAAAATGGACTGATTTTGTCATGCATGTCAAATGGACGGGCAACAACGATGGATTTCTCAAAGTTTGGGTTAAGGTAGGTGATGGCCATACGTTCAAAAAATAGACCACAAAGGAGCTACTTTTTGGAACGATGAAGGCACGGGACCCTACTTCAAGATGGGATTGTATAAGGGCGATCCCAACTTTAAAGGACCTGCTCCTCGGGTTGTCTACACTGACGAATATCGCTTGGGTGATGCCAATTCCAGTTTTGGACAGGTTGCTCCTTAGTAGTCAGCTCTGTTGAGCGCTCGACTTTCAATACCCTCAAGGGTTAAATAGCTGCTAAAACGAGCCTGCACTGAATTATAGACATTCAGTGCAGAAAACTTCTGGCTTTATTTTACTCAAGCTGCCTGAACTGGGAACCCGCTATATACAATGCAAGACTTCACAAGTCCACAGAAACGTTCTTCCCAAATATTGGCGTTGGGAAACAGTTGACAAAGCTCTTGGCGAGTCATCAGTCTGATTTCGCGGACGTTTTTTCTTGCCTGCTCCAGATCTGGGTATGGACCACGCCGCCCACAGGCATAGCGTCGAAGAATTTCAACCCTTACCGTAGTAGGTAGCCACTGCCATCCTATAAACTGAAAGTGGGGTTCGATTGGAAACCAATAATTAGGAGTTTGCACCCAATAGGTGCGCCCCACTCGCTTAACTTCTCTAGCCATAGCTGCCTGATTTTCAAATGTAAACAAGTGTTCGATTGCTGAATTACTAAAAGCAATATCAAAGCTTCGATCTGAGTAATCAACTAGATTTGTTGCATCACCAATCTTTACTTTGATGTTTGAATGTTCACACTCACTCATTTTTAGATTAACAATTGTAATCTGAAAATTGTCTACACCTGCCCAACCACATTGCTCCCAAAACTTTGAAGTGCCACCAATATCGATAATCGATAGCGGTCGCGGTAAAGGTGCTACTAACTGCTGAAAAAACTCAAAGCGCTTTGACCTCATTCGATTCGAAAGGGAATCAGAATTATTGACATCCGTAATTGTATGCAAGTTCAGCATTGACTGACCTCTAGTGCATAAACTCCCTGATTTAATTTATTTTTGAAGTTCCAAACTTCTATATCGTTCAATTAGATGCATCACTAGTGAAGGAGCGTTAAATAATTTTCCTTGAAAGGGAGAAGGACGCTCCTTTACATATTCAAGTAACTGCTGAAGTTCGATACAGTGTTGTATGCCATATTTCTCTACAGCACGAGCGAATAAGAGTTGATGGTCGTCTACGTGTTCTCCATAACGTTTCAGTCTTGGCAGTAGGACAAAACAAGCACCCATTTCTGCTAGCATTCGTGTAGAACCTTGCCCTGCATGTGAAATCACTAATGAAGCCTGCTGTGCCGCTGCATACATTTCATGGCGACTGAGTGAAGGCACGCTAGTTAACAGGGGATGGTTCAACCGAGTCGATGTCGCACCATACTGAAGTAATACTGGTTCGACAATGATTTCTTGTTCGAGTAGTATTTGCAACCAATCAACAGCGCGATCGAAAGGGAAAAAGATAGTTCCAAGCGTGTAAACAATCATTGAAATCAACCTTCGTAAGCTTGGAGAAAATTACACAACTACACCTTTGTATTGAGCCTTGGGATAGCGTTCTACACACTCGGGCCATTGGACGTAAAATTCATCTACTAAGTGATAAACAATTCTTCCGGTGAGGCTTAAATTACCCGAGCGCGAGATACTTTCAATAAAAACTGTTTTAATGCCATACAATTTGCTAGCTATGATAAATGGTACGGCTATGCTAGCTCCCGTAGAGAGGACTAAATCAGGTTTGCTTTGACGCAGAATAACTAAGGCTTTAAAGAAGTTGATAAATGCCTTAACTAACATCCGAGCTTCCTGCATTGCTACCCAATAAACCTGTTCTTTTTCGCTCAATTTTTGCGTGTCATAATGCCGATAAGTCACCCACTCTCTTTGGTAGGTAGACCAAAAGCTTTTCAAACCCATCATGGTAGAGAAATGACCCCCTGGATTGCAGACCAATAATAATTTCATTGCGTTGAACTCCGGTGTGTGAGGAGGAGAGGTGAGTGGCTAGTGGCTAGTGGCTGGTGGCTAGTGGTGAGTGGAAAATTTCGATCGTAAGTTGATTGGTTGATGTTAGAAGTTAGGCAGAAGAGATCCGCCAACCCCCTTAACAAGGGGGCTTTGTTCCCCCTTTACTAAGGGGGGAACCAGGGGGGATCGAGATCTCTAGCTTCAGGTGCGGATCTCCTGTAGGTAAACCAATCGGTGCAGAGGTTTGCGTTCTGCTAATTCCTTGCCCCTGCTACCAAGCCGTTCGCGTAACTGTCGGTCTTGACACAAGCGCAGTAGAGCATTGGCAAGTTCTGAAGGAGAATTGGGGTCTACGAGCAAACCATTTTCTTCGTGGCGAACTGCATCTGTTACTCCACCCAGCCGTGCCGCGATCGCGGGTTTACCAAAGTATCCAGCTTCGAGGTAAACAATCCCAAAGCCTTCGATACTTTTGGCTGCGGCATCAAAAAAGGTCGGCATGACAAACAAATCGCAAGCTGCATAGTAGCTAGCCAATCGATCGTCAGGAACGTATCCCGTAAAGAACACGCGGCGATCCACACCCAATCGAGTTGCGAGGGACTTTAGCTCGGACTCCATTGGACCTCGACCGCAGATGAAATAATAGACATCGATGCCTTCAGCCACCAGTGCAGGCAAATTCTCGATCGCGCGATCGAATCCCTTACGACGAACCAGCCGCCCCACGGAAAGAAGGACTACTGCTGTTTCAGGAATGCCGTGCTGAGCGCGCAACTCGGCGCGAAGGCTGGGAACGCGGTCGAGATTACCAAACTTCTCAACTCCGATCGCGGGATTGATAATATATGTAGGCGTATTAAACTGACAGCGCTCTTTTAAGTAGTCCTGGGTAAAACGACTATTGCAAACAATACCCTGCGCTCGCTGGAGCGTGTGCTGAAATAAAGCCTGAAAAATGGGATTGCTTAAAGGACAGAGCAGATCGTTTCCATGTAAATAGAGAAAAAACCGGATTGGTAGCAAATAACTCAGCAGTAACAATACGGGAAAATCGAAGCCGTGAAACCACTCGATATATCGATAGCGATAGCGACGATAGAGTAAGAGGGCAACAATAAACGATTCGATCGCGTAGAGCAGCTGCTTGAGGACACCACCCAACCAACCAGCGCGATCGAAAAAAGTGTGGAGAAATCCAGGGACTAGCCAACGATGGACTGGAAATGGTTGCAGGCGATCGAAATCCTTGTCTCCTGGGTGAGCGGCGGTTAAAACGATCGCGCGATCGGGGTCTTGCAAACAACGATTGTAGGTGTAATCTTGAATTCCGCCTGGATCGGGGGGAAAAACGCGAGAGACAATCAAAATATCTGGTGCTTGACTGGCTGACGCAGCATCTAGAGCAAGACTTTGTGTAGTCATTGGGGTTTGCTTTATGTTTTTGGTGCTTGACCCAAGAATTTCCAACGCACGTAACCGCGCAACCCATATCGCAGCAGCAAGATACCCTGCTGCGGCAAGAGAGTGCAGGTGCTACGAAACACCAACCTGACGAGGGTATCCTTCATACTCCGCCCGATTGCCTGACTTTCTTGCCAGGACAACCACGCAACTTGCAATGCTCCGATCCAACTGCCTTTACCTCGCTCGATAGCTTTGAAACTGCGATAGTCTACATCCTGCTGGAGATTAGAGCGCTCGACGAGTCCGACTGTAGCAGCTGCGCGATCGACGTAAGCAGCAGTTAACTCGCGCTGATGCAGCATCCGCGACCAGTTACCGCTGTGGGCTTGTCGATTTTTACCGTGGATGCGATAGAACATGAGTGGTTCGTTAATACTACCCACTTCGCCATAAAAGGGTACGGTTGCCGTCAAATAAGTATCCGCTGCTTCAGTTCGTTGTGTCGGAATCGGTAGGACTTGCTGGAGAACTGCACGACGGTAAGCTAGTGCGGAAGTAATTGCTGTGGCGTATCTTCCCCATTGCAATAACAAATTGCGGACATCTCCTTGGTTGAGAATACTAGAAGTGCTGCTGCCAATCGGGATTCCCTCAGCATCTACAGAAGTCCAGCAGTGACCGAGCTGCACCCATTCAGGATGCTCTACAAACGTGGCGACGACTCTGGCGATCTTTTCGGAGTGAAAGAAGTCATCGGCATCTAGAAAACAAATAATTTCGCCTTTAGCTCGGGTAATTCCGGCATTCAATGCCGTTCCTTGCCCGGAATTTTCCTGAAAAATCGCTATGAGGCGATCGCCATAGGACTCAATAACTTGCCGCGAATTATCCGTAGAACCATCATCAACGACGATTAATTCAACATTTTTGTATGTTTGCTCTAAAACGCTGTCAATTGCTTTAGCAACAAAACGTCCGTAGTTGTAGTTATTAATGATGACACTGACGAGCGGAGATGTTTCCAGCTGGCTAGAACGCTCGTGCCGTTGCAGATGAGTTATCATATCCCAGAGGTTGGGGCTAAAAAAGAATTTTCATCGCTGGATCGCAAGCGATCGCTTGCATCTAAGGGGAATAATCCCGTAATTCTGGCGATCGCGCGGGCGTATCCCACCGCACTACAATAAGTTTCCACCCAACGCCTGCCCTGAACGAGCGTAGTTGGAGTATTGAGGTCGGCAGTCAGGCGCACGATCGCCTCAGCCGCAGCGACAGGATCGTTGGGATCGACAGCCCATTCGGGCGCGAAGTTCTGTAAAATTTCACCAATGCCACCAGTGTTGCTACCGACGACTGGTACGCCACAGGCAATCGCCTCTACCACCGTGCGACCAAAAGGCTCTCGCGGCGCAAGCGTGACGACGACATCGGCATACTTGTAGTAGTCCTCGATCGCAAATGTGGCTGGTAAAACCGTGAAGCGGTCTGCCACTCCCAAGCTTTCGGCGCGATCGAGCAGAGCGCGGGTCAGCGACTGACCTGGGGAAGCATCCTCACCAATCACGACTCCGTGGTAGTTGTGACCGAGAGTTTTGAGCTGAGCCAAGACCAACGGCAGCGATCGCAGATTTTTGTCGTTCACCTGCTCGGGTGCGGTAATCCGCGAAGGTGTCAGCATCAGCCGCGCTCCCGAATTGAGGATGGGCTGTAAATTTGCTGGCGGCGAGCCAGTCGCGGGGCTGTCGTTAAACCGCTGTGGATCGATTGGCGGATACAGGATTTCTTGAATCTCGGACACTAAACTCTGAACGTGCGCGGCCGTGAAGCGTGAATTGCAGATGGCGCGGGGGGAGAGACAGACAAAAGCTATCTTTCTAGCCAAGTTACCCAACGGATTGGGCGATCGGGTTTGGTCGCGGAAGACATGGTAAACCGGACGACCGCTCAAACGCAATGCAGGTGCAGCCAGGATCAGACTCGGCAAAATCTTCCGCACGACACAGTTTTCCAGTAACAGGGGATAATCTTTGGGTTGCTCCCTCACCCAACGGAGTGCGTGCTTCATAAACTCCCGTTCCTGGATGATTTGCAGATAAGATGTTTGACCGACTTGCCGCAAATACCGCTCCATCAAAGAGTTAGATTTGACTAGGACGCATAACTGCTCGGAGATGCCACATTGTTCAAATCCCTTGAGCATCAAAGATAGGGAAACTGTCGTACCCCCTAAGGTATTTTGACATCCTGGTAGAACTAAGAGCTTAGCCACGATCGCACCTCTCCAGCAGGTTTGAGTTTAGGTTGCCGGATGGCAATGCATAGCAAAAGAGTCAACGCTGGAAAAGGCGAAAACCACATTGCTCCCAACGTAGCAGAGGCAAGGGTGAACATGATCATCACGCAAAAAACTGTTAGAGGTCTTCCCGAGCGAGTCTTGTACAACCACGCAAATAGCGAGATCCAGAAAACTGCAAAAATTCCCGTACCGACTAAGCCGTTGCCATACAACAGGTTGCCTAAAATGACGCTGTGGGAGCCGACGACGTTTGCCTCGCCGCCAGCCATACTGACGGGTTGTCCCTTGCCGATTTGACCCCAGATTGGCTCTTCTAGAAATGCCTCCCAAGTCTGTCTGTAAATCTCGGCACGCCATTCAGTGGATGCTGCCCGAAATTGGGAAACGTGGGCTGTAATGTCTGTATAGCTACTGACTAGAAAGTGCGTGAATGGCGCAATTGATAATACGGTGAAACTGGCTACAGCCATCACCGCAAACAAGATGAGACGATTCCGAGGTTGACTGTAGGCGCTAAAGAGGTAGCGAAACCAAACAGCGATCGGAAAAGCTATCCATATACCCCGACTCAGACTGATAACGATGAGGAAAACACTGCCTAAAAGTAACAGCAGCGACCAAATCCGATTTTTGATTTCCAAGGCAATTAAGCCAATACATCCTACAATCAAAGCAAAAAGTTGGGCGGAAACAAAAAATAAGCTTGGACGGTAGTACCCCGATATATCGCCCTGATAGGGAGCTAAGAGGTTTTCTCCTGCTGCTTTACCTGTGACCAATCCAAACAAGTTAGGTATGGTAGGAGGCTGGAAAAGGCTGATTGGCAAGACGTATTGGAGCAACAACCAAAACCCGAGCATTTGCACTATGCTGACCGTACAAGCCCAGGCGATCGCCTCTAAGCGCAATCTCACGTTATTGCTTTGAATGTACCACAGCAGCAATGCGTAGCTAAACCATGTAATAAGGAGACCAGATATGCTGCCTTTGTTGGGAGCATCATAATTGATCAGCATTTGGGCTATTCGATAGATGCAGAAGGCAAACACGGCAACGACTGCCGTAATCGGGGGCTTGAGACGTATTTCTCCATGCTTCCACCATTCATAAACAGCAATGCATACGATCAGGAGAGATGTCATGTACTTGTAAATGCCTACTACCCACAGCACTGGTATGAGAATGATAAAGGCACAGACAAAACGTTCTCCTGCTGTTAAAGCTTCCCAGCGCATCCAGCCCCAGAAAAACAGCTGGCGATCTGATGCTGATGCCGTTGTCGCGATCGTGGATTTAGGTCTGTACAGCTGAGTCATGATCTCCGAACGCCTACGCTTCGTGTTCTAGTAATTCTCGTTGCCGTCCGTACCCGTAGCGGTAAACTGCGGTTTGGGAGTCCGATCCGTTGACTACCAGACCCATAATCCGCGCGTTATACCGCGTCAGTTGTTCCAAGCTATTCATCACGGGATAGCGATCGCTCGTGCCAGACCGCAAAACAAACAAGACGTTGCATACCACTGCGCTCATTAAATTTGTCTCGCTGGCTAGCCCGACTGGAGGGCTGTCTATTAATACGTAATCGTAGCCACCGGAATCGCGCATGGCTTTAATATTGCGCTCAAAACTACCACGGGCAAAGAATTCAGGAATTTTCTGTTTGGGGATAGACAACGCTGGTAGTAAGTCAAAACCTGGGGAAACGGAAACTGGCGTTGGAGGACTGGCATTTGCTGCTACCTTGATCCGATTTTTCCCTAAGCGCCGACTCATTTCTGCTTTGCGCAGATCGCCATCGATCACCAGCACCCGAAAGCCGAAGTTGAGTAAGGCTAGAGCTAGCCCTAGAGTAACTGTGGTCTTACCTTCTCCAGCAGTGGCGCTAGTCACCATCAAACAAGGGTGTTCTAGCATCAAGATAGATGAAGCCAAGCGCTGAAACTCGATATCGATTTCGGCTGCTAAATTTCGTTCCATGCTGGGTTGTTTGAGATGGGGAATGCTGCCCAAAACTGGGAGTTCCACTTGCTGTAAGTCTTTTGGTTTGAGCAATGGGTTGCGATTTTCTAGGAAGAAAATTAGCGCCATACTGCCGAAAATGGCAGCGAGCATACCACCAGTGACGATCAGCCGTAAGTTAGGTATGGATGGTCTGGGGTCGATGGTTGGTTCGTTTAGCGTCTGCACGTTTGGATAGGCGTTAAAAGGATTGGTCTTTGACTGCTCGCTTTGAGCAATAACGCCTTTGTATACGCCTTCGGCAATCTCGTACTTGCGCTGGAGGTCTAACAACTGTGCTTGATTTTTCGTGATGAAGTTGAGTTCGGTATTGAGTTTGTCAACTTGCTTTTGGATTTGCTTCGCCTGTTGCTGCGCCCCTTGAGCTAAGGTCTGATTTCGGATCAACTCTACCATCAGTTCTAGGCGACTATCGTTAGGTCCATTACCTAGAGTTGTATCTATTTGCGCGGCGTTAGCACCAGGAATTGCCACGGCAATTTGCTGATTGAGCTGGCGGAGTAACTGTTGGCGCTGCTGTAATAAAGATTGCACCTGCGGGCTATCATCTCTATACTTACTGCGGGTTACTGCCATAGTTGACTCTAATTGCGAGAGTTGAGTGCGGGTGGCTTGATACTCTTTGTTCTCGCCCAAACGCAGAGAATTCATTGCTTGTTGGGGCGTAATCCCGAGACTGACTGCCGCAGCTTGAGCTTGCGTGGCATTGGCTTGTCCCTGGGCAATCAGGGTTGCCTGGGTCGTTTTCAAGTTATTAATTGCTGAAATCAATCCCTTAGTTTGTTCCGGGCTGTCAACTAGTCCGGTGGAGCGCTGAAAATTCGATAAATTCGCTTGCGCTTGGTTGAGATTGAGACGAGCTTGTTCCAGCTCTTCTTGGGTATACTGCACGCGGACTTCTGCATCTTTGCGACGCAGTTCGTTCAAGCGTTCTTGATAGACCTCAAGAAAGGTAAACAATCGCTTGTAAGCTATATCGGGGCGACTACCCTGAGCTTCCACTTCTATCAGCGTTGTTGCTGGCTGTGGGGTGACGACAAATAACTGGCTGAAGCTACTAACCTTCGAGTACAAGCTTTTTTCGGGGTCAACTGCCTGCACGCGCTTCATCACGGCATCGCTAGTTAAAATAGCTAACTGCACGTCTAGAGGGCTGACATCTTTAAAGTTGAGCGCCGTGGTTTGAGTGCTACCTAAAGGACCGAGATTCGCACTTAAACCGCCTGTTTGGGGAAGATTTAACTTGGCATTAGCTGTCCAGACTGGAGGAATGCTCGTGCTGGCGTAGAACGCTGCATAAATTGTGGCAGCAAGCACGGCACTGTTAAATCCAAGCAGTGGCAACCAGTGCTTGCGGGCAATACTGAATATCTGTTTCATACTTGAATCTCGTTCTAGTTTGGTAGTGGAAGTAACAAAAGTATCAATGCTTGACAATAGCTGACAATTATTTGTCTAAGACAAGAGTTTCTCTTGTTGCAACCGAGTTTTGACTTAATAACTTGCGAAGAAGTAAATAGGTCAACTAATAAAGTTGAAGAGCAAATTTGTCGGGTGAGATTAATTACACTCTTGTCCCAAGCCTACCTGCACTCTGATACCTTCTGTTTTAATGTCAGCAGATATTTTTCAAGTTACAAACATGTCTCAACACACCCTTGACTAAAATTTGAACTAGAACTGATAGCGATTAGCTATGAATTTGTCGAAAAACTACTGTAGGTTGGTAATTGCCTAATTGTTTCTCGTAGTACGTTTGTTTTACTTCTTTGAGCCTGCTGGCAGTAAGCCTCAAGGGCTTGCATTTCTAGTTCAGAAACTTTGAGGGTAATCCATTGTTTCTGGCGAGTATATTGTCGATCTTGAGTCAATATGAGCTGTTCAATAGAAATAGGTTTCATTTGTCACGGCAAAGTTAAGTGGTAGCTTCAATTCCCTTGCTGAACCCAATAATAACTCTGGACACTACGAGGGTTAACCACAAAAATCCCCTAAAAATAGAAATTTTGCCCTGGCAAGCGAGCAAAATCTTGATGATAGTTTCCCTAAGATTCAACTTTAGAAATTGGAAGATTCAAATTTAGAAATTGGGGTCTTCTTCAGGGTGGGGAGGTTGGTTGAGATTAAAGCCTCTGGTTGCGGAACGCGAGTTAGTATAGGTTGGTAAACCTCGAATCAAATCTCTCAAAACATCTGTTTTTGTGCGTTGAGTTTGTTGACAATAAGCTTCGAGGGCTTGCATTTCTAACTCCGAAACTTTAAAAGTAATCCATTGTTTCTTTTTTGTAGACACAAGCTGCCATATGGGTAAAAGGTGGTGGATAAAAATTGTAGATTTACCCTGTGAAAGTTCGTCGTACTCTTGCCAGTCTGCATCCAAACATTTAAATGTCAAGTTGAAGAATCAACTACTCGCTGTCATGCGATCGCCTGCTATTAGCAATCGCAATTTGTAATACCAACAAAATATAGCCATATTGAAGTAAACCCATAATAGTACTTATAACTAAATGCTTATCACTGAAGAAAGATTTATATATAAGCGCTATCTTGTAACGTGGTCAAGAGCAATATTGAATGAACTGTAATTTCTGTTTGGGATTCGTTCAAACAATACTGAATAAAGCAGTATTTTTGAGAATCGAGTTTTTGGCAAAAATTGTCGCTAATGCACGATTTGAATCAAATTTTCAAAGGAGTGGCAGGATATAAGCTACCACTGAGCGTGTTATCATCAGAGGCTAGCACTCTTTCAGATTTATAGGGATGAGGTTAGAAAATATTCTCGATCTAGTATCAATCGATGCACTGGGAGGACAGCATCTCAACCGAAGGTGAGGTGAAAACTCTCCTTTAAATGAGTGAATTCCATGCCAGTCTCAAAGTTTTGATTGACAGATACGCAGCGCTTAGTCTAGGATTTACGGACTTGAATCGTCAATTTATCAATAGGAAAGTGCGTATCGCTAGAAGGTAAAGAGCTATTTTGCGGACAGAGGATAGATGCAGCAAAACTTACCCCATAAGCTAGATAAGAAAATTACGTTACCACTCGTCCACGTACTCGATAAGACCGAGCCTGCCTTCAGTCATGCTTTTCTCCATGCCGCTCGCACTTTACATAGCTATCTGCAAGAAATTCAGTCTGCAATTGCATTAGTTGTCAATTCAGAAAGCGAACCTTACACTATAGCTGTAGTCGGTTTATTTTCTAAGCTGATTCGCAGTTACAACTCTTACGTTTTACTAGAAATTCATTACGATGACGCTGGCAGCCAATTTCTGGTAGAAGAGTTATGGGATACGGCAGTAATGCTGACTTATTTATTGGAAACTGCCGAGCGAGAAACTTTTACCGATTATATTGCTGCCTCTGTCTACCAGGCTCGCCTGCTGCTGCAAGAAGTCGAAACGCAATTATTGCACCTCCCCCAGAATTTAGATCTGCTCGTGTTGCGCGATCGCCTGAAAGCTTTTATTTCCGAACAAAAACAGCCAGCAACCGATCAAACGCTGACAAACTTAGCGGCAGATACGTGGGGTATGGAGACAGCCAATACAACTGCTAAGCGCGCTAGATTATTAGGATTGAATTTTCTCAGCAATCCAGCACAGCGCATAGCACAAAAAATTACCCCGGCTAGTTTGTTGGACGTGCAACTGAATTATCTCAATTCTGCTCCGCATGGCTTGCCAGCGTCGGACTCGCAGAAGATTGATTTTCGGCAGTTACGGGATGCCAGCCACCTTTGCTTGCACGCAACCAAAGCTCTGCTAGAAGAATTCGTACAGACCTCAGATGCGGGTCAGGTTAAAATTCAACAGCAAGAGTTAAATGAATTTTTTGAATGGTTTTACCACGCCTATCAAGCCTATAGTAGCGATCGCGATGCATCCCTGAAGTCGAACCAGAACGGAGGCAGGCATTGATAGATGGCAGCGATTTATCTCCTGCAATAGGAAAGTCTACTACTTGGCGCTCGACTCATGCGATAACTAAATTCACTCACTGAAGGGTTTGGCACTTCTGGATTAATCGTTTGAGTTGATTGCTGCCAATCTTTACTTGTAGCTATTTGCGAAGTTAGTTGACCTGCTGGATTACGGTTGAGTTTCAGCCACAGCTTACCATGTTCGCCGCAAAAAAATTCTTCAATCCAGGTGTTGCGATCGACATAAGCACCTTGACTAGCAAGCAAAGCGGCACTTTTGTGAGACACATTTACATATTGTCGAATTTGAGCTGCTTCTGTGTAGAACAAAAAGTGTTTTGTGCTACCTGCTCGCCATAAACGGCGATCGCAGTAAGGACAGCAAAAATGCTGTATTTGTTTGCGGCTGCTACGTTTTCCAGGCATTGGAAATCCCTTTGAATCACTACAAAAATACCATCCGCCAGAACATCTTTTCTGTCACTCAAAACTCGTGCTTAACTAGAATCTTGCTCCCATATAACTTTACTGAAATCGATCGAAGTCTGCCGAATTTCAATCGTGAAATCTCATGGCGATCGGAGGTAAGTTACCAAATCAACTTGTGTGCGCCATTAGCTGTAAATCTGGCAGCGCAGTCTCTACCTCATTGGGACTCACTACAAAAGCTTTGGGAATGGGAATGCAACTGGGTAAATCGTCGCTATCGTGGACTTTGAGCGTCAAGGGTTGCACCATTGGAAACATTTCTCTGACTAATTGTAGAAGATCGACAGCGACTATTTGAAAGGTTTTTTGTTCTACGATTAATAGCGTTAGCGTATCGCTAGACAACTGCAAATCTTTCAATTTTTTTAATGTTTCCAATGGAGAATTCGCATATAATGTTCTCAACTTTTGATGAGAACGCTGCAAATCTTTCTTAATCTCTCCTATAAGTTCGGGTTGTGGATCGATAACCATCACTACAGGTTGACTCATAAAATTTACTACTTCCTTTTTAACTCTTTTTTTGGTTTTCTTACCAATTAAGAACAACAAATTTACGAAAACTAGAATGAATGGGTAAATCGCCTAGAGCTAAGGAGATTTATCCATAAAAAAAGCTGTTAGAGTTGATTAACTTTCACTTCTAACAGCCTCAAGTTTATGCTCATTCAAAAATAATTTAACCCCTGGCAGACTGGCAAATTATCGATAATTTCTTATCGATAATAATTCGTCCACCTAAAGAGTACGCATACTCTTTTTATGGAAGTTGTAAAAGTGCACTCCTCGGTGTCTTCTCCTACAACCTACAGCGCCACATGCTCTGGATACCTATTGCATATTCCTAATTAATTTTGATTGGAAATTCAAGCCACAAATACTCAGAAAATTTATTAAATATTCGCTGGCTTTTCAATACTAAAAAAATAACAGAATTTATTGGTATTTGTCAAATGCTTTTTGCAGTTTTTTTCAGGTTTTGTATTTTTAAGATGAATTTCATTGCACTATTACGATCGCGCGCTTGATTCCTCTTCAGTTGCTCGGAACGATCGCTACGTTTAGGTGCTGTTAGCTTTTAGTAAAGATGCATACCCTCTCCCGGATCGACTATTAATATGCAATCTATATTGTTTGGTTTAGAAAATCACGGCGCTCTCACTTCGAGGATAGAGTCGATCTCTTGATTTCGGCTTTTAAGCTTGCAGAGAAAATATATTGATATTTTAGTAATTATTTCTGCACTTTATTAGCATACCTATACTGAGAAAATTTAAAATGTTGCCTCATATACATCTTTACAAATATTTTCAAATAACTGGCGATCGTCTGCGAGCGCTTACCCAGCGGTCATTTACTAGGTAATGAACGGGAGCTGTTGCGATGCTTTTGACTTCCATCATCTCTCGATAGTGTTATCTACCAATTTTTACTTACGAATTATCAGCTTAATGTAAGAAAATAATGCAGACATCCGTACAAAGGGTGAGACAACTGTCCAATATTGGTATTTAAAGATGTATGAAGTAACACAAGCTAGAAGCGAGTCATGTTGGGAGTTGAGAAGGTGTTAAGTAATACAAGCTAGCAGTACATAATCTTGACATCCAAAAATGTATTAATTAACACTAGCCAAAAGCACATTAACGTTGAAATACCGAACTAGCCATGCGCGACTCTATTTCTCACCCAACATTCAAAGAAGTTGATGCGATTGAGGAAATTGCCTGTGGAATCTCTATGTCCGTGACCGAGAGGCTCTAAATTTCCAATTTAGAATCGGAGTTGCACCACTGCTTACTTCAAGTATAGACAAATCCTCACGATTGACTAGGTAAGCAGAATCGTTCATTAGCTCATAGGAATCGATCGCATTAAGAAAAAGCTATTATTTTTTCAGTTTTATAGATTGACGATTAAAATCATCTGCCTCACAGCAAACTTTTTTAACTTTTCAAGAAGATCGGCAATATTGAGACAACAAAACTATAAACGAATTTGTAAATAGAAATAGTCTGAGTGAAAGATTTTGAGTCATCCTAGCGTGAATTCCACTGCGCCTGCGCTCTACAATTGGCATGACAGGTAATGAAGTAGCTAGGTGTCAATAGCTTCTTGCCCCTTATGATTCCATCTTATGTCTGAGCAAAATACATCTCATTTAGATACAACCCCTTTGTACGCGATGAATCCCGTCGATCGGTTTTCCGATCGCGTGGGGGATTATGTAAAATATCGTCCGAGTTATCCACAAGCTGCGATCGAGCGAGTCTTAGAGGGATTATCGCCATCACAAACGATCGCCGCCGATATAGGTGCGGGAACCGGAATTGCAGCGCGATTGCTAGCAGAAAAGGGGGTACGAGTCATAGCAATCGAACCTAATGTACCAATGAGACAAGCAGCTGCACCCCATGCTTTAGTAGAGTTTCGAGATGGGACAGCTGAAACAACAGGCTTGGCTGATGCTGCTGTAGATTTGGTAACGTGCTTTCAGTCTTTCCATTGGTTCGATCCAGAACCGACACTGCTGGAGTTTCGCCGCATTCTGACAGAAGAAGGAAGACTGGCTGTAGTGTGGAACGAACGCGATCGCCATGACGAGTTTACAGCAGAGTATACTCATCTGATTAAAGTTGCTTCTGGCTATCACCCCGCCGAACAGCGCCGGATGGCGATCGAGCCTTTACTCAGGAGTAGCTTGTTTGCTGATGTCCAGCAGTATAGATTTGCCTATCAACAGCCACTCGATTTTGATGGGGTTGTCGGTCGGGCAATGAGTACGTCGTACATTCCCCGCACTGGTGCAGCATATGAGCGATTGATTGCAGATTTACGGCAGTTGTATGCTAAGAATTGTAACGATAATGGTTTCGTGACTTTGGTTTATACGACAAGCGTATTTCTAACGCAGACTAGGTAATTTGCCATCTGTCATTAGATAGAAGTTTGCAGATATGCAGTTGCGATCGCATTTTGCCATCTGTCATTAGATAGAAGTTTGCAGATATGCAGTTGCGATCGTATTTTAGTAGGATAGCGATCGGTTTACGTGTAGAATTTCCGTCAGGGTATGTTTGTTATGCTTCTGCTGTAGCTACCGCTTCTTCTCTAGCTTGGAAATACCAATAGAGTTAGCAACAGTCATGTTAGAGGCTTGTTGTAAATTGGCTGGGATCAGTGCTTGATAACCAGATAACGATGCTTGTTGAGCAATATAGGTTTCTGCTTCTCGACGCAATTCTGTTTGCATCATAAATCTTAACTGGTCGCGTAAAGATAGAGGATGAGATTTTTGTTTCAGTTCCTCGTAGATTTTTTGTTCTGGAGGAGGGGAAAAATAACTGATATTTTGATTAGTTTCTGTATTATATGTATCTGAATCGCTAAAACCCGCATTCAATAATAATTTTTCTTCTTCTGGGGAAAGCGATCGCCTCCAGTCTACATGATGTTGCCAAGCATTAAGTACGGTTAAATCGTGGTCGTGCAGGCGTTGAATTTCAGGGAAGATAAAATCAAGCTCGTCCTCAGTCTCACAAGCATCAATTATATTTACAGTATCGTGACGGATTTGATTTTGTAAATTGGCAAGGCGATCGCTAACTACTTTATATTCACCCTGAATTTGATATGTTGTTGTAATTGCTTGATCGATCGCCCAAGCACATTCTTTTCTACGAAGCTGTGCAACTGGACAAGTCTGTTCGCATAGCAATAGATTGTTATAATCTGCTAAGGCTTGTCGCAACATTCCTTGTGCGCTGACAATATTCACATTTCTCAAATTTACATCGGTTAATTGCAGTGCGTCTTTAATACAGATCAGTGCTTGGATAAATCGCCCGTAAGCTTGAACTAAAATTGGAAGTATTTGAGATAATTGTTGAATCTTGGAATAATTGGACTAAGGGGTTAACTGCACGTTTAGAATCAAACATCAATTGTTGGAATTCTTCTAATTTGCATCAAAAAGAGAGGATTAAAGAATACAGACAGCAGTTTCTTCAGAATTTGGAATTTGAAATAGAAGCTTGGCAAACTAAAAACCTAAATATAATTTTGAAAGAAAAGATTGAGGACTTTGAGCAAGAAATAGTTCAATACTTAGAGCCGATTCAACAAAATATAATTTCTTTAGCTTCTCAAAATAGAAAGGGATTTAGCAAAGAGATAAAAGAACAGATAAAATTAGAAAATCTAGAATTAGATGCTAAATTATTTGTAGGAAATATAGGTATTGGAGTAGGTGCGGTAGGAGCTACATTAACAGCCATAGTTTTACCTATCAGTTTTCCTTTTTGGTTATTTTTTAGTGCGGCTTGTGCAGTAGGAGCTGGAATAGGTATACTATCAGTTAGTTTTGATGAGCAGCAAGAATTAAAAATTAAGAAACAAGTCTTTGATTTTGGTTGTAAGCAGTTCTTTGAGTCTAGAGAAAAAATATTTGACGAAATTGCTGCAATCATTGATTTGATTTTTGATGACAGACTAGAATTAGTAGCTGGCGTGATTACACAAGCAATTAATCTATATGAAAATATCTTAGCTCAACAAGAAAAAGATTACCAGAAAATGCTAGAACAACGCGAGGCTGAAAAAGATTTTATTTGTCAGCAACGTAGAAAACTTGAGCAAATACAGAATGAGATTAATGCTATTCTAAATCAATCTGTTGAGTAGAAATGCCTCACTCTATCCTAAATGCGATCTCGCTTTAGTTATTAAAGTAAGAATGCGATCGCTCTTATTTACTATCCTTTTCTTCTGTCTGTTTTTGTAAAAGCTCCTCTAACAAAAGTTTTCCCTTCTCGCGACGGTGAATATTAATTGGATTATTTCGGTTTGCTGCCTCAACTTGGGCAATTAGCTCGTCAAGTAACATAATTTGAGCGTCAAATATTAAGCAGATTTCACGCATCCTAGCAGCTCTTTGCTTGACTTTTGCCGCATCGGGAAACTTTAATGGCTGATTCATGTTAAATTCCAATGCCTTTTAACCTCTTGAATGGTTGCTGCTGATGCATCAACACCAGCTCGTATCTGTTCAATTGATTGAGCTAATAATTCCAGCGTAGCAGAAGTAGCTGTTGGTTGAGATTCAGCAATCTGTAAGAGTAGCCGATAAAGCCGAACGTAGTAAGCTGACGCTCGTTCCTTAACATTCTGAAGAATCTCTAAATCGGATATTGTTTCTTCAATTTCACCATACAGTTCAAGTAAAATTGCTTCGGTAGCAGTGGTTTCATTGATGAGTTACAGCATTTGTCTTTGTAAGTTAAATACTGTATCTATAGTTTCTTGAGATAGATTCGCCATAAGCTTTATTAAAATATTTAAAGCCTTTGGCAGTATGCCACAAAAAGTAGTGCTTTCAACGAATAATCAAAGAAGATACGTTCGCGATCGCGCCTAAATCTCGATCTTAAATATTTTACATCTAAGCAAAAATTCGCCGTAAATTGAGTGTAAAACCTGGCAATACATCCTCGCCAGACAAAGTAAAAGGATGTTGTAGAACTTCTACTTGTTGCCCTTGACGATATATTTCTACTTGACGATCTTGAGGATTAAGCAGCCAACCCAAACGCGCCCCATTATCCATATATTCTCGCATCTTGGCTTGTAGTTGTTCAAGGCGATCGGTAGGAGAACGCAACTCTACTACAAAATCAGGACACAAGGGTACATAACCATCCTGTTCTTTTTGGGTAAGTGCATCCCAGACTTCGCGCCTTACCCAGGAAGCATCGGGCGAACGTTTAGCGCCATTAGGTAAGATAAACAGAGTTGAAGAATCAAATCCTTCACCTCGGTCTAGATTATCTTCAACCCAATCGCCAAACTGCCTAGATAGGCTTAAATTTTTCTTTCCCGATGTTCCCCCTGTGGGTGGCACTATGACTAATTCTCCTGCTGCTGTTTGTTCAAATTTCCATTCTGGGTTAGCCCGAACGACTTGCTCGAATTCGGTATCGTTAAGCTTTAATGCGCGTACAGTCAGGCTACCATCCATTGTTCAATCTCCGTTCGCGAGATAATGAGGGAATAGCTGTAGTTATATTCATCTTAAGCATGAATCAGATTGCCCTAAACTTAGTTGCTATTTCCATCTTCGTGATGACGCTTTCAACACTGTTAAGTCCTTTGTTGCATTTTTCACCAGTGATTCCAGCGCTTGCTACTTTCAGCGTTTTAGCAGTGGCTACGTTAGATAGTTTCAGCTTTCAGGGCAAAGGTGGTAACTTGGTTTTAGACTGGATGGCAAGTTTTTCACCCCAACACCGCGATCGCATTGTCCGCCACGAAGCGGGGCATTTTTTGGTAGCGCATTTATTAAACATTCCGATTACTGGTTATACTCTTAGCGCTTGGGAAGCTTTGAAGCAGAAACAACCAGGTTTAGGTGGTGTCAGTTTTGAAGATCGGGAGTTAGCAGCGCAGTTAGATCGGGGTATGCTGACAGCTCAAATGCTAGACCGCTATTGTACTGTTTGGATGGCAGGTTTAGCCGCAGAAGATTTAGTTTACAGTAACACCGAAGGGGGAGCAGACGATCGCCAGAAGCTAGGAATGGTTTTGACTCCTTTAGGGTATACGGCTAGGGCTGTGGAGCAAAAACAACGCTGGGCGGTTTTGCAAGCCAAGACTTTGTTACAGGCAAATTGGTCTGCTTATGAGGCTTTGGTTGGTATGATGCAGCAACGGGCTAGGGTTGATGAGTGTTGTCGGGCGATCGAGGAGCATAAAAGGGACAAGGAGGACAAGGGAGAAGTTTTAATTTAAATGTCACGCAAAGCCGCAAAGACGCAAAAGTCGATCGGGATCAATTTTCTTATTTTCAATTGTCTACTTTCGACTCTCTTGCCAGCAAGTGCAGTGTTGTAAAAACCGGGCGGGAATGTCGGGGCGCGTACCAAAATGGAGGTGGATGTAGGAGGCGTGTAGGTTGGGGAGTCGCCAGCCTTCGGTAACTGGGGAAGTGCTGAATCCTTGGGTTTGAAAGAGGGGTTGGGTTGGTAATTCTGAAGCAGAACGATGAAATTCATGTCCCCAGACTGTATCATTTGTTTGTAATAAGGGACTATCTTGAAGCGCGATCGCCTGACGATATCCTAGAGTAAGGCGAGAACCCATTGTAGCAGCGGTTGGAATAGCCCCTACCATTGTCCAAGAATTACCATCAAAATCAATAATTTTATCGCATAAATACATTAATCCCCCACACTCAGCATATGTAGGCATTCCTGTCAATATAGCTGCTTTGACTGAGGCGATCGCGCCTGTATTTGCTGCTAATTGTTGGGCGAAAACTTCGGGAAATCCACCACCGAAATATAAGCCGTGGACATTTTCTGGTAAGCCAGAATCGGTTAAGGGACTCCAAAATACTAATTCTGCCCCTACTTGTTGCAATAAGTCTAAGTTGTCTTGGTAATAGAAATTAAAAGCGCGATCGCGCGCAATGGCAATTCGGAATTGGTGATTTGGTAATTGGTAATTGGTAATTGGTAATTGGTAGTTGCCCCTCTGCCCCTCTGCTCCCCTGCTCCCCCGCGCAGCGTTCTGCTCCTCTGCTCCCCTGCTCCCTACTCTCTGCTCCCTGCTCCCTTGTATCAAAGGCATTAATTTATCCCAATCAAAACAGGTTTGGGCTAAGGTTGCTAATTGCTCGATAACGAGATCCAGTTGGGGAAGTTCGGCAGTCGGGACTAGACCGAGATGGCGATCGGGAATAGTAATATTATCGTGGCGGCGTAAAACACCGAGAATTGGTAAGTCTAGAGGTGCAAGGGCATCTTGTAATAATTGTAAGTGGCGATCGCTTCCAACTCGATTCAGTACGAATCCAACTATTTTCACATGGGGATCGAAGGAACGATAACCGTGGGCGATCGCGGCAACCGAACCAGACAGGCGACTGCAATCTATAACCAGTACTACAGGTAGATCGAGTATTCGGGCGATGTGAGCGGTACTGGCAAAAAATTAATTGGTAGTTGGTAATTGGTAATTGGTAATTGGTAATTTTGACTTTTGACTTTTGACTTTTGACTTTTGACTTCTCCATTGCCAATTCCATCAAATAATCCCATCACTCCCTCTACTATTGCATACTCAGACTGTTGGGTATGATGGATAAAACATTGTTGGACGTAAGTTTCGGAAGTCAGTACGGGGTCTAGGTTGCGGCAGGGGAGATCCGGTCACGTACTGGTGAAACATCGGGTCGATATAATCTGGTCCTACCTTAAAAGACTGGACAGATAATTTTTGCCACCGACATAAAAAGATAGTAGGGCAAGCGTCACGGTTGTTTTGCCTACCCACTGCGTTCTCCAGCAATAATTAAAGACATAAATGTTAGTTAATAGCCTCCAACTAGCAGCTTTGCAGCCAGCAAAATATGAAAGAAACACAAGTATTCAGAGTTTATGAGCGATAAATATTATACTCAATATGTACTCTGACAGTTAAGACCGTCTTAACAGTGGTGCAAATTACGCCCGTTTGAGAGCCTGGTTCTGGGTAATATTGGCAAAAATATTGGTGAAGTAGCATTGGCTACTATCCCGTTTAGGAGATTAGATTGATTCGCCATCCCCAGGCAGGGTACACAAGGCTGGAAATTTAACAACCACAAGGGTGATATGAGCCAAGAAAAACCTTCTCCCATGCCAGAAGATAAAAACTTTTCAGCCATCAATTTGAATGCCGCAGGCATTGACATTGGTGCTGATAGGCATTGGGTGAGCGTGCCTGTAGGACGGGATAATGAGAGTGTACGCAGCTTTGGTTGCTTCACAACTGACCTATACGCGATGGCAGATTGGCTCAAGGTTTGTGGAGTGAAAACGGTAGCAATGGAATCAACAGAAGTTTATTGGATACCTGTATTCCAAGTTTTAGAAAGTTGTGGATTGGAAGTGAGGTTGGTGAATGCCCATTACGTTAAAACCGTCCCTGGGCGCAAAACAGATGTATTAGATTGTCAGTGGTTGCAACAATTGCATACCTACGGTTTATTATCAGGGTCATTTCGTCCGCAAGAGCAAATATGTGTTTTACGTAGTTATATCCGCCAACGAGATAACTTAATCAAAAGTGCTTGTGTCCATATACAGAGGATGCAAAAGTCCTGACT
Organism: Chroococcidiopsis sp. SAG 2025; assembly: GCF_032860985.1. Classification (GTDB taxonomy): domain Bacteria; phylum Cyanobacteriota; class Cyanobacteriia; order Cyanobacteriales; family Chroococcidiopsidaceae; genus Chroococcidiopsis. The sequence continues at coordinate 6,382,903 of NZ_JAOCNC010000001.1, forward strand.
CAGATGAACCTACAGTTGCATCGGGTCATTAGCGACATCACCGGCACTACTGGCATGGCGATTATTCGTGCCATTGTTACAGGTGAGCGTAACCCAGATGTGTTGGCATCACACAAGGATGGACGTGTCAAAGCCAGTTGTGCCGAGATTGCTGCTGCCTTAACTGGGGACTATCGACCAGAAATGGTATTCATCTTGCAACAGGAATTACAACTTTACGATTTTTTCAAATACAGATCTCTGCCTGTGATGCCCAAATTGAGCAATGCTTGGCATCTTTTGGATCTAAAGTTGATGTGAATGCTTCGCCCTTAGCTAAACCAAAACGTCGTGGAAAAAAGCAACCCGGCAATGCACCCCAGTTTGACTTGCGTTCTGAACTGTATCGCATGAGTGGTGTGGACTTTACTCAAATTGATGGTTTAGGGGCTGTGAGCGTACTTACCCTGATCTCAGAGTTAGGGTTAGACGCGACACGCTTTCCCACTGTCAAGCACTTTACGTCGTGGCTCGGTTTATGCCCTGGTAGTCGCATTACTGGCGGCAAAGTTAAAAGTTCTAAATCTCGTCGAGTTGTCAACCGCGTTGCCGCCACTTTACGCACCGCCGCACAATCTCTTTGTCGCTCTCACTCTGCTTTGGGTGGCTTTTATCGCCGTCTAGCTGCTCGCTTAGGCGCACCTAAAGCGATTACTGCCACTGCACATAAGTTAGCCCGTATTTTCTATCGTCTTTGGATAACAGGTAATCTCTATACTGACCCTGGTCTTGATGCCTATGAGCAACAATACCGAGAGCGCACCCTCAAAACCTGAAGCAAAAGCTCAAGCTTTTGGCTTAGAACTCATCCCTATTTCTGACCCTACAGAATGTGTTTCTTAGGGTTAATAGCTAATAGTTCATTGTTAACCATTAACCATTAACTATTAGCTATTAGCCAATTTAAGCATCTGTACTGTCACTGCCAGACTTTCTTCAAATAGTACGTCTCGTCCCCAGCGTTGTAGTTGCTGCGAGAGCAACTCTTCAGCACTTTGATCGGCAAGGGATGTCACTTGGTTGACGATCCCAGCTTGAGCGCCGCCGTGTGCCTCCATCCGCATACAGCCAGAGGTTTCGGAACACAAAACGGTAGAACAGTTGGCAGCTGGATTCGTAGATGTGAGGCGTAAAGCAATCAAATCTCCAGCTACGTCACCGTCGCTAGCAGTTGGAACGCCAGCAATTTCTGCTTCGACTTCGCGATCGCCTTCTGCCATGAAGTAAAAGCGTTTGATGTCGTAGTCTCCTGTTTCTGTAGTCACTTTAGTCGGTCGCCAGTTCAATCGACTTGCCAACCAGCCTAAAAACATCAAGGCTTGGGCAGAATTGCCTTTTTCATAGTCTATGGTGACGCGATCGACTTCCCCTAATGCAGCGCGGCGCTGGGGTGGATCGAAGGCTTCTGCCGTCAACTCTTGCCAAGCAGCTAGCCGACTCCAGTTGACATCGAAAATTGTCATGCCTGCATCGATCAATTCTTGCAGCCGGATGAGATTGGTTTCAACTTGTGTAAAACTGTTGGAGTCGAAGATGACAGAGTTGCAAGAGGCTACCAAACGCTTGAAGATCGGGTGATCGGGTTCTGGAGTAGCTTTCCACCAGAGAAATTTAGGCAAGCCACCAATTAATAAATCTGGAACCATGCCTACCACTCTTTCGAGGGCTTCAACCGTTCCCGTCAGGGTGATGTATTCGCAACAGATTAAAGTTGTAGCGGACTGCTTCTGGATCGGGCAGTATGCCGAAACTTGCGCCTTTACGCCCTCGTCTTCTCCGGTGACTGGACATAAAGCAATAATTCGACAAGGATTGCGGCTGGCGATCGCATCGGCGACAGCAGGACTGCGCGTATCCATTGCGTAAGCTGTCGCTGCTGTGCTGCTATCGACTACACCACGGCGTTTGCTTTGTTCTTCTCTAAGTTTTATTAGTAACTCTGGGCTAGATTTCCCCGTTTTTTCTAGTCCAAATACTTTTTGGGCTTCGCGAATTGCGGAGGCGGTGCGTGGTCCTGGGATGCCGTCGATTGGACCGCTGTAATATCCCAAAGCTGCCAGCAATTGTTGAGTTTCTTCTGGTTCGTAAACGATCAAAGTAAAAGTTTTGGCGCGAGTGGCGGCGGGCAGTCCCCCATCCTCACCAGCCACGCCATAACTTTGCCAAATCTGATTGAGTTCGGCTTCAATCTCGCTAACTGAGATATCCTTGGGAGCCTGAAGTGAGAAAATTGGAGCAGATTGAGTCACCATAGGACAGGATGAAAGATGAAGGATGAAGGATGAAACTAGCTATTAGCAATAGAGCGATCGCCACCTTTACCATCATTCCCGTAAATTGGTATTTGTAACAGATAGCCTGTATACAGATTGAGTGCCGATCGGTTCATTGCTATTTACAACCTACGCCAGCGACGACCATCTCGCTCGATCAGTAATTCCGCCTCGGTTGGTTCCCACGTCCCTGCTTCGTATTGCGGAATCGTCGCGGGATCAATAGGCGAATCCCAAACTGAGAGGGCTGGAGTCACTAATTGCCATGCTGCTTCTACTTCGTCGGCTCTAGTGAATAGCGTTTGGTCGCCCATCATGCAGTCGAGTAAGAGGCGATCGTATGCGTCGGAAGTTGCTTGTAAGCCAAAGGAACCATAGGTAAAGTCCATATCTACAGAACGAGTCCGTAGAGTTCCCCCTGGCATTTTTACCTCAAATCGCAGCGAGATCCCTTCGTTGGGTTGAATTCGCAGTGCCAAGATGTTAGCGTTCATCTGCTGTGCTGCCGACTGAAATAACAAATTCGGCACTTCGCGGAAATGAATTGAAATCTCCGAAACTTTTTTCGGCAAGCGTTTACCCGTCCGCAGATAAAAAGGCACGCCTTTCCAACGCCAGTTGTCGATCAAAAACTTCATGGCGACAAACGTAGGAGTTGTAGACTGGGGGTTCACCCCTGGTTCTTCTCGATAACCAGGGACGCGCTTGCCTTTCATCCACCCCGCACTATATTGTCCTCGTACTGCTGCACGTTCCAAATTTTGAATATCTGCTAGACGAGTCGCTTGAATCGCCTTCATTTTCTCCGTGCGGATTGAATCGGCATCTAGGGAGTTAGGTGCCTCCATTGCTGTGAAGGCAAATAGTTGCATCAAGTGGTTTTGCAACATATCTCGCAATGCCCCAGAGCTTTCATAATATCCCGCTCTGTCTTCTACCCCGACTGTCTCGGCAACGGTAATTTGGACGTGATCGACAAACTGGCGGTTCCACAATGGTTCAAAAATGGCATTCCCAAAGCGAAACACCAGCAAATTTTGGACTGTTTCTTTGCCCAAATAGTGGTCGATGCGATAGACTTGTTCTTCTTTACAAACTTGCTGCACGACGCGGTTAAGCGATCGCGCCGTTCCCAAATCCCGACCGAAGGGCTTTTCAATCATCAAACGGGTTTTGAGCGGATCTTTGAGCATTTCTGCTTTGCCCAACTGCTGAATTGCTTCAGCAAAAAACTTGGGTGAGACAGACAGATAAAATACGCGGTTGCCTCTGGTTCCCCGCTTTTCGTCCAAGTCTGCCAAAAAGTTTTTTAGCTTTTGATAGCTTTCGGGATTGTCAATATCTCCGGGGCAATAAAATATACCCTGAGAAAACTCTTGCCATAGGTCTTCCGAACCGATACCGTCAGAAAACTGCTCGATCCCCTCCCGCATTTGTTCGCGGAAGTAATCGTGACTCCATTCTCTGCGTGCTACGCCTACAATTGTAAATTCGGGTGGCAGGCGGCGTTCCCGTCTGAGTTTGTAGAGTGCTGGAACGAGTTTGCGCTGAGTCAGATCTCCCGACGCACCAAAAATGACTAAGATTTGCGGTTCGGGAACTCTCTGTTGTTGCAGCCCCACTCGTAAGGGATTTTCTAGCAACGTGACCATATGAGGGGTAAGGGGTTAGGGGTTAGGGGTTAGGGGAAGAGAGATGTAGGGGCGGTTTTTGCTGATACCTATGCGAGAACAAATAATTTTGCGGTTAAACCCGCCCGCCCGTACGGGAGTCGGGAGAAAGAGGAGGGGAGAGTTTAATTGCAAATTGCGCATTCAATTAATTCCCTATCCCCTCACTCCTTGCTCCTCGCTCCTCCTATACTGGTGACAGCTTAGCAACCTTCTCTTCCAAAGACTGCATCAGCGATTCAAAGGGTTTAATGAATTTGTCGATCCCTTCCACGAGTAATTCGTCCATCACTTGGTCGATATCGATCGCCACATCTGGGTCTTTTAAGTTTTCAATTAACTTGTAGGCTTCCTCGACATTTGACTCGACGCGATTTGCTACGTCGCAGTGGTCGGCACACGCATCAATCGTATTGGGTGGTAATGTATTGACTGTTTCAGGACCGATCAATTCGTTAACATACATGACATCGCTGTAGTTAGGGTCTTTGGTACTGGTGCTAGCCCACAGCAATCTCTGAACGTTTGCGCCTTTGGCGGCTAATGCTTGCCAGCGATCGCTTTGAATGATTTTCTTGTATTCTTGATAAGCAATCTTAGCGTTGGCGATCGCAACTTTCCCTCTCACGGCTCTTAATTTTGCTTCTTTCTCAATCCGGTCTACGCCTGCTTTGAGGGCAGCATCGATTTTCCCATCAATATTAGAATCGATCCGCGACAGGAAGAAGCTAGCCACAGAAGAAATCTTGCTAATATCCTTTCCTTCTGCCGCACGTTTTTCCAAACCGCGAATGTACGCCCAGGCTGTTTCGATGTAACTTTGAACTGAGAACAATAGCGTTACGTTAACGTTGATCCCCTCGGAAATGACCTGTTCTACCGCTGGTAATCCTTCATGAGTACCAGGGATTTTAATCATTACGTTATCTCGCCCAATCTCTTGATAGTAACGACGAGCTTCGTTAATTGTCGCTTGAGTATCGTGGGCGATTGTGGGAGGAACTTCAATGCTGACATATCCATCTAGTCCATCGGAAGCGTCATATACGGGACGCAAGATATCGCAGGCATCGCGGATATCTTGAAACACTAAGGATTCATAAATTTTGTAAGTCGGCAATTCCGCCCGAATCCCTGGTTCGATGTCAGCATCGTAGATGACATTACCTGCGATCGCTTTTTCAAAAATCGCTGGATTAGAAGTGATCCCGCAAATACCTTGATTCTCAACTAAATTCTTCAGCTCTCCAGACTGAACTAAGTCACGGGTCAAATTATCCATCCAAATGCTTTGACCGTATTCTTTGATCTTTAGTAAATGATTCGTTGCCATAATATTTGTATTTCTCAACTCTTCATTGGTTTGCTAACTGGGGAGTGAGGAGCGAGGAGTGAGGGGATAAAGAATTAATTGAATTCGCAATTCATAATTAAATTCTTTCGACGCTCCCTCAGCAACCTTGCGCAACCTTGCGCAACCTTGCGCTCTCTTCTTCCCCTAACCCCTAACTCCTAACCCCTCTCATTGAGGTATGCGTGCCTGCGCCCGAATATTCTTTTCCTCTTGGGCTTGGGCGTGTCGCTGAATAAAGGACTCAACTAATGCCACGTCATCTTTACTACCAATAATCAACGGAGTGCGTTGATGCAGTTTTTCTGGCACGACATCCATGATGTCTTGGGTTCCCGTAATTGCTCTGCCTCCTGCCTGCTCGACCAAAAATGCTAAGGGAGCAGATTCATATAGTAGGCGGATTTTACCTTCTGGTTTTTTCACCGTGCCAGGGTAAAGGAACACGCCACCTTGCACTAAAATTCGATGAATGTCACCTACCATAGCTCCACTGTAGCGTGCGGTATAGCCTTCTGTGCGGTGGACGTAACGAATGTACTCTCGAATCGATTCGTCCCATTGCCAGAAGTTACCCTCGTTGACGCTGTAAACTGAACCGTGTTGCGGCAGTTGAATATTTTCTTCCGAAAGTATGAATTCTCCAAGGCTGGGATCGAGGGTAAAAGAATGTACGCCCTTGCCGATGGAATACACCAAGATGGTGCTAGGACCGTAGAGGATATATCCTGCCGCAATTTGTTTGCTTCCCAATTGCAGTAAGTCTTTTGCCTCTCCATCTAGATCGTTGCCTTCCTGCTGTCGGATGGCGAAGATCGATCCCAGACTCATATTAATATCTGTATTGGATGAACCATCGATTGGGTCGTAAAGCAAGGTATAACGACCAATCGGACAGTTTTCAGGAATGTAATATGGCTTTTCCATTTCTTCGGAAGCCAAGCGACAGACTAAACCGCTCTGCTTGAAAACCGAGATAAAGACATCGTTGGCATAAACGTCCAACTTTTTGACTGATTCCCCCTGTACGTTCACGTCTCCGGTAAATCCCAGTACGCCTTCCATCAATCCCGCACGACTGAGGTGACGCGAGATTAACTTGCCAGCGAGGGCAATGCGACTCATTAAGGCGCTCAGATCTTGGGCATCAGCAGAAAAACTTTGCAACTGTTGTAGGACGTGTCGAGACAGTGTTGTACAATCCCGACCTAGTGCAGATTCGTAATCTATTGAGTGTTGGACAGCTTCAGCCATAACGATCGCTCTCTCTGTAGATGAGGGCATGTTGCAAGATTTACCAATAAGGCAGCACCCTGCATTACTATCTTAGGAACTGAATCTAATAGTGGAATCTGACTTTAGATAAACTATAGAAATCACTGCATCTTGCCACGTGCGATCGCCACAATCGTGTTGCTGAACGATTGCGAAATACTGCGATCGCGGATCGAGCTTCAGAGTCTTATTTTCAAACAGTGTCGTCAAGCCATCAATCTAGTTCTTGCCAAGAGCGATTGACAACATGCGTTGAAATGATGACAAGAATTAGATCGATTCCGATCGCGATCAACAAAACACCGACCAGCAATTATCAGTGTCAGATACTTAACTGGTCAGTGAAAGGGTTGACCCAAATTCAGATTTAAAGTATTAATCTTGTTCCGAGTAGTTTCCTACAGAACGGGGTGGTTGTAACTACTCCTGACCAAATCTTGCCCTCACTCCGGCTCCGTTACGCCGATATCCACCGCCGCCACCGCCATTTTCTTCGCGGGGTTTAGCTTTATTGACTCGCAGCTGTCTTCCCATCCATTCTGCACCATCTAATTCAGCGATCGCTGATTCTTCTTGGGCATCCTCGCCCATGTCAACGAAAGCAAATCCGCGCATTCTGCCAGTTTCCCGATCCATCGGTAGGACAATGCGCTTGATCGTGCCATATTCTGCGAATACAGTTCTCAGGTCTTCTTCCGTAGCGCGGTAAGAAAGGTTTCCAACGTAGATAGTCATAATCGGTCGCGTAAGTCTGAACAGAGAGTCAAGTTCAGTCGAGAAATCGAACCTAAAAATTTGCAGTTTCGGCAAACACCAGATTTCAAATTTATCAGTAATCTAGCTTTCAAGATAGACCACCCCAGTCGGTAGCAGCTTCTCAAATTTAACCAGTTACAGGACTGAACTCACACTTACGCATATCATATCGTATGGTTTGTTTATCAAAGGTCTTCTGTATTACAAATACTGCCTAAAAAATTTCTGATAGTTATCATTTAATCTGTTAACTGTTAACAGTTAACAATCATCACTGTAGAGACGCGAAAGATCGCGTCTCTACATAACTCTCTACCTCTACTCGATAGAAATGCTTTGGGGACCGCTAGTTTTGCCGTTGCGATCGCCAGATGTGGAAGAATTGTAGCTGGAAGAATCAGACTGGCGATCGAGCCAACTTTTGACTGGATCGTCAGTTAGGCTGAGGTGCAGTACCCCAGAGACAAATCCTCCTAAAAAAGAAACTGGGTGCTGTACCAATTCCTTAAAAATAGGTGCTAGTTCGTCTACAAACATATTTGAATTTCCTCTATGCGTGGCTGCATCTGTACTGTTTGAAATTCTAGCTTTTTAGTCGAGAGGTTTGAGGAGCGAGGAGCGAGGAGCGAGGGAAAGAGAGTGATGCATGGTGCGTGGTGAAAGGGTGTAGGGTGTAGGGTGTAGGGTGACAGTGACTCCTGACCAGTGACTAGTGACTCCTGACCAGTTATCAGTTAATCATCACTTCTGACTTACGACTTCTCCTTGTCTCCCTTGTCCCCCTTGTCCCCCTTGTCCTTCCCTAACCCCTAACGCCTCACCCCTCACTCCTCGCCCCTTCCTTTTGAGGAAAGAGGCATTTATCTGAATCGCACCCTGCTGGACCTGCTTCATCTAACTCTTGAGCATCATAGCGGCTGAGGGCAGTATAAAAATCATGCACTTGCCGTCGGGAATGCACTTGTTGCATTAATTCTTCGTACTTAGCCTTGGTTATCGGTTCAAATGGCAAGCGGGGGAAAGTTTGTAAGTCGTCAAATCTAGCTAATAAGGCAGCACTAATATAGCCTTCATCGTTTTGAATGGTTTCGTAAATCCGCACCCCTAATGCTTCTACCTCGTTTTCTCGCAACTCAATTGTTGCGGACGTATTATGAGTTACATAGTATTTCTGCACTTGCATGTAGAAATCCATTTGGGCTAAAGCGCTAAACTTGCTAATCTCAATTCGATCAGCACCTGGTAGATCTGCCCAAGGCACGGCGACAGGAATTTCTACCAACCACTCCATACAACGAGGATCGAAGGGGTCGTTCAACAAATTGCCATTTTCGTCTTTATCCGATTGGGAGGGAACGACACCATAACCGTAGTCAATGCAAGCTAGTGCCACTGGATCGTTTTTGCGGAAGGTAATTCGACGAAGAAAGCGTTGGGCTTTAGGAGGATGCCAGCCTGGAGACGCGCCAGTCAATAGAGATTTCGTACCGCTAGGTTGGACGGTAGTACAGCGATTCGGGCGTTTAATGTTATGGCGATCGCAATATTCCCACACAACGCGAAACACGATATCGCGCCAACGGCTGAGATACTCCCTTTCTTTATTTCTAAAATACTCTGCTAAATTCTCACTTCTGACTTCTGAATTCTGACTTCTGAATTCTTCCGGTCTTCCTTGTTCCCACCACCGCAACCAATCTACGCCAAAAGCGCGGACGAAGAAATCGAATAGTCCCGTGAAAGATACTCCCACAATTGGATCTAATTCCCGACTGAATTGATAGCGGGGTTCGAGAAATTTGTGATTCAACAAAGAAGCGACAGATAATGCCCCTGCGGTAAAAGCTTCTTCTTGTTCTTTGTCATTTTTGGGGTCGATTTGATTTAAATGAACCTCCGATAAGTTGCAGTGAAAATTACTACCCAAAATTTCGCCACAATTGTGAGCCACCAGTCCATTTGCATCGAATCTTGCTGGTCCAGGTACGGTGCAATCGTAAACTGCTTCTTCTCCATCTGGTTCAACAGCCACAACTGTAGTCGCAAATCGTTCGCGATTGAAACTACGTTTGTAACCTGAAAGCAGAGATTGTAGACGTTCAGCTTTGGCAGGTTCTTGGAATCCAATTAATTCTTGGAAAACTACAATATTGTCATTTGATATGACTAATTCATGTTGAGCTTTACAAAAATATGATGCCAATTGCCGTTTCGAGTCAGGCAACATTCTCATGCCTTCTGTGCGGCGATTTTGATATATGCAAGATGCAATCCCCAAGCGTAGCAGCATTCGCTGTAAAGCTTCAAGTAATTTTAAATTGCTTTGAGCAAGGCGAACGCTAATGCCTTTATTATGAGTACCTTGTACGCTCCCGTCTGCATCAAATAATCCTTGCAGAAAACCACAATAAAACTCAAAACTCGCTGTTTCTAATTCGGCAGCAATTGCTTTATTACCAAGCTTGATTCCGTAGTCTTGAGCTAACTTAGCTAGTCCCGCAGAACTAACTTGAAAGTATTTATTCTGAGGGTGATAAACACTAGTAAGCTTGCTACTACTACCTGAAATAGAGTTCTTAACCAGGGTAAGAGCATATTCTGCCATTTTAACTTGGTTATCGCCCCAATAACGTAGATGAGCTTGATAACTATAATTAGCAGGATTAGCACTCAAACAGCCATCACCTATCAAGTTTCCTAGTAACCAACCTTCTGCTTTTGTTCCCTTACCATCCCAAGGCGATAATCCTCGGTGATTGTGAATCAATATGCGATCGCCTGCTTTGAGTTCGGACACAGCTACCCATTCACTATATTGATTTTTCTGAGTTTGAGCTGTGACTTTTAAAACTTGATGATTTTCAGTTAGCCGTAAGCTATATCCTTCTTTTGTTTGTAATTTGACCACTGGCTTGATTCCAGTGAAGAAAAATCCTTTGGGCGTGGTACTGAAAAGTTCGCCATTAACATACGTGCTGTGTTGAATGCCGATTAAATCTTTTACTTGTCTAGCACCTTCACCTGTATGTATCCAAGTATCTGCTGTTACGCAGGGATTCAAACCATATCTTGAAAGTCGATGTTCTAGCTCCGCATTTGTTATTTCTGGATGGAAATCGCGCAACCAAGCTTGAGCTTTTTCTTTTGAAGTTACGTATGTTTTAATAAACTCTTGCTTTAGTGCTTGACTACTTAAAAAATCTGCATTGCTACGGGCGATCGCTTCTGGCGCATATTGAATGGCTCCTTCACCAGAATAATATTGACTGCGAACGGCATTAATACATTCTTCTAAGGTTGGCTTCTGATGAAATACGCGGGTATGATTTGCCATTCTTAGCGCATCGCGTTCGGGATCGATCCGCCAGTTACCGTTTTCATCTTGTTGCCAAAGGTTATTTTTAGCGTTAGCAAATAGCTCGTCATTGCTAGTGCCTTGACGCATCCCCGCGCTTCTTCTAACATTTCCGGCAACTACAACAACGGCAGCTTCATCTATTAATAAACAACACTCAACAGAATTAAGTTTTCTGCCTACGGCTTTATTTAAAATTGCTGCACAACGTTGATACAATTCTGGCAATTTAATCGGGTTAGCAACGCCGCCAAAACCTTTTAAAATCTCTCCTGCCGGACGGATATTATTAAGATTGACGCTGACATGTACGATATCCGAAAAACGCTCGTTCGTTGATAGCTCCAACAGAGTTTGATAAGACTTGACCCAACCTCGGCGGCTATCGCCCACGAGAATATTAACGATATTACCTTCGATTTGTACTTCTGTCTCGTCCTGCCGTTCTGAAGCGGGCGTTGTGCCGATTTCTCCTTCTACGGTGACGTGGAGGCGATTGCGAATCACGGGAAGTTGGTTAATGTACTGGGGTTCGAGGATTGCACCCGTACCGCAGCCCATCATTGCCAAGTCCATCATCAAGCCAAAAGCCCGCCAGTCTACTACGTTAGTAGAAGTGCAGTTATAAGCGCCAGAAAAATTCTCTTGGCGAGAAATCCATTCCGTACCCCCTACCCACAGCCAGCGCCCGCTAGGGAGAGATTTCATCTCCTTTTGCATTTTTTCGAGAATAGCGGCTTCTGCTGGGGTGAGTTTACCCAATTCTACTAGCCCGCGCAGGGTGCGATCGCATACTTGTTCCCAAGTCTCGCGCCCACCTCCTGTCCGCCGACTATACGTCCTGAAGAATACTGGATTTGCAGCTGGGGCAGTTTCGGGAAACTGGCTGGTTGGGTTTAAGCGCTGTAGCTCTCGCACCATAGGTAAAATAATTAGAAAAAAGGTTTGACTGGAAAAAAAGCCTTAGCAGTTAAAGGCAATAGATTAAGACTATACGCGATTTACATATAGTGGTAAAGATTGAAAAATAAGGAAATATGCGCTAGTCGTAGAGACAGTGACCAGTGACCAGTGACCAGTGACCAGTTATCAGTGACCAGTTATCAGTGACCAGCGATCGATTAATTCCGAATTCCGAATTCCTCCTACACCCTACACCTTTCTTTCTTTACTACTCACTTTTATAGCGGTTTTCAATTGGGTAAAATACACGTCCGTAGGGGCGCACGGCTGTGCGCCCCTACCTGTGTCACGCATACAATCGAAAATTGCTATCAAAAGTTAAGTTTTTACATGCACGGGCATTAACCCAAAGGCAATGAACCGCGCTAGCAAATCGCGCAGAATTGACAGCCGTAACAAGCTTGGCAGCTGGAACTTTTGCTGTGGCTTGAGCGCTCGATTGAGAATTTGCTTTTGGATTAAAGACTGAAAAGCCTGGATAAATCGTGTGGGCAACTCACGCCGACGCTGGACTTTGGCTAAGTCTTGTAGCTGCAATCTACTAGTTTTTAGTGGTTCGCTCAGCACGTTTGCCGCTACTACAGCATCTTGAATCGCATAGTTGATCCCGACTCCTCCAACGGGTGACATGACATGAGCAGCGTCACCAATCAACAGTAAGCCAGAACTATACCATTGCGGTAGGCGGTTCGACTCAACTGAGAGAAATGCGATTTGAGACCACTCTTTGAGTAGTTCCACGCGATCGCTAAACTCCGGGACTACCTCAACAATAGACTTTCTCAATGCCTCTAACCCCGCAGTTCGCAAATCTTGATATCCACCTTTAGGAATGACATAAGCAATCTGCCAAGCATCACAGCGATCGATTGTTACTAAAATATGACCGCTACGGATACGACCATTCAACCCTTCTGGTTCATCCGGTCTGCGGGGAAGACGAAACCACAGCACGTCCATTGGTGGCGAGGTTTCAATTGGCTTAAACCCAGCTAATTGACGTAGGCGGGAATGACGACCATCTGCACCAACTGTCAGTTGCGCCCTAACTTCATGCCAACCGCCGTGTCCGCGATAGCGCACGCCTCGAACTCCTCCATCTGCCACAATTAATTCTTGTACGTTTGCGCCCAATACGAGTTGAAAGTTGGGATACTGTTTTGCCTCCTCGGTAATAAACTCTAGAAATTTTACTTGGGGCATCACTGTAATGTACGGATAGCGGGTTTTCAAATGACTGAAATCAACAATTGTGAAACTATCTTCCTCTGTACGAACATTCAACTGGCGTAGTTTGGTGTGGCGCAGCTCCAGCAGGCGATCGGCTAAGCCCAATTCCGCCATAATCTCCATCACAGACGGGTGAATGGTATCACCTCGAAAGTCGCGATCCAAGTCTTTGTGTGCTTCCAGCAGCATCACAGGTATACCTTGACGTGCCAGCAGCAGCGCCAGTACTGCTCCTGCCGGACCACTGCCCACAATACAGCAGGTTGTCGTTTGTCGGTCTAAAATTTCATGCTGCGGGGATACGGCATCAGTTGGCGATATGGGAGTTATATTGTTAGTCATACCAAAAACTCCTTAAAACTTCCAAAACAATTGAACTTATTTTTGATTGATTAGTTAATCAACAAAACTTGAAAAAACGTCCTAAAGCTGAATTGCGCGAATTAGTTCTACCCGCTATCCCTACTCATCTGTGGGAGCAACTAATGTCCCTTGTAAGAAAACTTTGACCGCAGTTTCTACCATCACTTCTGCACTAAGCTGCTGTGCGTCGGGTTGCATGAAGACCTCCCGCGTTAGTAAATATGCCACAAAAGAACCAGCAAAACAGCGTGCTGCTGCGTTTGGATTCATCGGTTTGAGTACGCCAGCAGCCATCTGTTGTTCTAAATAACTAGACAAGAAAGCCACCGAACGACTAGGACCAATTCGATTTACTATTTCTGCAACGTGCGGCTGCCGAATTGCTTCTCCCATAATAAGTTTGAATAGAGCCAGCGATGTCGGATTTTCAGCCATTCTGAGAAAAGCATGACCGAACAGAGTCAAAACATCCTCTATTGGTTTGGTCATTAACTCTTCGCTATGGCTTAGCAGTTGCATCAAAGGCAAGCGTTGTTCGAGAACTTGTTGAAACAAGTTGCTTTTGTCTTTGAAGTAGTGATAAATCAAACCAGGGGAACCAATGCCGGATGCCGTAGCAATATCTTTATTAGTTGCTTTCTCAAAGCCTTTGCTAGCAAAAACTTGTAAAGCACCATCAATAATTTGCTGTCGCTTATCCTCAAAATCGCGATCGTCCCGTGGGGGCATTGTTACATCCTAAGTAAGTTAAAAGTCAAAAGTCAAAATATTAAAACTCTACTTTCAGAATATCTTTGATTGACTAATCAATCAAATATGGTTGCACAACTTTACAAAGTAAATATTAGCTTCCACTACTTAAAGTATGTATTTATACAAAGAAAACGATATTGAGTCAGTACGATCGAGGTATTTAGTATATGGTAGTTGCAGGCGATCGCTTTTGATTTTACTGGTTAGATATCAACCTTGAGTCTTTTACCTAAATTTTAGGTAAGGGATGGTTATGTTAAAAATTATGCTAGGTATACAAAAAATTAAGTTTGGCTGTCACGCAATTAAGACGATATCAATATTGTGCTTGCTGCTTCTAGTATCGTGCGGCGATCGCGAACCTGACGCATCTATTTCTAGTCAGCCGCCTCAGCAAGAATCGGCTATGAGTCAATCTTCCGAGCAAAAAGCACAGACTCCGATATTTATTACAGACTATCCTCGATCGTATCCGCTTAAACTTCTAAAAACAGGCAAATTTCATGGAAATGAAGTTCAAGCAAAATCGGGAGAGCAATGGTTAGGGCTATTTTCCACAGCAAAAGGTTTTGAATTATTACCGACAAAAATCGCCGTTCATACTGTTCGTGACTACGTACTCGATACAGATGAGACGAAGAAAACAGGAAAAGAAATTATTCTAGACGAAAAATATTCACCTGTTTTCTTGGTTAAAGGTTCAATTCCTCTGAAACCTGGGATAGTTAAAACTGTTTTTTTAGGAAATGCAAAGTTTTCTCCCAATAGCCCGCCCTTAAGTGTCGCTCTTAATCATGAATCTAGAAATACCTACCAAATATCAGTTAAAGAACGGCAAAACCCTGAAACTATATATCACGCTCTTTTAGTTTATTCTGGGAAAGATAGTATATTCCAAGAAATTTCGTCTTGTTGTGACGATGGCTCTACCGCATTACTTTGGGCTGGCGATCTAGATCGAGATGGAAAACTCGATCTGCTTATAGATATATCAAATCATTATCATGTTTCTCTTCTCACACTGTTTTTATCATCAACCAATCAGAATAAATTATTAGAACCAGTGGCTCAATTTAAAACTACGGGATGTTAATAGCTAGCAGTCTGATTGGTTCGGCAGCGATTGATAAGATTGATAAGTTGAGCGATCGTCCTCGCAGACGTTAAAATTTAGTACAAGGCTAAGAATCAGCTTCTATTCCCTCTTTTAGTAATGGCGTTGCAGTTAAATTACCTGACTTTTCTCGAACTTGAAATAACTGTCGCACTAAGGATAATGCTTCTTGTCTTTCTTCATCAGTTAAATAATCTTGTCCTTTCAAACCAGCGCGATAACCCTTATGAGTCCCCTTGGCTTCGATGTAGCGTTGCTTGCCAGTATTCAAAATTTCTGTAAATCTTTCATATTGCTGTTTTTGTAATTCAGATGGTTCTCTCATAAATCTGACCGCCAGTTAGTTGGAACTACTTCACCGTCATGCTGAATAATAGAAATTGGTAAAACAGGGCTAGGAGTTTGGATATACCAGTCACCTGTACTTTCATCATAAAAGCCATTTTGTAGTAAATCTAGCGTATCGAGGGCATTAATAATTAAATATTGTTCCTCTGTAGGTTCCATTCAGATTTGTCTTGTACGTTGACTTTGGCAATTCTACAGGAATCAGAACCCGCTCTACCTCCACCTTGCTCTATGGCAAAATATTAAATAATTCACTGCATCTTTTCGTCTTCCCGACATGACAGCAACCATTCCTAATCTGCCCAGCCTCTACGACCCCTTCACCACTGAAGCCAAGTGGCAAAAATTCTGGGAAGACAACCAAGTGTATAAAGCAGACCCCCAGCGCGGCGGGGAACCCTACTGTATCGTCATTCCTCCTCCAAACGTGACTGGTAGCCTCCACATGGGTCACGCCTTTGATAACACGCTGATAGATTCCCTGATCCGCTACCATCGCATGAAGGGATATAACGCCCTATATCTCCCTGGAACCGACCACGCCAGTATTGCAGTCCACACAATATTAGAAAAGCAATTGCAAGCAGAAGGCAAGACCCGCTACGAACTGGGACGGGAGAAATTTCTCGAACGCGCTTGGCAGTGGAAAGACTCATCTAAGGGTACGATTGTCGGTCAACTGCGCCGCTTGGGAGTTTCCGTAGATTGGTCGCGGGAACGCTTCACGATGGATGAAGGCTTAAACAAAGCCGTTGTCGAAGAGTTTGTCCGATTTCACGAAGAAGGACTGATTTATCGCAGCAAATATTTAGTGAATTGGTGTCCCGCAACTCAGTCAGCAGTATCCGATTTAGAAGTAGAAAATAAAGAAGTCAACGGGCATTTATGGCACTTCCGCTATCCATTAACTGATGGCTCTGGATCTGTAGAAGTAGCAACAACGCGACCGGAGACAATGCTAGGCGATACGGCTGTCGCGGTAAATCCAAACGACGATCGCTACAAACATTTAATTGGTAAAACTCTAACATTGCCAATTATGCAGCGAGAAATTCCCGTAATTGGCGATGAATTTGTCGATCCTGAATTCGGAACGGGTTGCGTTAAAGTGACTCCTGCCCACGACCCGAACGATTTTGAGATGGGTCAGCGTCACGATCTGCCGTTTATTAATATTATGAATAAAGACGGCACGCTGAATGAAAATGCAGGAGATTTTCAAGGACAAGATCGATTTGTTGCCCGTAAAAATGTCGTTCAACGTTTAGAAACTGAAGGATTTCTCGTCAAAGTAGAAGAATACAAACATGCCGTACCGTATAGCGATCGCGGAAAGGTTCCAATTGAGCCACTACTTTCAACTCAGTGGTTCGTCAAAATTCGTCCTTTAGCCGATCGCACTCTATCATTTCTAGACGACAAAAATTCGCCCCAGTTCGTCCCCCAGCGCTGGACGAAGGTTTATCGCGACTGGCTAGTTAAACTCAGAGATTGGTGTATCTCGCGTCAACTATGGTGGGGGCATCAAATTCCGGCTTGGTATGCTGTCAGCGAGACAGGCGGAGAAATCTGCGATAACACGCCGTTTGTTGTGGCGCGAAGTGAGGCGGAAGCGCGGGAAAAAGCTTTATCCCAATTTGGTACAGATGTCAAGCTAGAACAAGATCCAGACGTATTAGATACGTGGTTTTCTTCA
Organism: Chroococcidiopsis sp. SAG 2025; assembly: GCF_032860985.1. Taxonomy (GTDB): domain Bacteria; phylum Cyanobacteriota; class Cyanobacteriia; order Cyanobacteriales; family Chroococcidiopsidaceae; genus Chroococcidiopsis. The sequence goes on from NZ_JAOCNC010000001.1 coordinate 6,400,089, forward strand.
GGACTGTGGCCCTTTTCTACTTTAGGCTGGCCCGATCGCACTGAGGACTTAGAATTTTACTATCCTACCGCTACCCTAGTCACGGGATTTGACATCATCTTCTTCTGGGTGGCAAGAATGACCATGTTAGGGGGACATTTTACCGGACAGATGCCGTTCAAGGATGTCTACATTCACGGGTTGGTATTGGATGAAAACGGCAAGAAGATGTCCAAATCGGCGGGAAATGGCATCGATCCACTGCTACTAATGGATAAATACGGGACAGATGCCTTGCGCTATACCTTGGTGAAAGAAGTTGTCGGCGCGGGACAAGATATTCGGTTGGATTACAACCGCGAAAAAGATGAATCGGCTTCTGTGGAAGCATCCCGCAATTTTGCGAATAAATTGTGGAACGCCGCCCGTTTCGTGATGATGAATTTGGATGGCAAAACCCCGCAACAATTGGGATCTCCCGAATCCCACCTCCTGTACGGGCGGGTTCACCAAGCATCTCCAACTGAGACAAATATTTTGGGTGAGTCCGCCCCTACAACTCCCGATTCCTTACAATTATCGGATCGCTGGATTCTCTCTCGCTACCACCAGGTTGTCAAACAAACGACAGATTACATCGATAGTTACGGCTTGGGAGAAGCGGCAAAGGGTTTATATGACTTTATTTGGGGCGATTTCTGCGACTGGTATATCGAATTAGTCAAATCTCGGCTATTTCAGAAAGATGCTGAAGGCGCAGCGTCACGGCTGGTAGCACAACAAACTCTTGCCTACGTTTTAGAAGGTATTCTCAAACTCCTGCATCCCTTTATGCCTCATATTACTGAGGAAATTTGGCATACGCTGACGCAAGCGGAAGCAGGACAAAGTATATCCGTACAAGCTTATCCAGAATCAGACGCGACTCTAATCGATCCCGACTTGGAACAACAATTTGAATTGTTAATTGAGGCAATTCGTACCCTGCGCAACCTACGGGCGGAAGCAGGAATTAAGCCAGGAGTCAAGGTAAAAGCGGTAATGCAGAGTGAAAGCGATCGCGAACGCCAAATTTTGACAAGTAGTGAATTGTATATTCAAGACCTTGCCAAAGTCGAGTCACTGACGATAACTTCAGCTTTAGATACAGCATTAGAACCCGCGATCGCCGATGTTGTCGGTACGGTACAAGTCCTAATTCCTTTGGCGGGAGTTGTTGATGTTGCCGTACTTAAAGCTAAATTAGAAAAAAGCCTTAGTAAAGCCCAAGCTGAAGCCAAATCTCTCTCGGCGCGACTATCTAACCCTACCTTTGTTGATAAAGCCCCGCCTGATGTCGTCCAAGGTGCTAAGGATGCTTTAGCCGAAGCAGAAAAACAAATTGAAATTCTCCAAGCCCGATTGCGACTGCTCAAGTAAACTAAAAGTCAAAAGTCAAAAGTCAAAAGTCAAAACTGAACGCACTTGGCACTGACAACTGATAACTGACAACTTTGTACAGACGTTACATGTAATGTCTCTACACTGACAACTGATAACTGATAACTGATAAATGTTCTACCTCGCTCAAATTATCAAGTACGGAATCTCTGGTAAGTTAGGCTTAAAATTGCTTGCCAGTCAAGAAGCAGAGCATACTTGGGTATTGGTAAGCGATCGCAGTGCTATTCTCGATGTGGAAACTACGATTGGCGATCGCTGTCCTTTTACCCTGGCTGAGGGTTTGTTGGTACTGGCAGAACTCTCGCCAGATTGCTGCCAGGTTTACAGCCTTCATAATGCTACGGATTGGGTAATGGAATTAGTCCAAACTTATCTGACAAGTGGCATCACTCCGTTATTTTTGCAACAAGAAATGGAACGGGCTGAAAAGTGGCGACAAACCCTAACTTTACAGACGCAAGAGTTATCTCGACGGGCGCTAGAAGTGGAGGCTAGACGAGAACAAATTCAGGCTTTGGAAACAAATGTGAGGCGAGAACAAGAGGAAGATGAAACTGGGTAAGTCGTAAGTCGTAAGTCGTAAGTCATAGGGTGGGCAATGCCCACCTTGTTTTTAGACTTTTGCGGGTGGTAAGACTAGCCGATCGCGTGCATCTGGTTTATAACCGTTGCTGTAATTATCTTCTGGTGTAATTAATAATTCCCGCAACAGACGGGCGATCGCCTTTTGCGTCAGCTGACTGGCGAGTTGCTGCCCGATTCGTTGAGTTTCTGGTTTTGTCAACACCTGTGCCAGTTGTGGAATTAATTGTGCGGGGTCAAAACCACGGGTTTCTTGTAAAATTCCCCAAATACGCTTAATATGCTCCAAAGTTTGCTGCTGTTCGGAAGAAGCACCAGGAGTTTCATGAATTGTCATTGCCAAACGATTTCCCAAGGGAACGCGATCAAATGTATCTCGCAGCCTGGATGTGACGGCGTGTAAGGTATTTCGACTCACAGCATCTACACTCTTAACGATCTCATCTACCAGGCGATCGCGAATAAAAGCCCCGCGTTCGGATGAGAGAAAATCAATCATTTGATTCAAGACAATATTAAAGTCATAGTCCTGATTCCCACGGGCATTGCGTAACAAGTTTTCTAAGCGATTCCAGCGGAACGTCCCTTCTTTAAACAGCAAATCTTTTAATGATGCGCGCAACTCTGGCGCGGGATCGATCAACAAACGCTTTGCAACGTAAGGATAAGCGGCGCTGAGAACTTTAAAATCAGGTTCGATCCGAATGGCAATTCCTTCTAACGTCACCAGAGAGCGAATGATCAAAGCGTAGTATGCTGGGACGCGGAAAGGATATTCATACATTAAATTCGACAGTTCGTCGGTGATGCTTTTAATATTTAATTCCGCTACACTAGCACCCAAGGCGGCGTTAAACACCTTAGCAAAAGCAGGAACGATGGGTGTTAAATCTGTATCTGGAGTCAAAAACTCCAATTTCACATAGTCCTGTGCTAAAGAGTCAAAATCACGATTTACCAAGTGGACGATCGCTTCAATCAATCCGTACCTTTGGGCTGGCTTGATCTCGCTCATCATGCCAAAGTCTAAATATGCCAACTTCCCATCGGGCGTGGCAAGTAAATTCCCAGGGTGAGGATCGGCGTGGAAAAATCCATTTTCCAATAGCTGACGTAGCGAACACTGCACCCCAACCTCAATGATGTGCTGGGCATCTATTCCTTGGGCGCGGATCGCTTCTACCTGCGTCAGCTTCGTTCCTGTAATCCACTCCATCGTCAAGACTCGGCGCTGGGTGTATTGCCAGTAAATTTTAGGAATATAAATATCTGGTAGATAACCGTAGTATTCGGTAAAACGTTCGGCGTTTTCGCCCTCCTGAACGTAGTCCATTTCTTCAAAAATGCGATATCCAAACTCGTCGAGAATATCGACTAAGTTACTGCGGATGCGCTTAAAAGTTTTGTTTGCCCAAGCTGCCAGACGACGGATGATGTATAAGTCGATAGTAATGCGATCGCGCAGGTCGGGGCGCTGCACTTTCACTGCCACTTCTTCCCCAGTCTTCAACCTACCCTTATACACCTGCCCTAAAGAAGCAGCAGCAATCGGATTGGGAGACAGTTCGGCGTAAATTTCTTCTGGAGTTTGCCCCAATTCTTCTTGAATGAAACGGTAGGCGATCGCATTATCAAAAGGTGGTAGCTGATCTTGCAGTTGTGTTAGTTCCTCTAAATATCCAGGTGGAACTAAATCGGGGCGAGTAGAAAGAGCTTGACCGATTTTGATATAAGCTGGACCCAGTTGCGTCAACAATTCCCTGAGCTGAACTGCCCTGCGCTGCTGCATTTTTAAGCTGCGTCCCCATTGCTTGTCCCACCACAAACCAAAAGCAAAGGCAAAACAAGGCAGCAGAATCGCAAAAATTCTACCAACAACCTGAAAAGGACGACGACTGTAATATGCAGCAATCGCTTCCGGTTCGTATCTTAATGCCAATTCCGGCTCGATCTCGCTGTGTCCAATTTCTGTGGCGTGTCTTGGCACAACAGCTGTGCTAGTCACGGGGCTATCTGTCGTTACTTCTACGTAACTGTTCCCTGTTTGGCTGTCCAACTGCTGAGGATTTGGGGAAACCTGCTTCACATTCATGAATTTGGTGACGCTTGGGCGTGAGTTCGCTAACTATTGTAACAATTTGTTACCTAAAAAAGTTGTCGCAATACCCGAACGCCACTGGACTTAAGACAGAAATCTATTACGTCCGATAGCGATCGCATTGCACCAACGTCATCATTATCGCTTTTTAGTTCAGTAAAGTAATCCTACTCATGACAGGCAAGTTTTGGAGATTCTATCGGTGGTTGGCTGTCGAGGATATCCGTTCTTACCCATCTTTATTTTCGATCGCGCAAAGACGCAAAGACGCAAAAGTATTCTTAGCGCCTTAGCGTCTTTGCGCGACATTTTATCTGACAGTCAAAAATAATGAATGACTAATGACATACAACATTTCTGCTAGCCTGTAAATTGAAGCTAGCTTGGTATAGCAATGTACGTACTCATTGGCGGTGCGGGCTTAGTTGGGCTAAATTTGGCACAAAAGCTTGTAGAGTTAGGGCATACGGTTGCAATTATTGATTGCGATCCTAATGCCTGTCGTTATGCCCGCGAACAAGTGGGAGTGATGGCTTTTGAAGGGAGTGCCGTCAATACAGAAGTCTTATTAGAAGCAGGGATTCGCAAAGCTGACTCTGTGGCTGCTGTCCTCCGTCAGGACGCTCTAAATTTGGCAATGGTAACTCTTGCCAAGCACTACGGAGTCTCTCATATTTTGGCACGGATGCGACATCGTGATTTTGCCGAACCGCTACGTCTTGCCGGAGCTAATCATATTATTAGTACTGTAGAGCTGGCAGTCTCTACAATGGTAAATGCGATCGAGTATCCCCAAGTGGAATCGATGATGCATTTCGAGCAGGGACAAATTGAAGTATTGAAACTCGCTCTTCCTAATAATTGTTACGTTGTCGGTCGTACTGTTGCCGAGATTGCTCAAGATAAAAGATTTCCTACTGGCTCTTTAATTATTGGTTATCAAGCCCATCCTCATGAAGATTTAGTCATACCTAATGGTAGTACAATACTAGAACCGGATTCAACTGTATTAATCGTGACGAAACCAGGCTCGCTGCATCAAGTCATCGATTTTATCGAAGGTTGTCGGTAACTAATTTTCATGAGAATATATCCATTATTTTGCTTGCTTGTATCTGTTCTTTTTCTGACTTCCTGTACGTCACCAAATCCGTCGCGACAAGCCAATTCTCCACAGGAAACGCCATCTCAACAAGTAGTAAATGTAGATGAAAACTTTAAAAGAGTAGCAGGTCAAACTATCTACGTTCCTGTCTACTCTCATATCTATCACGATGATGGGAAAAAAACTTTTAATTTAGCATCTACCCTCAGTATTCGTAATACCGATTTGGCAAATCCTATTGTCATTACCTTTGTTCGCTACTACGATACAAATGGAAAGTTAGTCAGGCAATATTTAGAGCAACCAATTCAAATTGATGCTCTAGTTTCTACAGATTTTGTCATTGATACAACCGATACTAGTGGAGGATCGGGAGCTAAATTTCTTGTGGAATGGATAGCTCAAACAGAAGTTTCCGAACCTATTATTGAAGCAGTTATGATTGGTAGCGGCTACCATCAAGGCATTTCTTTTATTAGTCCAGGTAAAGTAATTAAAAATAAGTCGTAACTCGTAAGTCGTAAGTAACTGATAACTGGTCACTGATAACTGATAACTGATAACTGTCAATCGTCTTCTAGGTTTAGTAGTTGCTCGTCAAGCTTTTGCAAGCGCGATCGCACAATTTCTTCTGAAAGAATCTGCTTGCGAATTGCCTCATTCAGCGCTCCTTTTTCTGCTAATAACAAGCGCCGACGGATAGCATCAAGTTTGGCGCGCTCGCCTATACTAGCATCTAAATCATTTGGACGGCGATTGTAGATTTCCCGCAGTGTTTTTTCTGCCCCTGCTACTCTTACTTGATATGCAGATCTCATTTCTTCGTAGACGGCTTTTGGTAATACTCCCGATCTTAAAAGACTATCTAATTCATCTTGTGCTGCCTTGGCAGTCATCAACTGTGCTTGCAATTCTTCAATTTGTTGCCGAAATTTGGAAAATTCAGACAGATGCAAACGTTTAATAAACCAAGGTAAGCTCAATCCTTGCCCAACTAAGGATAACAACACTGTACCAAACACTATCGCAATTAGCTGCTCTCGCCCTGCCAGTGAGGTTGGAATACTCAGCGCCAGTGCCATAGATAACGAGCCTTTGATGTTACCAATAAATAAAACGTGCTGCCAACGCCACGGAATCGGACGGTCGAACCAACGTACTAAAACTAACAGCCCGTAAACAGAGACAAGTCGTGCCACCTGACAAGCCAAAAATGTTAATAGTACCGCAGGCAAAGTTTGCCAGAGAGTTATTAGGTTAATTTCTATACCGATAAGCAGAAAAATAAAACTATTAACACCAAAACTGGCACATTCCCAAAAACTCAACAAAGTCAACTTATTAGAAGCTGATATCTGTCTAACAAGCCCAATCGTACCAAAAACTAGCCCGGCAACAACCACCGCTACCCCACCAGAAACTCCCAAAGCCTGTCCGATTTGAAAAGTTCCTAGTGCTACTGCTACTGTTAGCAAGATACTACTGAGCGGATCGTCCATTCGAGCTAATAAACCTGTGCTACCCGTACTCAAATAGCCCAAGGCTAGCCCTACTAAAATACTGCCCGCGATCGCTACAAAAAGTTGTTGTAACCCACCCAAAATTGAGAACGAACCAGTCACGCTGACATTTAAAACCAGATTAAATAAAACTAGAGTGAAAATATCATTGAATAACGTTTCTCCCTCGACAATCGTAGACAGTCGCGAAGGCACAAGCACTTCTTTAAAGACAGCAATCACGGAAACGGTATCTGTATTTGCCAAAATCACCCCAACTAGCAACGCTGGTATCCAACTCAAACCCAGCCCAAATTTCAGTACTAGCGTTATCACCCCAGAGGCGATAACAACTCCTGGTCCCGCTAGCAGAGTAATTGGTTTAATCGTGCTACGCAGGCGACTAGTATCAGTATTGATAGCTGCCTCAAATAGGAGAATTGGCAAAAACAAATTCAAAATCAGAGAGTCATCCAAACCAATACGCTGAGGTAAAAGTTCGGTAATGGCTAAACCAGCTAACACTAAGCCTGCAACATAAGGCATTCGCCACCAACGGGATAGTAAAGCCACGCCAGTCGCTACGAGTAACAGAATAATTAAGACAGTAACTAACTGAGCGACTTCCATTCAAATTAAAATCAAAAGTTAAAAGTTAGAAGTCAAAAAATCAAACGTGCAATATTGACTTATGCAAGGTGATATTTCTCAAAGGTCATCCAAGACTCCTTGACTCGTATTGCAATTTTGCAACTTATCGTAACAGAAGTCAGCAGCCCACCTTCAACCACCCACTACCAACTACCAACTACCAACTACCAGCTAGACTATCAATCCCCCCTATTGTTGGCTAAAATTCATGAGGTGGCAAGTATGCGATCGCCCTCACGACATAGCCCTTCATGTTAATCTCCCTCCAGATTGAAAATTTTGCTTTAATTGACCAGCTGGAGTTAGAATTCGGCAACGGTCTGAATGTCCTCACAGGCGAAACTGGTGCTGGTAAATCGATTATTTTGGATGCGATCGATGCAGCTTTGGGCGGAAAAGTCAATAGTCGCGCCATTCGCACGGGAACAAATCGCGCCTTGATTGAAGCAACGTTTCGATTGGATAAAGATTTGGCTGACTGGCTAATTACAGAAGAAATCGAACTACTTGACGATAATTCCTTAATATGCGGTCGCGAGTTAACCGTAGCTCAAAATAGCCTCCGCAGCCGATCGCGAGTCAATGGGGTACTCGTCAACCGCCAGCAAATGGCACAACTACGCGATCGCCTGGTAGAAATTACTGCCCAAGGGCAAGCCGTACAAGTAGGACAAGCAGCCCAAGTACGAGAATGGCTAGATCTCTATGGCGGTGCAAGTCATTTTCAACAGCGAGAAGTTGTCGCAACTGCTTACACTGAATATCAACAGATCAAAAATAGTTTAGAAAAACGGCGACAGTCCGATCGCCTGCGGTTGCAGCAAATTGACTTACTAACTTATCAAGTCAAAGAATTAGAAGCAGCTAGTTTAAGCGAACCAGACGAACTAGAACAACTGGAACAGGAACGCCAACGCCTCAGCCATGTCGTAGAACTGCAACAGTCGAGTTATAAAGTCTACCAAGTCCTCTATCAAAATGAGAATGACGGGCAAGCCAGCGCCGACTTGTTAGCAGAAGCAGAAGTGACGCTAACAGATATGGTGCAATACGACACCCAGCTACAACCAATCCTCGATTTGGTGGGTGAAGCACTAGCAGCAGTTACGGAAGCAGGACGGCAGATCGGCGCTTATGGAGAGAGTTTAGAATCCGATCCGCAGCGGCTAGAAATCGTCGAATCCCGCATTCGCGAATTGAAACTGGTGTGTCGCAAATACGGTACTCTCCCAGAAGCGATCGCCTACTACCAAAAAATTCAAACAGAACTCGCCAAACTCAACGATAGCGAACAATCGATTGAAGCCTTGGAACAACAGGAACGAAAATATCTAGACCGACTGTTACAGGAATGCGATCGACTCACCCAACTGCGCCAACAAGCTGCCGCCAAACTCGAAGCACAGATTCTCGCAGAACTCAAACCCTTGGCGATGGAAAAAGTTCAATTTCAGGTAGAAATAGCCTCTACAGTCCCTACAGCCACCGGAAACAACCAAATTTCTTTTCTGTTTAGTCCCAATCCTGGTGAACCATTGCAACCCTTAATTGCGATCGCCTCTGGGGGTGAAATGAGTCGATTTTTACTCGCCCTGAAAGCTTGTTTTTCCCAAGCCGAAGCATCGGAAACGCTCATATTTGATGAAATTGATGTTGGCGTATCGGGAAGAGTCGCCCAGGCGATCGCCGATAAACTGCATCATCTCAGCCAACGCCACCAAGTTCTGTGCGTCACCCACCAACCCCTAGTTGCAGCTATGGCAGATCGTCATTTTCGGGTAGATAAACAAGTTATTGTAGGGGCGGGTTTATCAGACACGCCCAGAGACAAACAAACAATTCAGACAAACCCGCCCGTACCGGAGTCGGGAGTCGTAGGGGCGGGTTTATCAGACACGCCTGAAAATCAACGAACAATCTCGACAAACCCGCCCGTACAGGAGTCGGGAGAAATTAGGACAGTTGTGAGAGTTGCAGCCCTAGACAATTTTGATACGCGGCGGGAGGAATTAGCTAATCTCGCGGGTGGTAAATCTGCCCAAGATGCGATCGCCTTTGCCGAATCTCTGCTGACCCAAGCCGCCAATCAACGACAAACACCACAAAACGGTGCAGTGACAAAACCGCGATCGGTTAAATCGACCAAGAAACGATAATCGGTTATCAGTTAACAGTTATCAGTGACTAGTGACTAGTGGCTGGTGACTAAAGAAGAGTCTAACTACTAACTCACTAGCCACTCACCATTGACCAGTGACAGAAACAATTGAAGTTACCCGCACGTATCTGAAAATGACAGCGGCAGACAAACTCAAACCTGCCAAAATAGAAAGCGATCGCCTGCAAATTCATCAGGTCGTTGAATGTCCGGCTTCTTTTTATCGCTATCTCTACACGGAAGTTGGACGTAAATACCATTGGTGCGATCGCCTCAAATGGACGGATGAAGAAATTCGGACTCACCTCGATCGAGCCAATATTTCTGTGTGGGTTCTCTACTCAATTGGTGTGCCAGCAGGATATTTTGAGTTAAAACAACACGAAGATAAATCGGTAGAAATTGCTTATTTTGGTATTCTCGACGAATTTTTAGGGCGGGGATTCGGCAAACACTTACTCACTGTAGCGATCGAACGAGCTTGGGATTTAACCGAAAATTATATTTGGTTGCATACCTGCACTTTAGACCATCCAGCTGCCATACCCAACTACCTCAATCGCGGCTTCAGTCCTTTTAAGCAAGAAACTTATTATGTTTAGAGACATTACGTGTAGAGACGTTACATGTAACGTCTCTACACGTAGACATTTGTGTAAAAACTATGCCACCAACCCAGCTCTGAGGGCGCGTACAGCCGCCTGCGTGCGGTCGTTGACGCATAACTTATTGAGAATATTACGGACGTGAGTTTTGACAGTGCCAACTGTGATGTAGAGTTTATCGGCAATGTCATAATTACTATGCCCTGCCACAATCAGCGCTAATACATCAAGTTCGCGATCGGTTAGGGGAGTAGCTGCCAGCATTTGAGTGTATTCTGGCTCTATGGCATCGATCGCCACCGTTGGCTTAGCACCAACCGGACGGACTTCTTTCAACACAATCCGGGCGATTGACGAATCAATCCAGTTTTCACCTGCGTAGGTCGCTTCTATCGCTTCGACCAATTGATCTATACTGGTATCTTTCATACAGTAAGAGTCTGCTCCAGCCGTAAAAGCAGCTAAAACAGTATCTTCGCGATCGTTTAAAGTTAGGATCAAAACTCTAGTCTTGCAGTCTGGCGTTTGGGTTTGAAACTCGCGGAATTTACGAGTTAATTCAATCCCATCCATATCTGGTAAACCTACATCGACGATCGCCACGTCTGGCTTAGTCATTTGTAGCAATTGCAAACCATCATGGGCATTAGCAGCATCGCCAACCACTTTCACTTTCTGAGTCTGTTCTAGAGCAGTCCGCATTCCTAAGCGGGTAAGAGTGTGGTCTTCAACCAATGCAACTTGAATTAGACTCATATTCAACCTCAATCAATTCGATCTCAACAGTTTAGACAATAGTTTAGACAATTACCTGAAAAACAGTTTTTATTGTTGCAGTCAATTCAATTTCAATGAGAAACTCTATTGAACATTTACTGAAATAGGGTGAGGAACAATTCGTAAATTACCCGCCCTTCGGTAGATACATCGATATTCGCATTAGCCTTAGAATTATGCTATCCCTCTAAGGGATGAAGTTGTCCCTAAAAGGGAGCAATTCAGTGACCAGTGACCAGTGACCAGTGGCTAGCTATTCAAACGGTTTCTGGGCAACAAAAGCATTGCTGCTTGTAGATGGTCTAGTTGTAAATACTAACTGATAGCTGATAACTGATAACTGATGAGAGGCAAGAGGCGAGAGGATTTTAGACTTCTCGTTAGTGCTCGCTGATAATTGACAACTTTGTAGAGACACTACATGTAATGTCTCTACACTGATAACTAATAACTGATAACTGATAATTAGAGCAAGTGAATCAAAAAAGTGTAGAAAAAATTCAAACAGCAACAAAATTTATTCTGTGGTTTCGCCACTGTTTGCCGCAACCATTTCAACAGGTTGTGCGACCATATTTAGCTCAACCTTATCAATTAGCTTTAGAAATACTTGACTGTTGTAGCGGTGAAGAACCGATGACGGTAGAAACTATCGCTCAGAAAGTTGCGATTAACAAAAATACAGCGCGGCAAGTCCTCAGTGCTTTGAGAGAGGGAGGTTTAATTTTTACTATCACTGCAAATAGAGGATGGAAGTGTTTGCAAGTCAATCAGCAATCTTTACAAGCGATCGAGCAAACTTTGGAACGAGAATTAATTTCATAGTTAAAAATTCAATAGTTAAAAATTCAGAAGTCGATTTATGCAAGACACAAATCGACTTTTCCCAAAATCTACTCGACGGTGACAGACTTAGCCAAATTACGCGGTTGATCCACATCCAAGCCACGCCTTGCAGCAATATGATAGGCGAGTAGCTGTAACGGAATCACGGAAAGAATGGGGGACAGAATTTCATCCACAACTGGGACGGGGAGCGTATCGTCAAATATTTCCTTGGCGTGTTCGTCGTGCATGGGAGCAACGCCAATTAAGCGAGAGTCGCGGGCTTTGGCTTCCTGTACGTTAGAAAGAACTTTTTCATAAACGCTACCAGGCATAGCGATCGCCACGACAGGGACTTTGGCATCCAACAAAGCGATCGGTCCGTGTTTCATCTCTCCCGCTGGATAGCCTTCTGCATGAATATAACTAATTTCTTTCAGCTTCAGCGCCCCTTCAAGGGCGATCGGATAATTAATTCCCCGTCCGATGAAAATAAAATCTTGCGTCTCAGTAAACTCATGGGCGAGTTCTTCAATCTGCCGTTCTTGCTGTTCTAGAATCGACTCGATCTGGGCTGGTAGTTGCCACAACTGCCCGATAATTTGCTCTAGTTGAGCCGCCGATAGAGTTTGTCGGCGATACGCCAGATCGAGGGCGAGGCAATAAAAAGCAACCAACTGGGCAATAAAAGTTTTTGTGGCGGCTACGCCAATTTCAATTCCAGCCTGAATGTCAATTGTGTAGTCTACTAGTCGAGCTAGCGAACTTTGCATTCGGTTGGTAATTCCCAACAGACGAGGACGAAATTGTGGCGTTTTTTCGGCACGGCGTTGCTTATCCATAGCGATCGCCGATAGCGTATCAGCCGTTTCACCAGATTGCGTCACGCCCACAATCAACGTATTTGGCATCAGAGGCGGCGGCGCGTAACGGAACTCTGAAGCATAGTGTACCTGTGTGGGAATTTGTGCTAACTGCTCCAGCAAATACTTACCCACTAAGCTAGCGTGCCAACTCGTACCGCACGCTACAATTTGAACTTGCTCCAAGTCGGTATAGAACTCTGCTGGTAAGCTCAGATTAATTGGACTGGTGGTAGATGCAGCAGTCCAATCGTTGCCAATGTATGTTTCTAAAACCATCCGCACGACACTCGACTGCTCGTAAATTTCTTTGAGCATGAAGTGACGGAAGCCTTGCTTCTCCATCGTCACGGCAGTACCGCTGAGCAAATGGGGATGTTTTTTAAGGCGATCGCCAGCAAAATTGTAAATTTCAATTCCCAGGGGCGTAAGAGTCGCCATTTCTCCGTTTTCCAACGGTACGATCGCGTGAGTATAGGGCAAGATCGCCGGGATATCCGAAGCACAGAAAAATTCCCCTTGCCCGAAACCAAGCACCAACGGAGCTTGTTGTCGCGCCACCACAATTTCATCGGGATAATCGGCACACAAAAGCACGATCGCAAACGCTCCTTCCAACCGCTTCACGACTCGCCGCACTGCTTCGGTAAAAGGAGAGTAGAATTTTTCGGTTTCGCCACTCTGCCGCATTTGGTTCAGACATTCCGCTACCAAATTGGGGATAACTTCAGTATCGGTTTCAGTCACAAACTCATAGTTCAGCTGTTTTAATTCTTCTCGTAGCTCTCGATAATTTTCGATAATACCGTTTTGCACTACAGCTACCCGTTTTGAAGCATCTAGGTGTGGGTGAGCGTTGTGTTCCTCCGGTTTACCGTGGGTTGCCCAGCGTGTATGTCCGATTCCGACTAAACCAGGAATTTCTTGTCCGTTAAGTTTTGATTGGAGGTTGCGTAACTTACCCTTAGCACGGACGCGGTGAATCTCGCCTTCCCACACCGTAGCTATTCCAGCAGAATCGTAGCCCCGATACTCTAGTTTTTCTAAACCCGCCAGCAAAATTCCGGTTGCTGCTTGAGTGCCGATGTAGCCTACAATTCCGCACATATATTACTCCTTATATTCTTTAAAGTTTATGAGTTAATCTATCGGGTTTGTTTAAAATTCACAAATAATTTCTCTATATTTATGCCATATGGATGTCGCTTCCGCACGAATTAAGCAGTAGTAACTGGTTGACAGTTATCAGTTATCAGTTATCAGTTATCAGTGACCAGTGACTCCTGACTAGTAATTTCTCCTCTGCCCCTCTGCTCCCCTGCTTCCTCTGCTCCCCTGCTTTCTCCTCTGCCCCTCTGCTCCCCTGCTCTCTTCTCCCCCCTGCTCCCTACTCCCTACTCCTTGCTCCTCACTAAAAAAGAGGGGGCTTGTGTTCTCCCCCCTCTGTATGTGTTTGGATTGTTACACGCAGCTAAAAAAAGGCAATCGTCTAATGGTACTGGCTATCAAAATGTTGTTTTTTTATTTCTAGCTTCTAGAGGATTTAACTCAGACTCTAGTAAGCTAGACCCATGCTGCGAGTGGTTTCCGCACCGAGATATACGCGAATGCTTAAAAAGTCGGTGGGACAAGCTGTTTCACAGCGCTTGCAGCCTACACAGTCTTCCGTGCGGGGAGAGGAAGCGATTTGAGCGGCTTTGCAGCCATCCCAAGGAACCATCTCTAGCACGTCTGTCGGGCAAGCCCGCACGCACTGGGTGCAGCCGATACAGGTATCGTAGATTTTAACGGTATGAGACATGGAAATTAAGACTCCAACGAGCGTTTTATGTTGGCATAGACTCATAATCAAGGCTTAGTTTACCGTAGAGTCCGAATCCACTTCAGTAAAAGGCTACATAACTTTAAATTCTGTAATAGTAGGGAGCAGTTATCAGTGACCAGTGACCAGTGACCAGTTATCAGTGACTAGTTAACAATCCACTACACCCCACACCCACACCCCACACCCCACACCCCACACCCCACCCTTTCTTTACTGAGAACTGATAACTAATTACATCTATCTATAGTTATAAAAGTAATGAATTTTGTGCTGAAATTAGTCAATAAAGCTTGAGGAAAATATTTGACGATCGCCCCTTAATTTTATGTAAACTATTGTAAATAATTGCTGAGTTTGATATAATTCACAAGTAGTGTTGTATGAATGATTATGGCGATCGCCGTCAATTTTTTGACAGTAAATACAACTCCTACTTCGGACTGAGGACAGAAATTTCGGCTTCAGTTTATTTTTGTGATGTAACGTGAATAGACTGACGCGCGCGAGTGCCTTGGCATAGCTGCGATCGCCTTAAGTGTGGCAAAGTCCATAAGGGAGCAAAACTTGCAATACAAGCCCAATGTTGAACTGAATCGATCTCCTCTAAATCCAGAGCAGAAAGTTAATTACGGTTGCAATCTCAAATGGAAACCTGGAGATAAAAGAGGTAGTTTGATAGCCATAGCCGCTATTCTTATCAGTAAAACTACTTCAAAACCAAGCATTTAGGCTTGCCAAAGCTCGGAGATTTCAGTATTTTATACAGATTGTCAACCGCGATCGCAGATTCGGCAAAATATACGGTAACAGCAGTAAGATAAGCGATTCCGATCGGCAGTTTAAGCAATGTTTAATTGCGACAAATTTTTGTTTTCTATAAAGATTTGTTTTTGTCAAGGATTGCAAATATTATTTACTTGCTGCTAATGTATTGTCAGAGTCATTTGGCTCTCAAAGCGCAATAAAAATCTGCCGATGTTAGTTTTTCTCCTCCTTTTCTGCCCTCTGTATTCAGAGCGGGAAACATAATAGGGAATAGTTAACTTGGCTTTTAGTAATGTATTTTTTGACCTAATAAGAGCAGTGCCAGCTATGAAAGTGTAGCTGAGAGAAAAGGGCGAGCAGAAATTGCGTTAGCGTTCACGTAGCTTGCTTCTTTGAAGGAGTAGTGTAGCGTAGCGTTTAGCGCAAACGTTGTTATTGCCATCATAATTGACGCGAACTTATTAGGCTTTCTGTCATCGCATTCCCAAACACGGTGGCGAGTCGTTAGAGGCAACAGAAAAAAGTGAAGTCAAAAATTGGGTAGGTATTTGCTACTATATCCGATGTACTTTTGCTGAACTTCTTTTGCATCTACTTGGTCTTGCGGCGCTACATGCAAGTCGCTAATTTTTGTTGGACTAATTCACACAGGTAAAATTCATGAGCGAAGTACAAGCAAAGTTCACGGCGACTGAAACAGCTTTTCACGTTGAAGGTTACGAAAAGATTGAATTCAGCCTCCTCTGCATTAATGGTGCTTTTGACATTAGCAACCGTGAAATTGCCGACCAATATCAAAAATACGGACGCTGTTTAACCGTCATCGATGCCAACGTTTATCGATTGTACGGCGAACAAATTGAAGCTTACTTTCAGCATTACAACATCGACCTGACCGTATTTCCCATCACCATCACCGAACCAAATAAGACGATCGCCACCTTCGAGACAATTATCGATGCGTTTGCCGAGTTCGGCTTAGTCCGCAAAGAACCAGTCTTGGTAGTTGGTGGTGGATTAGTGACAGACGTAGCAGGTTTTGCCTGTGCTGCTTATCGTCGTAACTCTAACTTCATCCGCGTCCCAACGACCTTGATCGGTCTGATCGATGCTGGGGTTGCAATTAAGGTTGCAGTGAACCATAAGAAACTGAAAAATCGCTTAGGCGCTTACCACGCACCTAAACAGGTCATCCTTGATTTTTCTTTCTTGCGCACCCTACCTACAGCCCAAGTGCGTAACGGTATGGCAGAACTCGTAAAAATTGCCGTAGTTGCCAACGCTGAAGTCTTCAATTTACTGGAGAAGTATGGCGAACAACTCCTGCAAACTCACTTCGGTTATGTGGATGCAACACCAGAACTTCAGGAAATTGCTTACAAAGTCAATTACGAATCAATTAAGACGATGATCGAGTTGGAAACTCCCAACCTGCACGAAATCGACCTCGATCGCGTCATTGCCTACGGTCATACCTGGAGTCCGACTTTAGAACTCGCCCCTAACGTACCGATCTTCCACGGTCACGCTGTGAATATTGACATGGCATTCTCAGCTACTCTCGCAGCAAGACGCGGCTACATCTCTACCCAAGACCGCGATCGCATCCTTGGTTTAATGAGTCGGATCGGCTTAGCCCTCGACCATCCTCTACTAGAAGGCGATCTCCTCTGGCAGGCAACTGAGTCGATTATGCAAACCAGAGATAGCAAACTACGCGCGGCAATGCCCAAACCTATCGGTACTTGCTTCTTCGTCAACGACCTGACGCGGGAAGAACTGAATGTTGCTTTAGCCGAACACAAGCAACTGTGCGCGACCTATCCGCGCGGTGGTGACGGTGTTGATGCTTACATGGTACAAGAACCCGAACTCGTAGGGAGCGTATAGACCATGACGATCGCACCTCAGAAAGAAAGCACGGCAAGACCCGTCACGCCTTTGGGGATTCTAGTGCAGCAGTTGCAACAAATCCTAGAGTTAGTGGCGAAAGAACAAAACATTTCTTTAGAGGTAGCTGCCAAAATTCAGCAAGTATGGCAACTCGCCGCAGGCATCGACCCATATATCGAAGCCGTTTCCACCGAAGAGTCTGCTGCCCTTGCCGCACTAGCAAAAAAGACCTGTGACGAACCTTGGGAAAAACGATTTTCTGACCAGGAAACAGTCCGCCAGTTAGAACAAGAGATGCTGTCTGGACATTTGGAAGGACAAACATTAAAAATGTTCGTCCACATGACCAAAGCCAAAAATGTTTTGGAGGTTGGGATGTTCACGGGTTACTCTGCCTTAGCAATGGCAGAGGCTTTACCAGAGGACGGACGACTAGTCGCTTGCGAAGTGGATCGATACGTGGCAGACTTTGCAATTGACTGCTTTCAAGCATCTCCCCACGGACGCAAAATTTCTGTGGAAGTTGCCCCAGCTTTGGAAACATTGCAGAAATTGGCAGCAGCCAAAGAGTCTTTTGACTTGGTATTTATCGATGCCGATAAGAAGGAGTACGTAGATTATTTCCACCTCTTGCTAGATGCAGATTTAGTACCTTCTGGAGGATTTATCTGCGTTGATAATACCTTGTTGCAAGGACAACCATACCTGCCACCCGACCAGCGCACCCCGAACGGAGAAGCGATCGCCCAATTTAACCGCATCGTAGCTGCTGACCCCCGCGTGGAACAGGTTTTGCTACCGCTACGCGATGGTTTGACCGTTATCCGGCGTATATAAATCGGTAAAAGCAAGGCAATGCCTTGCTTCTACCACAATCTATTACCCCTACCATGCAGATATTTGCAGTATTCCAAAATCTGGGAACGTTACTTCTACTCGCGATCGCCTTTCCTTTCAACTGTATCGTTGTCTTGACAGCGTTATTGTGGAATCTCGTCAGCCAGCCGTTTCGTGACAGGGGCATCTTGCCTGTATCGCACCCCAAAAACATTATGCTGACGGGGGGGAAGATGACCAAAGCCCTGCAACTCGCCCGTTCGTTTCATCTGGTCGGACATCGGGTGGTATTGGTAGAAACGCATAAATATTGGTTAACCGGACATCGGTTTTCTAACGCCGTCGATCGCTTTTATACCGTTCCCGCACCGGAAAAAGACCCGGAAGGCTATTCACAAGCATTGCTGGCGATCGCCAAACAAGAAAATATCGATGTCTACGTTCCCGTCTGTAGTCCCGTCGCCAGCTACTATGACTCTTTGGCTAAATCAGTCCTATCTGGCTGCTGCGAGGTGTTTCACTTCGATGCAGAGGTGACGCAGATGTTAGACGATAAGTATGATTTTGCCGAGAAAGCGCGATCGCTCGGTCTATCTGTCCCCAAATCTTTCAAGATTACCAATCCAGAACAAGTTGTTAATTTCGACTTTTCCGATGCAGAACGTCCGTATATCCTCAAAAGCATTCCCTACGACTCAGTACGTCGTTTAAACTTAACTAAGCTACCCTGCGCCACACCAGCAGAAACAGCAGCTTTTGTCAACAGCCTGCCGATTAGTCCTGAAAAGCCCTGGATTATGCAGGAATTTATCCCAGGACAGGAATACTGCACTCATAGCACCGTCCGCAATGGGGAATTAAGAATGCACTGCTGTTGCGAGTCTTCTGCTTTTCAAGTCAATTACGAAAACGTTGACAAGCCGGAAATACTCGCATGGGTGCGTCATTTTGTCAAAGAATTAGGAATTACCGGACAAGCTTCTTTTGACTTTATTCAAGCTGAGGATGGAAACGTTTACGCGATCGAGTGCAACCCCCGCACTCACTCAGCAATTACAATGTTTTATAATCATCCAGGGGTAGCAGATGCCTTTTGTAGAGACGTTACATGTAACGTCTCTACGTTGTATCCGTTGCAACCCTTATCGACCAGCAAGCCTACTTATTGGACTTATCACGAACTCTGGCGGCTAACTGGAATTCGATCTTTTCAACAATTACAGACCTGGTTCAAAAACATCTTGCGTGGGAAGGATGCAATTTTTGCGATCGACGATCCCTTGCCATTTCTAATGGTACATCACTGGCAAATTCCCCTCTTACTTTTAGACAATCTTCGCAGGCTTAAAGGCTGGATCAGGATAGATTTTAATATCGGCAAGATTGTCGAATTAGGTGGGGATTAAACCAGTGAACAGTGACCAGTGACCAGTAACCAAATGGTGTATCTCTTAAATGTTTATCCACCATTCACTTTTTACTCCCTGCCTTGAGGGAAATTAAATACAGCTCAATGAAACTGATAACTGATATATGATCGCTAATCAAACTAAAACAGGTTGGGAAGTTATTTACCATCGCGCTCATGCGCTACTTGCAGCACAAATTGCCGGACATTGGCGACGTAAGGATTTTCCACCTCGGATTTACGAAACTATAGCTGCAATTTCCCACCACGACGATTTAGAAAAAGAATGGGAAGAAAATAATCTCACGCCAGCTGGCGCGCCGTTAGACTTTACTCTCGATACTAGTACTCATCTACCCAAGCTGAAACAGCACATTTCCAACGCACGCTATCGGGGACGGTGGGTAACAATGCTAACTTCTATGCATACTAGTTTTTTGAATGAAGGAAAACGGGGAGAGTCATCGGAACTCGATGAGTTTCTTGACGAACAATTAGAGCTACAAAAGCAATATAGAAAAGAACTTAAAATTAGTCAGAAAGATGCTGAAGAAGCTTATGCATTTTTTCAGTGGTGCGATCGCCTCTCGTTGATTCTCTGTAATCATCAATTACCAGTAGACGAACGCTCATTAGAAATTGGGAAAGGACCAGATGGCGATCGCTATGATATTATTCAGTTGAAGGATGGCAAAGTTACCGTTACTCCTTGGTGCTTTGAAGAGAAGGAGTTTACTGTCAACGTAGAAGCCTCATACCTTTCCCAACTACAATTTGGTAGTAATGCCGAACTGACAGAGCAATTACAAACTGCGCCGATGAAAAGTTTGGAGTGGACATTTGTTAAAGTATGATTGTCATTGGTCATTAGTCATTGGTGAGTAGTGAAAAGCAATCTATGTTTAGCTTTTGACTTTTAGCTTTTGACTTTTGACTTATTCCCTACCTCCTCAGTAACAGTGAGTCAAGCACGAGAACAGTCCCCAACCAACCTACCTAACGTAGCCTTTACGGATTGGTTTGAGTATCCAGTCCGAGTACAACCGCATCATACAGACTATGCTGGTGTTGTCTGGCACGGTTCGTACATAGCTTGGATGGAAGAAGCGCGGGTAGAATGCTTGCGATCGATTGGCATTAATTTTGCTGACTTAGTAGCTTTAGGTTGTGACTTACCCGTAGTAGAACTTGCAGTACGCTACCACCGTCCGATTAAAATGGGGATGGATGCCATAGTCAGAACCCGCATGGCGGATATGGAAGGCGTGCGGATCAATTGGGACTATCAAATTCAATCTCTCGACAGTCAAGAATTGTATGTAACGGCAAGAGTCATATTAGTAGCAGTCGATCGCGAAAAGGGTAAAATTATGCGTCAATTACCCCCAGATGTCGAGAGTGCTTTTGCTCGGCTGGCTGGTACGCCAAACCGCTAAGCTCAATGTTCCCACGCCGCCATTTTCTCAGAAGCGCCGCTATCGTTGGTATTGGTGCCATATCTACACCCGTGCTTGGACAAGGAAACAAATCAAAAATTAAAAGTCAAAAGTCAAAATCAATTCCGAATTCTCCCGACTCCCGACTCCCGACTCCCGACTCCCCCATCAAGCCAGCAAGACTAAAACCCGGCTCCGTAGTCGGAATTATTAGCCCTGCTGGGGCGACATTTGTGCGAGAAAATTTAGATATTGTCCGCGATGCCGTGAGAGGATTGGGGTTAGAACCGAAACTCGCACCTCATGTCTTGGATCGCTACGGTTACTTAGCTGGACAAGACCGCGATCGCGCTGCTGATGTAAATCAGTTTTTTGCCGACCCTAAAGTTGCTGCACTTTTGCCTATTGCAGGTGGGTGGGGTTCTAGCAGAATTTTACCATATTTAAATTACGAATTAATTCGGAAAAATCCCAAAATTATTGTTGGGTTTAGCGATATTACTGCTCTAATTTTAGGGATTACAGCTCGAACTAATTTAGTCACTTTTCATGGACCAAATGGCTTCTCTTCTTGGAATGCAGAGCAAACAGATTACTTTCGACGCATATTATTTGCGGGTGAATCTTTAGAGTTTAAAAACTTAAAAGATAGCAGCGATACAGATCGTTTAATGCAAGTAAAATATCGAATTCAAACGATTAATCCTGGTCGTGCTAAAGGTAGGTTATTGGGAGGAAATCTATCTGTACTATCAGCAATTGTTGGTTCGCCATACTTGCCAAATCTAAACGGAGCAATTTTGTTTTTAGAAGATATTGGCGAAAATATTTATCGACTCGATCGCATGATGACACAGTTAAAATTAGCTGGAATCTTTGATAAACTAGCAGGTTTTATATTTGGGCAATGTCCTAACTGTACTCCAGATGCCGATTATGGTTCTTTCACTCTAGAGGAAGTTATTTGGAACCATATTCAACCATTAAAAATTCCTGCTTGGTACGGTGCGGCGATCGGTCACATTGACACTATTTTGACACTCCCAATGGGTCTAGAAGTTGAAATTGATGCAACTGCGGGGACAATTCAGATGTTGGAGCCTGCAGTTATATAAGCTTTACGTTACTAATCTTGGCTAATTTGAAGATACCCTAACCCCCCTTTTTAAGGGGGGCTATGGGGGATCTAATCTTAACCAAAAAGTAGTAAGCTTACAGTATCATTCATAACATTATCTTCAAAGCTAAAAATAAAGATTCTTAGAGGATTGATTGCATAAATTTCATCCTTAAGCTTTAATTTTGTATTGCTATATTTTCCTGTTATGAAAAATGAAATCTACTCCAAAACAATATCATTCTATCAACTGTCAGAAATGCGGTCGCGTTAATTCAATCGCCTTAACTCACTGTCAAAATTGTCACTCTTCTCTCAATCGCAATAAAAAAACTCCTACTCGATCGTTTACGATTAATTGGTCGGTTGTACCATTAATTGGAATATTAGCGCTGGCGGGAATACTCTATTTGGTCTGGAAAACTCGTAGCTTGCCTGTAGAAAAAGCTACCAAAATTAATTCTATTTCCACTGAATCGGAAAATACTTTTAAACAAGAATATACGCCATTGCTAGCTAGCGGCAACTCCTTCAGCGGTTACAGCACTTTTCGGAGTCCAGAACTGCGCCAAGCACTGAAAAAATTGGGCATTGATTGGCGCTATCAACTCGGTATGGATGAAATGCATTTCTCCAAGCAAATCGAGCAGTTAAACCAGGGAAAAACTGACTTAGCATTTTCGACGTTAGATGAATTTCTGCTACAAAAAGTCGATGGTAAAGTTGTCGGATTGATCGATCGCACGATGGGGGGAGATGCAGTTATTCTCAATACCAAAAAATATCCAAAATTGCGATCGCTACAAGATTTAACTCAACTCGTTCAACAGCAGCGATCGCAAGGTAAACTGTTAGACATTGCTTTTACTGGCAACAGTCCGAGCGAGTATCTCGCCTTATTACTGAGTGCTAAATTTGAAGAATTTCAGTTAAGCGATTTCCAAATCCAGCGGGTAGAAGATGCTGCCGATGCGTGGAAACTCATCCAAGATCCGCGACAAAATGTAGCAGTAGCTGTTGTCTGGGAACCATACGTCACCCAAGCGCAAAAGCAGGGATATACGGTAGTTTTATCGAGTGGCGACGCTCAAGGGGCGATCGTAGACGTAATTATAGCCTCCAATCGCCTGATCCAATCTCAACCCGACAAGCTTTCTGACTTCTTAGCTGCATACTATCGCCGCGTTGACGCTGACATGCGTGATGCTTCCCGGTTGAAACAACAAATAGCTAATGACGGACAACTATCAGCAGAAGATGCGATCGCCGTCATCCAGGGAATCAAGTTTTTTACGGCAACTGAAGCTCAATCCTGGCTGACTGATGGCACTTTTGAAAAACGGATCGGCTCTACAGCCGCCATCTTGACACTAGCAGGCAAAATGGAGCAAGTCCCTATCAATCCTAAAAACCTATTTGCCTCCCAGTTCGTCACCAAAGCCGCAAATAATACCCAAACACTGATCGATCTTGTTCGCGCAGATAACCCAACATTAGCTAACAAACTGGCAGGTCAAGAAATAGCACTCACCCCTCGCAAATTCGATCGAAATTCGTTGACAACCGCGCCTAACATTGGCAACTTACAGGTGAACGGGAACGTAAAATTTGCCTACAATTCGGCAACACTCACGCCTGAAGGTAAGCAAACATTAGATCGTCTAGCAGCAGAAATGTCTGATTTCAACGATCGCACCGTCGCCGTGCGCGTCATCGGTCATACATCCAGAACTGGCTTAGCCGCACTCAACCAACAACTCAGCCAACAGCGATCGCAAGTCGTCGCCAATTATCTCAAATCGCGCTTGAAGCTCCAGATCGTTGCTGAGGGTAAAGGCTTCCACCAACCCCTATCTGGAATTTCACCCCAAGATCCGCGCAATCAAAGGACAGAAATTCGCCTCGTGCGCGTTGGTAGTTAATTCGGATTCTGTGCTGCCTTGACAAACTTTGGTTCGATAAACTTTGACAGATCGGGAACTTTTTCAATCTGCTTCTGGTTGGATAAAAATTTAGCCATAGACTTCATTGAGTTTAATATGTAAAATTCGCTTTGCGAGTTAGTAAACATTTCGATATTCATAGCAGCATCGGGAAGTTTAATTCCTTTCAAATCGGCGGCAAGACTATCAGGTGTTGTCTCCAAACGCTTAGCTGCGATCGCTAACCCTTCTTTTGGATTCTGATTGAGAAAGTTTAACCCTTGAAGAACACCGTTGACAAATGCCTGTACTACTTGAGGATTGGCTTGAATAAACTTTGCATCAAACACGTACAGATCGCTAATTGCAGTCGGCATCTTTGCAGAGTCGTAAATAATTCGTCCGTCTTTCTGCGCTTGATTTGCTTTTTGTAAAAAAGGCGCATAGGATACAGCAATCTCAACCTGTCCGGTTTGATAAGCTGCTGCTGCTGCATCTGGTGTTGTGCTGACAATTGTAATATCCTTCTCGCTCAAACCTGCTTCAGCTAGGACTTGCAAGAGGAAGAAATGGCTGACAGAGGCTCTTTCCACTGCCACTTTTTTACCTTTAAATGCCTTGATGTCTGTGACGCTGTTTCGCGCCAAAATGCCATCCCCACCTACCGAAATATCTTCAACTAAAACCACTCGAAAGTCTTTGCCTTTACTGGCAATCAAAATTGCTTCTGAAGTTACGGGAGCGAGAGCATCTAGCCGTCCAGCGATAAAAGCAGCGTTAGAATCGGGGTTAGAGCCGAAGATTTTTGGCTGCAAGTCAAGACCTGCTTGTTTAAAAAAACCTTTTTCGAGTGCGATATGTAGTGGTGTTAATCCAATCCAGTTCAGAATGCCAATCGTGGCTGAGACGGTTTTTGGGGAGGATGTTTGAGCCACCGTGTCACTCCCAGATAAACCCTCATGTAAAACGAAACTTCCCGCCGTCCCTGCCATCATCCACAGTGCATGACGGCGAGACCAATACTGATTCATCTTTGACATAGTTGTAGATTGTAACTAACAACAAGCTGCGATCGAGTGCTACGGTCGTTTGGTAGTTCTGAAAGACAAATGAAAGATGCTTGAGTTGTGCGGATGTAGAAATACAGTCAAGAATATTACTACCAGCAAGCCGATTTGAGCAAGTCCCTGTTAAGCAAGTCAAAAGTTAAAAGTTAAAAGTAGAAAGGGGAAAATGTATTTCTAGTCAGGCTTTTGGCTGCTATTTGTAGGCAAATTACATGTGAAACAACTGATTACACAAAGATCGTTGTTTGTATTATCTGTCGCCCAATAGTCCCCAAAGTTGGGAGTCGGTAAAATCAGGAATAGCTAGCATTACACCTAGATTGTCAAGCTCGTCTGGTGTCTGAGAAGAGGCAATGCCTACTGTGGGTATTCCTGCACCCACGGCTGAACGAATTCCCGAGGGAGAATCTTCAAATACAAGCGCTTGCTGAGCATTTAAGCCAAAGTAAGCCAGTGCGTAGAGATAGGGTCCAGGATCGGGTTTTGCCATGCCGATTTCTTGCGAGACAAACACCCGCTCGAATCTGTGTTCTAAGTTCAAAACGCTCAACATGTGCTTAGCGTTTTCTGGAGGAGCATTTGTGACTACGGCTTGTTTGATTCCCCTTTCATCAGCCCAAGCAATCACTTCTAACAGTCCTGGTATTGGTGTCAATTCCGCTGCTAGTTCTCGAAACTCTGCTTCTTTGCGATCGCTAAATTTTATCACCTCTTCTGAAGAGAATTCTGGAAATAAATCTCGCACGATAAATGGATTCAGCCTGCCACTCATGCGATTTTTATAGAACTCTTCATCGATCTCTATACCATGCTCTTTCAAGAGTGCTTGCCATATGCGAAAGTGCAGTGGATCGGTATTGACAATCGTACCGTCGAGATCGTAGAGAATCGCTGCTAGCATGGTCATCGTCTGGGAAGGCTGAGGGTTCGAGCCAAGCTTAACATATCTTAATTAGAATGAGTGTATAGACTACAACCCGAACTACAGTAAAAGTTGACATCCCTCTTTTTCGCAATAGTTCAAGTCTTTTAATTAATCTCACGCAAAGACGCAAAGTCGCCAAGATTGCTTTGCGCCTTTGCGCCTTTGCGCGACATCATCTCTTAAGCCCCCATCCCAGAATACTGCTTTAACCCCCGTCGCCACAGCCAACGATTTAAGCCGAAAAATAGCGCGCACCAACCTACTGTAATTAAAAAACCCCGCCCTACATTTTCTGGTAAACCCACGATTAAGGAAGTAGGAAAATGAATCAGATAGGGAAAAGGAGTCCATAGAACAATATCGCGCACAATTGGCGGAAAGGTCTCTAAAGGTGCAATTAGTCCCGAGAAAAACAGGTAAAATAGAAACCAGAAATTTTCAATTGCATTTGCTCTTTCCGTCCAAAAAGCAAACAAAGCAAAAGTATATTGGATCAGAAACCGCAGCGCAAAAGCCAGCAGAACGGCAATTATAAATAAGATCGAACTACCTAAACTCGGTATCCAAAACGCTTGGGGATAGAGGAAGAAAAACAAACCGACAAGGGCGATCGCAAATGGTAAGCGAGCAAATCTTTCAGAAATATGAGAAAATACATGATGCCATACCGGATCTAAAGGTTGAAGCAAGCGGGGAGATAGCCGTCCCTCGACGACTTCTTTCTCAAATTCCCAAATGACCCAGACCACAGTAAACTGTCGGATCAGAAATACCGTGAGGAAGTAACGGGCAAAGTCTATAGGCGATAAGCCGAATTGTCCGCTTTGGGCTGCTTGCGTCCATACCCCCATTAAGATCAGCGGTAGGCTACCAGACAAAGCCCATAAAAATAGCTCTGCCCGATATTCCAGCATATAAGCGTAATATGAGGTGAGTAAGGTGGCGCTAATCCGCAAGACGCGCGTTAGTTTTTTGACGATCGGCTGAAATTGATTAATTTTAGAATTTGATTGCCGCAGATTTGTCATTTTGAGTCTTAATTGAGTGCGATCGCGCTTTTCTCTCTCGATCTTATCTGTAACAACTGCGATCGGAACTATAGCGATCGAAACACTCGACTAGGAATCGATTATAAAATATCTCTTATTTTTTTTCTTCTGCAAGGACAAGTATCTGATGATAGATATATGAAGATGCAATCGAAATAGCAAATTTTTCCGCCATACAAATCATATAATTCAATTAACCATCTATGCGTTTTCAATTAGGACGAACGATTTTTAAAATCATTGTTTTGTCATGTTTAGCATCCGTAACTACCCAATGCGCAGATCGAGCAACATCGGTACAGAAGCAATTTCCTGGCGTGTGTGCAAAAGATCTTGGAGTTGGCAACAATACTTCTGTTTGGATGGTAGGCTGCGGTAAAGCGAATGACTCTGGGGATTTTTACTTATTTACCTGGAACGGTTCTAAGTGGGATATGATGCCAGGTTTTGGTAGCGACATAGCAGTCGAACCAAATGGTACTCCTTGGATAACCAACTCAGGCGGACAAATCTACAAAGGCAACGGTAACAATGGATGGGAACAAGTTGCAGGTTGTGCGAGAGATATTGCAGTAGGAAATGACTCTGTTTGGGTATTAGGTTGCAAGCAATCTGGAGCTAAGGATTTTGAAATTCTCTCATGGCAAGGTTCCCAATGGAATCGAGTTGAAGGCGCTGCTGCACGCATAGCAGTCGAACCGAATGGTACTCCTTGGATTGTCAATTCCAGCGGACAGATTTACAAACGCAGTGGCAATAGTTGGCAACAAGTTTCCGGTTGCGCGAAGGATATCGGAGTAGGAGAAAATGGCTCTGTTTGGATACTTGGCTGCAAGCCAGTTGGCGCTGGTGGTTTTGAAATACTTTCGCGCCAAGGCTCTAAGTGGACGACACTCCCTGGTGCTGCTACTGGCATAGCAGTCGAACCGAATGGTACTCCTTGGGTAATCAGCATTGAGGGAAAAGTTTTCCGTTTGTAATCTCTCAGTCTCTACCCGTACTTGTATTTGCACCATCTGGTTAAAACAATCAAAAATTTATCCAGCCCTCAAGTATTCCGTGAATACGATGGCACTAACTTAAGCCATTTCAATACAACATAGATGGACTCCGAGCTATGGCTTCACGGGCGATCGCATGAATAAGTTTAGAATTTTATTGTTTGCCACTGGTATTCTTATCAGCTTCAGTATATCTGCCTCGGAGCGCTCTGATAATCCTCATGGATATTTACTCAGTAGTTCGCCACTTGATGCTGCGAATGTTGCTCGTCAGTATTTCGTCGCCTCAACAGGCTCAGACAATAATCCTGGTACGTTGGAGCGCCCATTTCAAACAGTGCAAAAGTGTGCTAGTGTCGCTCAGCCTGGTGATTCCTGCTTGTTGAGAGCTGGAATTTATCGCGAAACAGTTCGCCCCGCAGTTTCAGGTACATCATCGACTACACCGATAACATTTGCAGCGTACAACAAAGAGGACGTAACGATCTCCGGTACAAATCCGGTTGAAGGATGGCAGGTGTTTCGCGGTTCTATTTTCCGTGCGAATGCATCTTTACCTACAAGTAAATATAACGATACGGGCTTTTTTGCCAATCAAGTATTTGTCAATGGCGAGATGATGCCAGAAGCGCGGTGGCCCAACACGGGAAGAGATCCGTTGCGTCCGAAACTAGCGGGTGGTGGTGTTAGAAGCCAGGGTGGTAATGCTGCTATGGTAGAAAACGCTGAAATTCCCAATTTAGCAGAGGGTTGGGCTGGTGCTACGGTATGGACTAACGATTGGTATGTCACCCGGACGGGGACGATAACGGGTGGTACGGCAGGAAAGCTGACGGCACAAATGACTGCCCCTTGGGATCGAGGTGGGTATTGGTTCTATCTGGTAGGGAAGTTGGGGCTGCTCGATAGCGAAGGCGAATGGTTTTATGATGGTAGCGATCGCACTCTTTATCTCTGGACTCCAGGTGGTGCAAGTCCCAACTCAGTAGAGGTCAAGCAGCGTAACTTTGCTTTCGATCTGGGCGATCGCTCTTATATCGTACTGCGCAATTTGAAGCTTTTTGCCAGTACTGTTACCACGAGTGATGCGAGTCAAGGTGTCGTGATTGATGGCATCCACGCTAAGTACATATCGCACCACATGACTCTACCACCATTACCGAAGTCCGAGCAAGCACCTAATTCTGATGATGGTTTAATCGTTGCATCTCACGCACACGACACTGGTATACAGTTACGGGGTAGCAAGCATACGCTGAAAAACTCAGTTGTGGAATGGAGTTCTGGCAATGGCGTATTGTTAGAAGGCACAGGGCATAGAGTGACGAATAATATTATTGCTAACAGCAATTACATGGCATCTTACGCCGCCCCAGTCCGCATTAACGGTACTAATCACCGGATTACTTACAATACAATCGAAGCAGCGGGACGCGATGCCATCAGTTTTGATTGGCATACCGCAGGTTTCGATGGTAACAAAATCGATATTGCTTACAACGATATTTCTCGCTTTGGCATGTTGAGTACCGACTTAGGGGCAATCTATATTTGTTGCTACGTCAATCTTTCAGGTGGAGCGATTCATCACAATTGGATTCGAGATACTCAAGCATTCAGTCCGTTTTGGGGAACGCGAGGCATCTATTTAGATATCGAAAGCTACAACAGTACCATTCACCACAATGTTGTATGGAACATTACGGGAGGCAAAGATAGCTTTTATCTAGTCGCAGGTAGTCCACGCGGATACAATCGGATTTTCAACAATACGTTTCTCGGTTCAATATATACAGATAAAACTGTTGAAGCTCGCAACAATATTTTTCGGAGTTCGACGAGTATAACTGCCAGCCAACAGTCTCACAATTTATTCCAGTCGACCGATCCAAAGTTTACCAAAGCTGTTACAACAGATTCAAAATCTCTCCCAGATTTTACCTTACAATCTGGTTCGCCCGCGATCGATGCAGGCATGGCGATTACTGGGGTGACAGATGGGTTTGTGGGTAGCGCCCCCGATATCGGGGCATACGAACGGGGCGCTAAGATTTGGAAAGCTGGCTCTAGATTGCAACGGTGATGTCGGAAACTTTAGTAAATTAAGTTAGTTTTAATACGAACGTGTAGTAACCGTTACTGTTTTAACGCTATTTTTCTGTTTTCATGCCATCGCAGACCGATTAAAAGAGCGATAGTAAGCATAAAACCTGGTTCCTCCATTTGAGTCAGAAAAAAACCGTAAACTACTACAGTAAGTACGAGAAACCTACTGAAATCATCTAAGCAAAGATTGCGCCATACAATGAAGCCAAGATACAAATAAGTTCCTAGCCCAAACCAACCTAAATCTCCCCAAATTCCCGCCCAACTGAACAAAGGAACATACAAGGTTGTTGTCAAAGCAATCCAATTCCCATTGATAAACTTCCAGATATCGTCATATAGAGGAGGATTTGAAGCTCCTAGCGGGCTTAATAAGTGCCAATACTCTCGAATTGACCATCCTCCTAATCTGCCTAGTGTATGCCCTGGTCCAAGCCCAAATAACCAATTGAGGGGCGATCGCCAGTGGGCGAGTACCATGCGAATTCCTTCCGTTTTCACGGCAAGTCCGCCAGTTTCAGAATTCTCATATATATCGGAGCGAGAAAACCAATATTTATAGACTTCAAAAGCTTCTAGATTATATGCAGCCCAAATAAAAGCGGCGATCGCGAGAACGATACAGGTTGCATACATTAAAAACTTTTTAACATTTCGAGTTTGGCTCAAACCTAACAACATCCAAGCTAATGCTGAAGTTAAAATTACCTGTTTTGTATCTGCAATCAATATTTGATGAACTGCACCAATTAAGCTAAGTATTCGTAGCCAGAGGGGAGTTGTCTTAAAAAAAAGCAAGAAATATAAAGCAGCACTTACGGAAACGGCAGTGGAGACATAACCTCCTGCTCCTGTCGCAAAGAAAACTCCTTGAACGCCATCCGTTTCATCCATTCCATTTGCTGCAAATAGTAAGCCAGCACTTAATAAAGGTTTTTGAATTTCAGCTAATAAAAAGTTAATCAAAGCCGAAATTAACGTCCAATCTCTGATTTTTTTAATGCTAGCGGATGATAGAGGAATACAGACTATTGCTAGTAGTAACAGATATGGTTCAGCAAGAATTAAAAAGTTAAAAACTACATTAATAAAACCTGCGTTATTGACAAGCGCACTAACAAGCATGGCTCCCAGCAGAACCAGAATAGCAGATGAAAGCAAACTGGCGATCGCCATTTGCTTACGATCCTTGCTGCGGTTAGTGACTAGCACTACTGCAAGCACAAACCCAACTGTAACAAAGTGAAAAAAATTGAGAAATGAAGGGGCGCGAGTTATAGTACAAAAAATTCGAGAATAAAAAGCAGTAGCAAAGGCAAAAAATATAAGAGTTGAACTCTTAATAATATACTTCTTTTTTGCTATGGTTCTAGTACCGAGCGCTAAATCCATTTTTTGAGGTAAGGGTTGCATCTATTCATTTCCCTCCACTAAATCTTTGGAGTTAAGTATTCGGACATAATTAAAGAGCGAATCTATTTTCTTTTTAGCTTCTGCTTTTTCTCCACGATAAATATCTACGTTCACCTGCTTATTGATTAAACTTTTTGACTTTCGATGTAGATTGATTTTGGTTGCTGGTACTGATTTTATTAAAACTAGTTTGCACTCGTTGTAAAAAACCGACATGTAATGGATTTTTTCTAGCGATCGCAGCATAAAATTTCAGATAACGAGCGGCTACATCCGATTTAGAAAAGCGAAGGTCTTTTGCAGTTTGATTGAGAGGTTTTTCTAAAGCATTAATCATTGCTTGAGAGAGATTTTTTACTGGATCTCCTTGCAAGTCAAAGTAAGTACAGTTGGAGGAACCAATTTCCCTAAATATTGGAATGTCGGAGCAAACTACCTTACAAGAAAAATGCAGAGCTTCTGCTAGAGGTAAACAAAAACCTTCTTGCGACGAAGGGGCAATAAACATTTCACAATTTTGATACAGCCAGCATAATTCACTATCTTCGATAGAATCAAGCATTAGCACCCGCTCTTGAAGAGAGAGTCGATTAATTAACTGCTGAATTTTTTCGGTTTCAGGTCCATTGTTGCCCACAATAACTAGTTTAGTCGTAGTTTTTAAATACTTGTTTTTAATTAACGAGCAAAAAGCTTGAATTGCTATGTTGATATTTTTATTGCTTCGATGTTGAGCAATACTCAATAGAAAAGAATCGCGATCGCTAATTGGCAAGTGAATTAACGAATTAGATTTTAAGCCTTCCAAACTCACGTAGTTATAAATAACAGTTACTAGTTTACGTAGATGAAGATTTGGAAAATATAATTTCAGGCTATTTGCAGTAGATTTAGACACGCAAACTAGACCGTTGCTATTTGTTAGACATTGCTTCAGAAATAAACAGTTGAAAATTGCATTTGGATATCCAAAGACTTCAGGACTTTCATAAGGATATAAATCGTGAATCGTAGAAATTACAGGAGATGAGAACAGCGTTCTTACAAAGGGGAAAGGAAATGACATATAAACTAAGTCAGGCAAGAGACGGTTAGCCAATTTCGGTAAACCAAATAAAAACCACATATTTCTTGCCAACGCACTATTCTCAATATCTATTTCGAGCAAATTAATTTTTTTGGAGCTAAAAAATGTTTTAAAATAATGCTTCTGCCATGCTCCTACTATCAAAGTTACTTTAGTGACCTCGTTTGTATCAGCTAAGCATTGAGCTAAATTTGTAGCGTGTCTGCAAACACCAGTTGGCTTAGAAGGTCTGTGTAAAGCAGCAATGAGAATATGCATATCGAGATGCTCCCTTAAATATGTATTGCTATGTATGAAGAGCTGCCTCTAAGAGGCGCAGGATTTTAGGAGTTATTTAGTCATTCTGGCTCCTGGCTTCTGACTCCTGGCTTCTGTATAAAGCTTGTTCAAATCTTCGCCGATAACGTTCCAGCTATAGTTTTGACTGACTCGGTTTCGTCCAGCAAGACCCATACTAATTCTCAGTTCTGGATCTTTAACTAAGTGAATCATGCTGGCTGCGAGGTCGCGTACAGCTTGATATGGTTCGAGAGCTGGAACCTTAAAACCAGTTTCCTCTGTTACCTGAATTGCTGGACCTCCTAAATCCAAACAGAGAACGGGACGACCTGCTGCCATTGCTTCCATACATACCCATCCTCCAGAATCGTGCAAACTGGGATGAACTAATACGTGGCAATCTCTTAAGAGGTCTAAAGCTTTTTCACGCGGTAATTTGCCCCAGAATTTTACTTTGCGATCGATGCCCAAATCTCGTGCTAGAATTTGCAGGCGATCGCATTCCGGTCCTTCTCCCACAATCCAGTACTCTGTATTAGGTAAATTTGCTTGAGCGAAGGCACGTAGTCCCAGATGAAAGCCTTTCCAGTGTAAAAGCCTACCGATACTGATAAACCTGACTTGTGTTTCGTCAGGTATTTCATATTGAGTCAGAAGCGCCATATCTTCTTCAGGTAATCCGAATCCTGGCAAGATTTGTACCTGCTTTGCGCCTATTTTATGGAGCCGCTCGGCTGTATCTTTGGTTGTTGCTCGGACTACAGTACTCTTTTTAGTAGTCAGATGTACGAAGGGATCTAGCTCTCCCAACTTGCGAATTAAGCTACGGGTAATTTCGTAAATTTTGGCTTTCCAGCTAAAATCCTCCCAGAAGGTATTCGGCGCAGACTCTCCACCTCCTACTGGTCCCCAGATGAAGGGAGATGGTAGCAAAGATAGAAAGCAAGGAATGCTGTACTTCATAAAAGTAACATGGTGCATCAGGTCAAAGCTAATTTTCTGATGCAGGCGACGAGCAACAAAATATGCTTGAATTTGCCATAAGTAATAATGCAGTTGTATTCCACCAGATTGTCCCCATCGGCGGCTGTCACGCCAAAAGGGGAGAGTGAAATAAATAAAGTGAAGGTTGGGAATGGGGTTACGTGCTAGTTCTGCCTCAATCTCATTCTGACTTTCGTCAGGTCGAGTGAGTACCCAGACTTCGTGATATTTAGCAGCTTCGCGAGCAATATTCCACCCTACACCAGGTTCAGAACCCATACCTGGTTCGCAGGAGTATGCAGATATTAATATTTTCATGGTCGGGAGCGGGAATAAGGTTATAAGATTTTGCGTTAACTAGCTTTGGGAAGGCTGGAAAATAAAGTTGCAGATATACGTTTTTCCTAGAGAGGATAACCCGGCATAATTCTCGATGTTTTGGTGTTTTCTGAGAGAGAAGTTATCTAAACTCTTAAACTCTCCATCTAGCAAGAAGAAACCTTTGTAACCTAAAGCTAGAATTTTCGCAAATATCTCAGAAATATCGCAATCTGGATGATGTTTTTGTTCAATTTCAATCAGAAGATTTGGACGTTGAGCTATCAATAAATTTTTGGCTCCATCAATTGTAGCCGCTTCATGTCCCTCTACGTCAATTTTGATAAAACCAACGTTTGTATGACCTTGCTCGTCAAGTATTTTTAATGGAACTTGATATGTTTTACTACCTTGAGGAACAGCTTTTTCTTCTAAGCTTCCAAGTTGGTCGTATAAAAAGTTATCGACAAGTGGGATTGATAAATTTGCTTGTCCCGACCGATTGGAAAGAGCGATCGCGTAAACACTCACATTGGAACGACCCGATTTATGAATAAATTCTGCTAGTTCTGGATTGGGTTCGTAAGCAAATACATGGCGCGAAAGCCGAGCTAGAAAATAAGTATAAATTCCTTTATTTGCCCCAATGTCGATACTGTTTTTCTGCCGATCGACAAGCGATTTAAGTATTTTTAACTCAGGCTCACCTTTACGGTAGTGCATCGCAGCCATTAAGTGAATAACAGCCGAAGGGGGTAATGTTCTTCTAACTAAATCTTTTGTAGACATTGCAATCATTTTACTACTTTTTCCTCGTTGTAATTTTTAATTAATTATTAGAAACACTCCGATTACTGGACGATCTAGCACTTAGTAATTCTTCATAAACTTTAGCTACTTGCTCTGCTGTTTTTTCCCAGGTGAATGACTTAACTCTGTGCAAACTTTTGTTTACAAGCTCTTGATAGTACATCGGATCTTTTTGCAGACAAATTACTGCGTCTGCAATTTCTATCGGATTGTTTGGGTTAACTAAAATTCCAGCATCACCAACAACTTCAGGCATAGCAGAGACATTAGAAGTAATGACAGGAGTACCGCAAGCCATTGCTTCTAAAATAGTGATTCCAAACCCTTCGTGTAATGAAGGAGCAATTAGAACATTAGCAGCATTATATAACTGTATTAAGGTGGATTTATCTGGTTTTCCAAAATATTTAATCCATTTGGTTAAGTTATGACTTTGGATAAACTCTTTTTGCTCGGTGTTAAAATCCGACCCTACTTTCCAAAATTGTATTGGCAAACCTTGTTGAACTAAAACTGCTACTGCTTGTAAAATCTTAGAAAGATTTTTACGGGGATGATTTACGCCAACATTTAAAAGACAAAATGTTTCCTTTGCAATTACCTGCCGAGCGCGAAATGACTCAACTTCCACTTTAGGTAGAGGTCTAAATATGGCTTCAACAGCATTAGGAATGACACTAATACGCGCTGGCTCAATATCTAATATTTGAGCTGTATCTTGAGCGGTTGCACTGGAAACAGCAATGATGCGATCGGCATATTTCATACCTTCAACAGCATAGATCCAAGCATTTCTACTAACTAGCGGTAATTGTACCGAACCTTTAAGATTATCGCGGTAGAAAAAGTTAATCAGGTCGTGACAAGTAACGATCGCAGGTTGACCAGTCTGCTTTAACCAATAGACGAGATGAGCATCACAAGGTTCGATAATATGAAAAATATCTGCTACTTGCTGTTTAACTTTACGAGGATAGCGCCAGAAACGTTCGTAGTATTTCTGCACTCTCAGCAACCAGGATGAATTAGTGCGATCGAAAGAACGCGGTGCTAATTCAATGATTTCCCAATCTGGACGGACAGCTTTGAGTCCTGAAATTAAACCGTTGGTATGGACATCAATGCTAAATTCAGCCATTGTTCGTGCGATCGCAACACGCATTTTTAAACCTCTTATTAGTTATCATTTATCAGCGATCGGTGATCGCTCCCCACTCCCTATTCCCTACTCCCCATTCCCTCAATGTTTGCCATAGTTGAAGCGATCGTGCTGCAATTCGTTCGTGAGAGTAGTGCTGTTGCACTCTGTTCAAACAGTAACTTTTTACTTCTTGTCGCCAATTTGGTTCGCAAATTAGCCGCTCTAAAATTGCTGCTAATTGATGTGCGTCTTCTTCTGGAAATACTAAGTCAGCTCGTCCGATCGCGTGAGGAATTTCGCCACTGGTAGAGCCGATAACAGGCACACCCATTGCCATTGCTTCAATTAATACATGACCGAACTGTTCTTTCCAGGTGGGAGTCGTGCGTGAGGGAAGTACGAGTACGTCAAATTGTGCAATTGCGATCGGTGCTGCTTCGTGTGGTACTGCTTTTTCCCAAATTACCAAGTCAGCAATCTGCTGTTTTTCTGCTTCCTGACGCAAATCTGCTTCACTCGTACCAGAACCGCAGAGGATAACGCGACAATTGAAACCCCGTTGTCGCAGTTGACTAACAGCGGTAAATAAGATGTCTATTCCTTTTCCCGCCACAAATCGTCCTAAAAAACCGATATGAAACTCTTGGCGATCGCCTTGGGATAATTGCGGCGCGAATAAATTCGTGTCTACTCCCATCTGAGGCATAATTGCGATCTCTCTTGTATACCCCCAATGACGCAATAAATCGGCTCCTTCATGATTTCCAGCAATGATGGCGCTGGCTGAATTCAGCACAAATTGACGCACCCAATGGCGAAATCTGGGTAGGTTGCGATCCATATTTTCCCAACCAAACACAACTAATTGCTTGCTTATTATTCGCGTCCAAATTGCTAGTTCAAACGCGCACATTGAGAAGACTTCTTCTTCGACTTGTACTATGTCAGGTTGAAAATCGTTCAGCACTTGCCAAACTCGCCAAGGTGCGTAAATATGAGCGCCGCCACGACCAGCAAACAACACAGGTGCGCTGTAAATTTGGATTTTTGAGTACGGTTTTTCTAGTTCAAGTCGGCGATTCCATTCCAATGCTTTCCAGTTATTAGGAGCCAATAAACCGACTTCAATTCCATCAATTTCTGCGATCGCCTGAAGTTTTCCCTGATTTACACCTACTATATAGGCATGGCTGACAAAAAGAACGCGCAGACAAGAGTTACTTTTACGTTCTTGTTTTTTTCTATGAATAATTTTTTCTACTACTTTCATTTATTTATTATTTCTGAATAGTTAATGTTTGATTAGCGAAAAGCTCTGCTCGATTTGCCCGCGACTGAATTTTTTTAATTATCCAAGCGATCGCTTTGGGGCGAAAATGCGGCGCGTATAACCAAGCGATCGCTGGTTTTGCTAAAGCTAAAGGCATAAATCCCACCCAAATAAACCAGAGACTATAGATCGATCGTTTTTGCCAATTAAAGTGCGAGTATTTCCAAAGCGAACGGATTCCCTGATAGACAAGTGAGAGAGGACGATCTGAGGGAATTGGATGATTTTGAGGATCTAACCGTAAGGAAATAATCCGCGACCATAATCGCCCGATAGCTCTTTGTTCTAAATCTTTTGGTAATTTATATCCTAATTCGCTTGCTTTTTGTAATAGCAGGGAATAGTTTTGTAAATCGTGCCGGACAAATCTCTGAAAGCGATCGCCTGTTACTGTAGCTAAAGCCCACTGATTGCTATGATGAATTCGGTAAACACCTAAAGGTTCTTCAATTGCTGCTACTTCTCCATAAAAAGGAATCGAAATTGATAAGTAATCGTCAGCGGTTAGCTTATATTCATCGGGAATCGGGAAGACTTGTTCTAGTGCTTTGCGATTAAGTGCGTTGCCACTAGTAGGCGTGCTAGCATAACCACCAACTTCTAGTAATCTGCACCATACCTCGCCAGTCGATAATAATGCACCTTGCGGACAGGAGTATCCTAGAGATTGACTAAAGGTATCAACTACATTTAAGCGGTAATGTACTTTAGCTAAATGTGGTTTCCAGATAGAAACTATGCGTTCGACAGTATGAGGAAAAAGATAATCGTCAGAGTCTAAGAAGATAATAATTTCACCTTGACTTATAGCAAATCCACTATTAAAAGCGGCTGCTTGTTTGCCATTTTCTTGCAGAATGGAAATGATGCGATCGCCGTAACTAGCAATAATATTGCGAGAATTATCTGTAGATCCGTCATCGACAACAATGACTTCAGTATGAGGATAAGTTTGACTTAAGGCACTATCAATTGCTTCTGCTAAAAAGCGCTCGTAGTTATAGTTATTGATGACAATGCTAACTAATAGTTTAGTTTTCATAGAAATAACTCTTACAAATAACTCTTAAAAGCAAATAGATTAGCCCCTGAATTCTCCAGTTCTAATTTAGGTTGTCTACCAGTAATTTTTTCACGGTTTTTCCAGCCACCTTCCAGTTAAGCCGCGTCTGATATTCATTAAAGGTAGAAAGTGCCAGATCTTTGTATTCTTTATAGTTAGTAAATAGATGAATTACATATTTACAGTAATCCGAAATATCGGCTTCTTTGTCAAATGTTGCACCATTTAAACCTGTTCTAATAATTGTCGGAATTCCACCAACTTTAGTGGACAGACAAGGCACGCCTAGTGAATTAGCTTCGCATAAAACAATGGGCGAACAATCTGCAAGTGAGGGCAAAATTAGCAAGTGAGATTCGCCAATAAGTTGATGAATTTTCTCTTGACCTTCGCGACTAGATTTACTAATAAAACCCAAAGGTTTAACAAAACTAGGTAGAGAACCTTCTACAATAGGATGAGAGCCAATAACTGTTAGCTCTGTACTTAAACCTAAGTTATTTAACTCCTGAGCAACCTTAAGGGCAATATCTCCCCCCTTACGGAACCAATCAACTCCAATAAATAGCAATTTACATGGCTTTAAGGGTCTGAGTTCAATTAAATCTTTAACTTCATAAAGAGTTTTACTACTTTCAATGTTTGCCCCAAAAGGTACAACTTTTACTTTTGCTGGATCGGCTTGGTAATATTCAATAGCGGTTTGAGCTGCCCATTCAGATGAATAAATTGCTAGCTTAGATTTCTGGAGAGCAGTTTTTTCCATTAAATGTCCGTTGCTAATTGACTCCTGACATAGATTGCTATATTGGGGATAAAAATCTATTAAGTTAGCAAAAGTCGCATCCGCCCAGAAAACAATTGGCTGTTGGCATTCAAGATAGGCGATCGGATCTACCGTGGCACTAAATATGATATTTGCATCGCTTTGAGCTAGTTTTTTAGAAACCTGATTGGCGTAATTCTTAAGAAGTATCGGTTCCGTAGTTTTGATATAAGTTTTGTGAAAAAGCTCGTGATAGTGACGCTTCAATTTTAGCCGAGCTTTCAACGTCAATTTATTTTTTAGAGAACCAATATACTCTATGTCACTGGCGAACTGGTGCTTGAGTGACTGAGCTATGTAATAACCTGTTCCCGACCATTCATTACAGCCTTGCGTACCTAAAGAGCGAGCATTATAGGTGGTTGTGTATGCTATCTTCATGGTTTTTATAATTCCTATACCTTAAAACCAATATTTTTATATTTTTGTGATTTTACACATGCAAAACTCAAGTAAAAATTACTATCTGCGACTTGAGAACGTTAAGCTACTTTTCCCGCGAACAGTTTTTCTACACAGTTGAATACCTGCGATTTTAGGAAGTAGTAACTTGGGCGGAATGAAAGGAAAGAACGACGTGTATTAAAAAAGACTTGCTGTTGCCAAGGCGACATCGAACACCAATTTCTATAGGCTGGAATTGCACTATTTATCAAAAAATCCTGCCATTTTATAACTATCTGCTCCGCTCGTGTTTCTTTAGCCCGTATCCAACCATTTTCAACCATAGCGCGACGTATTTCTTTGTTATCTCGAAGACACTTAAGCGATGAAATAACCTCTGTTAAAGAAGTTGCTTCTAGATAATCGCGATCGCTTTTGCGCTCAGCTCGAAATGCAGATTCATAACCTAAAATTGCTGGTACGCCAGCGTGCCATGCATTATATAGTTTTGATGCGGGCTTGCCTCTAAAATAATTTTTACGACCAAATTCTCTGACAGCCAAGACGACATCAATATCACTGTAGTCATGCCAAGAATCATGAGCGAGTTTCTTCTGAAATCGCAAGCCTAAAACGTCTAGTTGCTCGTGCCAAAACTGACCTCGAAATTCAGAAACTAAATTTGTTTCATTTCCAATAAAAGCAACATTTTCAAAAGTATCTCCGCGCTGAGGATCGCGAGGCATGAGAGAAGATTGCGTCCAGTGAGGAATAAAGTAACTTTCCCAAAGTGTCAAAAATCTTCTGGGTATTGCTTGGTACGGATTTTGCACGACATGCATCTGTGCGTAAGGATGTCGATCCACATCTGCTCTTAAGCAAACAATCAGTAATTTTGGACTTGGCTGTATAGAATCATCCAAAAAATCGCGGTGAGATAAAACAATCCCTCGATCGGGCATTGTTTGTACTAATTGGCAAGGAAATCCATAATCATTGAGATAAAGATAAGTTTGCAATGTCCAAATACAACCGCCACCCGCCATCGGAGATATCGAACGGTGAAAAGACAGCCACTGCCAGAAAAAATTAGCAGTTTGCGGTAAATCGCCAGCAGGTAATTTGCTTTGCGGAATATAGAAATAAATTGGTGGTAAGTTTTTAAGCATAGAATTTGTAAAACTGAAAATCTAGCGTTTTTGTAAAGAACGCCAATCTAAGTAGTTGCGCCGCAATAAGTAATAGCGCGATCGCAATTTTTCTGGTAGTAGAACATTCAGCGGATTATTACGAAAGCCGTATTTTTTAACCAATCTGAACCACAACTGTAGCCGTTGTTTGAATGGCATCAGTGGCATATGCCAATGCATAACTGTTTTTATATCGGTTTGATTGACGCTTGGTAAGAAGAGATCCGGCTCACCTAAAGACATCTCATCGATTAAATCTAAGGTTGCAGCTTTTTTCGGTAGAGCTACAACATAAGAATAAAGATCAGTTCAAAGCATTCTGCCAATGACTACCCCAATGAGTTGCGGCTATTTTATTTCTGGTGGCTTCCCCAAGCGATAGACGAAACTCTTCATCTTCAACTAAATGGGATAAAACTGCTGTATACTCTTCGAGATCCCGCACTCGAATCAAATTGCCAGTCAAACCAGGCATATCAGAGCCAAGAACGCCGCATAGATCGGAGGAGTATGGATAACGGCTCACTGAGGGTACGCCGTAGCTGCCAGCTTCTAGTATGGATGTAATGGAAACGAAAGGAAACGAGTCAACATAGATGTCGGCAGCTTGATAAAATACAGCGGTATCTTTAGTTTCTCCCAAGACTCGAATTCTTCCCTGGGTTTGCTGGATCGCTGGCGACCAATCTTCGTCACTATGACCTGCACCGATCGCAACCAAGATCGCTCGATCGTATCGCTTTAGTAATTCAACGTGGGCATCAGCAAAATTAACGCCATCAACTGTTTTATATTTAACTGCTCTGGCAATGGAGAGCAGCATGATACTGTTTTCGTCAATTCCAAGTTGTTGCTTGGCTTGCGATCGCGACAGTTTTCTATCAGCTGGTTCTAAAATCGTCG
Organism: Chroococcidiopsis sp. SAG 2025; assembly: GCF_032860985.1. Lineage (GTDB taxonomy): Bacteria > Cyanobacteriota > Cyanobacteriia > Cyanobacteriales > Chroococcidiopsidaceae > Chroococcidiopsis. The sequence goes on from NZ_JAOCNC010000001.1 coordinate 6,441,753, forward strand.
ATAGAAGCAGGTTACGTTTTGCCTCAATCCCTCGGCGCTGTTGAGATAGATGCATTCCAGACTCGCGGAGATTCGCGATCGCGTCACTGATAGCAGCTCCTACCCAAAACCAATGGTCGCCGTGATTTGTATAGACAATTGCTGGAGATTGTGCTTTATTAGCAAATGCAATTGTTGGTACAACGTCGTACTCCCAGGTATGTAGCACGACGATATCTGCGGTTGCGGCACATTCGCGTAGCCTTTTGGCACGAGAGATAATCCCGCCACTGCGGTCGTTTAATACGTAGATCTTGCCCTGGCTATTGGATACGGCATCTTTCAGGTCTTGAGGAATTTCGTTCGGTGCTTGCCTCGTTAAAGCAACCGAGTGCGATCGCTCGGTATCCTGTTGAATCCAGCGCCGCATTAATCTGGGTATACCACCGATATTAGAAAGATGGGTTGATACGTGAAGTACGTGCTTCACCGTTTTGGGCAACGAAGAATCCTTTTGAGGATCGAGAGCGCTCGGGATTGCCTTGCGTCCAATGGTGAGGAGGAGCTGCTCTAGCTCGGAGCTGACGAAAAAACCACAATGGTTCAATTGAGCGTAGTTGGCTGCAATCTGCCCGTACACTGCTGCTGCTTCGTAGTTGCCTTGCTGCGCTAAGTCTTTTGCTTGCGAGATCAGGCTGCGAAACGCCGCAAAATTTTGTGGGATCAGGCGGCGACCTTCTGCTTGCCAAAGGCTGAGTGTTTTGTTAGCTAGTGTTTCCATATACTTTCTCTCGATCTGCTCCTGCTAGATTGCACTCAGCACAACACTTAAAGACAAACAGTTTTCAAAACCGCGATCGCGCGATCTTGTTCCGGCTCGGTCATTTGGTGGAAAAGTGGTAAGATGATGGCGCGATCGGTAGCTTCTTCGCTTTCTATTAGGCGATCGCTACCGCAAGACCAAGCTTCACTTTGATATGCCTCTTCGCGATGGGCGCACATAATCCCGCGTCGCGTGGAAATTCCTGCATCCAACATCGCCTGCATGACTTGCACCTGGTGGCATTCCTCTGGTAGACGGACGCAATAGCTCTGCCAGTTACTTTTTGCCCAATTTGGCTCGGTGGGCAATTTCAAGCCCCGCACCTCTGAGAGCTGTTGTTGGTATCGCTGTGCTAAGTAGCGGCGGCGTGCGACAATCTCCGGCAAGCGCTTGAGCTGTTCCCGTCCTACTGCTGCCTGAATGTCAGTCATCCGGTAGTTGTAGCCCAACATCGGGTAAGTCTCGAAAATCACTTGTTTCGCGCCGTGGCGTATAGTATCGGGAACGCTCATGCCGTGTTGTCGCCACAGACGAAACTGCCGCTCCCATTCAGGATTGCTGGTGGTTAGCATTCCACCATCACCAGTCGTAATTACCTTGCGGGGATGGAAGGAAAAGCAGGCAATATCGCCGTGTGGTTTGCCGATTTTTTCCCACTGTCCTTCCCAGAGAATTTCACTGCCAATGGCGCAGGCTGCATCTTCGATAACTGGTAAATTGTAGCGACCGGCAACGTCCACAATCGCTTTGAGGTCGCAAGGCATTCCCATCTGGTGGACGACGAGAATCGCGCGGGTGCAATCGCTCACCACCGCTTCAATTAAAGTCGGATTAATGTTGTAAGTATGCGGCTCGATATCGACAAATACGGGGATCGCACCGCAGTATCGGATACTATTGGCAGTCGCAATATAAGAATGACTGACGGTAATGACCTCATCCCCAGGCTGCACGCCCACGGCTAACAAAGCTGGATGTAATGCCGTGGTACAGTTAGAAACCGCACAAGCAGACTTTGCCCCCACATAGGCTGCAAACTCTTGCTCGAAAGCGGTGACTTCGGGTCCTTGCGTCACCCAGCCGGACATAATCGCCCGCTTAGCGGCATCTGCCTCGGCTTCACTCATCCAAGGTTTGGCGATCGGGATTTGCCTCTGTTCAGACATTGCTTGTTTCCTTTGCCAGCTTTTGTTCGCGCCACCATTTGACGAGCTGACACAATCCCTCTTCTAGAGAGACTTGTGCTTCAAAACCTAGTAATTCTTTCGCTTTGCTCGGATCTGCTAGTCGCCGCTGCACGGGGTTAACTTTGCGTTCTGGACCGTACTCTGGCTGCAAATCCGCTCCCATCACCCTAGCCAAACTGTAGGCAAGGTCGTTCAAACTGCTTTCCACACCGCTAGCAATGTTAAATACTTCATCCGTCACATCGGCTTTAGCCGCCAAAATGTTTGCTCTAGCGATATCTTCGATATAGACAAAATCCATTGTCTGCTTGCCATCACCGAAAATCAGTGGCGGTTGACCTGCGGCTATGCGTTCCATCCAGCGAATCAGAACTTCGGTGTAAACGCCATAAATATCCATGCGCGGACCGTAAACGTTGAAGTAACGCAAGGCTACGTAGTCCAACCCGTACATGTCGTAGAAGCTGCGTAGGAGTCCTTCGTTAAAAGTCTTAGCTGCACCGTAAATCGTGCGGTTGTTGTAGGGATGGTGCTTCTCAGTAGTAGGAAATGCTTCTGCCATGCCGTAGATTGAGGCGGAGGAGGCAGCGACTACCTTTTTCACTCCAGCATTGACCGCCGCTTCTAGGACGTTGAAAGTCCCATTAGCTAGAACTTCCATCGTTAGGCGGGGTTCTTGAGCGCATTGAGTGATGCGGATCGCTGCCTGGTGGAAGACGATATCCACACCTTGCATGATATCGGCAAGCAGTTGGCGATCGCGAATGTCACCTTCGACAATGACTAAATGTCCGCGTTCTTGCGCTTGAGCTAAGTTTTGGCGCTGTCCGCGAGTAAAGTCATCCAAAACTATAATTTCAGCAACTTCTTCTTTAACTAATGGGACTTTAAAACTTTCTAAGCCCAAATATAGCCGAACTTAGCTCTGTGAGAGGCAAATACATCAACATGCTCATTAAGCCAGCGGACCAAACGAAACTCGACTGCGGTGCGGAATGCCTCCAATGCTTCGGCAAAGGTTTGTAAGGGTTTGGTTGCCCAACGTCTGCGGAATCCGCCGGTCAACTGATGCCAAAGGATGAAGGTGTAAGCGATGAACACTAAAACCCAATGACGCTTCATACTCAGAGCATCCCGAACTTGATACTCACTCAAACCCAACCAGCCCTTGGCTTCTCGATAGAAGACCTCCACCCAGTTGCGAGCAGAATATGTTTGAGCTACCCAAGCCGCACTGACTTGGTTGTCAGAGGCATTGGTGAGAAAGTAATCCACCTCCGTCGCTTGCTCGAAACTAGAGGCATTGAGTTGAATCGCCAGCCAGCGAGTGCCTTCGAGCTTCGGAACGTGAACTGGTAACAGCGCCACCCAAACTGTCCGGGGCTGCTCCAGATTGAGTTGCACAGGTGTGAACTGCTCCACTGCCAAGGTTTGAGCAATAGCTTCTAATCCCTGCTTACGAGCAGACTCATCACCTGATGTTTGAGCAGTAACTTGGCGGTTTTTGGCGATTGCTGCCACGTAAGTTAGGTTTCTCGACTCCAACTGCTTGAGAAAAGGCGTGTTATTACCGTAGCCTGCATCAATTACAGTCACACCCGGTCGATAACCGCGCTTCAAGCATTGGTCAACCAAGTCTAGAGCCAGGTCAGGTTTTTTCTGGAAGTTGGGGTCTGCCTTGCCTTGCTCGAATAAACTTGCGTGTTGATAGAGTGCAACATCTAACGGCAGACGTCGCACTCCATCATACAAGTAGGTAGTCAGCAGCACAATACCATTGTCAGTCTTGCCAATCTCCCCAATGTACTGCCGTCCTACCCCATCAGTAGCCGCACCACTTTTGCGATGTCCCGAATCATCTACAATCAATGTGAAACCTTGACTCGGGGTCGTCTGGCGACACTGGTGCATCACCTCCAACCGCCGATTATTTAGCTTGACTTCATCCCAAGGGGCATTGTTGAGAAAATGTCTGAGGCTGTTGTAGGAGCCATCTACTGTATTTGTGACCAGTTGGCTCAGGTTTTTGCGCTGACTCTCACCCAGCAGTCCCCCTAGATAAACACGAAATTCCTGCCGCTGCTTCTGACGCGAAAATACATCATCAAACCGACGACACCAGTTCTCAAAGCACTGCGGCATCGCTGCTGGTACTTGATCTTTCACCTTACGTTGCTCCTGTCGAGACTGACGTAAAACGCAACTCCTACCCGCATTCTAGCTCAATTTGCTCCATCTTTCTTACAAAGTCCCACTAACAAATCGGCAATGTGGGAGCCAACTAACCCAGCACCACCTGTAATTAATACACGTTGATTTTGCATATTTTAATTGCTCTGTGATGGTTCATATCCTTCTCGCCAGCGTAGAAACCGAGCAGGAACGCCAGCAACGACGGCAAATGGTGGTACGTCTTTGGTGACAACGGCTCCAGCACCAACAATACTACCTTTACCAATCGTTACCCCAGGAAGAATGACGGCATTCATCCCTATATCAGCTCCTGATTCTACTTTTACCGATTTAATTTCCAGGTCTGTTTGAATAATCGGAACATCAATTGGGAATGCGGTATGAGTTGAACCAAGCACTTTTGCTCCTGGTCCCCATCCTACATAATCCTCAATTATCAAGTCACGCGCATCAAAGTAACTCTGCGGACCGATCCAAACGTAGTTACCGATCGCGCACCTGCCATCAAAGCGTCCTTGAATGTAGCTCTGCGAACCAATGAAAACGCGATCGCCAATCTCAAATGTTTCTAAATGTTTGAAGCCAACACCACTACCAATCCGAACGCCATGACCGAATTGACGTGCCATTGTACGCCAAATAATTCGCCGCATTAACAAGTCAAAATCACCCTCGCCAATCGTGAAGCGATTGTACAATTCGAGTAATTGGTCATTGCTGTACTGATGGCGCAAATGTTTTGCCATCCCCATTTCAAACTCTGGGTCTGGTTTCAGCTCTTGGGAGCCGTGTGTAGCTGCGACTACCCTACTTTTTGCCAATTCATACATGGAAGATTCTCGCGTACTACAGCACTTACAACTTCTAATTGGTTGAGAGAAAGTTCGGCGTACATGGGTAAAGACAGGACTTCCCTCGCTGCTCGTTCGGTGTGGGGAAAATCTCCCGACTGATATCCTAATTCGGCGTAAGCTGGTTGTAGGTGTACGGGAATGGGGTAGTGAATGCCTGTTTGAATCCCCTGCTTGTGTAGTATCTGTTGCAACCAATCTCGTTGGGGCGATCGCACGGCATAGACGTGGTAAACGTGATAACTGTATGGCATGACAGCAGGAGTAGACACCTCCGAACTTGCCAGTAACTTATCATACTGAGCGGCGTGTGTTCTTCTTGCCTCTGTCCATTTGTCTAAGTGGCGTAACTTCACCCGCAAGATGGCTCCCTGGATGCCATCCATCCGGTAATTGTATCCCTTAAAGACGTGGTGATACTTGCGTTCTTGCCCCCAATCGCGCAGCATCCGCATTTTGCGCTCGTACTCGGGATTGTTGGTGACGACCATACCACCTTCACCACACGCCCCTAAGTTCTTCCCAGGATAAAAGCTGAAACAACCAATGTCGCCAAGGCTACCAACTCGCTGCCCTTTGTACTCGGCTCTGTGTGCTTGTGCCGCATCTTCAATCACCACCAGACCGTGACGGCGAGCGATTTCTAAAATCGGTTCCATGTCGGCTGGTTGTCCGTACAGATGCACTGGTAGAATTGCTTTGGTGCGCTCGCTAATCGCTGCTTCAATCTGGGTTACGTCCATCGTGTATGACACGGGATCGATATCGACGAAGACAGGTTTAGCTCCGGTGTAACAAATTGCTGCCGTGGTGGCGACGAAAGTAAAAGGAACGGTAATCACTTCGTCACCCGTACCAATTCCAGCGGCTAGGAGTGCCAGGTGGAGGGCGCTAGTACCTGTATTGACAGCAATGCCATAATCGGCATTACAGTAATGAGCGAATTCTTCTTCGAGAGCGACGACCTCACTCCCTAGCACAAATTGCGTACTTTCTAAAGCAATACGGTTCATTTAAGGCTACGCTGTGCTGAGGATAAAGAAAATAGGAGGATTGGTTCGGGAGGGGGTGGCTCGATGTCTTGGCTTTTTTGAGCGAAACTTGGATACAGGTTTTTTTACAACTCTGGGATTGGTACGAGAAACTCGTTCAGGTAACAGAGTGTCTAAAATCTCTACAGTTAACCAACTTAAAAAAAGGGGAGTTCTTGTGATTGCAAGCGTTGAAATTTCGGGATAGCACGACGAATAACTCGCAATGTCCCAGTGAAACTCAGACGCAAAGGAGTGATACCCGCGCTCTTTGCAGCTTGAAACATCAATAACCGCACAGCCCAGTGTCCTAACAACCACCCGTAAACTTCCTGCACAACTTCACGCGGTTTTTGAGAGCGAATATGAGTTTTTCGTCCTGATAAATGTACTTTGAGTTCATCAATAGTATTTTCTACTTCCCAGCGTTGATGATATTCAATCGCCAGTAGTTGAGCCGGAAATTTCTCCAATTCCAATAAGCTGGTAATTAAGCGATATCTTAGTTGTTCCTCTGGGTTGTCGGTATTACCAATTGTGTATTCAATCACTCGGACTTGTATGGGCTGGCAAGCTTTTGAGCGGAATTTAGCAGGTGGATAAATCCAACTCAGATAAGAACCATCCGCCAGTGGTTCTTCGCACAAAAACTTGACATTTGCGGGAATTCTTCCTAAATAATCGCTACCAGTTGTGACAGTTGCTTGCACCATTGCATAAGAATGTAACCCTCTGTCCCACATCAACAACATCCCTGAACTCACGGAGCGTAATAATCTTAATGCCCGCACTCGTTCTCCTATTCGATATGGACACATCAATGCATCAAAGATTAAATGTGTTCCTGCTTCTACCAAAATGACTAATCGCAGTTTGGGAAATGCGGCTTGTGTGCCAGGACGGCTGCTCGGACGACCAAAAACTCTCGCATTTTCATCGCTGTCTGGCAGATCGAAGCAAGTCCGATCAATTACCACAATTCGCAATCCATTGAGAAATGCTCCTTTGGTATCGGTGCTAGCCATTGGTCGCACCAGTTGATGGAACAATTGACTCATCACCCTTGGACTTAATCGTTGTCGGGCTTGCGTTATTGCTGATTTACAAAAAACTCGCCAGTATTTCCCCACTTTCACCCATGCTTCGCTCAGCCCATCAATTAAGTTTTTCAGCACATCTCTCATCGAATCTCGTGACCACAGACTCATCGCAATTACCAAACAAATTACCAATTGTGCTGGTAACGAGCGTTTACGTTGTTCACAAACTTTAGTTTTAGCGATCGCTTGCTCGATCTCCGTGGATGGGATGGCTGCCTCTATCGCTTTGAACACATCACTACTTTGTATCGTAGGAGACAACAATGAGAAATCCTTCAGATGCACTACACTCACTTTCCATTCTTGGGAACAATGCTTAATTTACAACACTTTGAGCCTTAACTGAACCGTAGTGGAATCTAAAGCTTTAAAAACAGCAGCATCAATTTCGTCTTTAATGCTCAAGTACTGCGCTTTTAGGTCTACAAATGGGATCATACTGCTACCTCCACTCCGCTTAGTTCAACTAATTGACCTTGCTGCTTGATGGACTGGGTAGCAGCCTCTAGAATTCTGACGACCCGCAGTCCTGCTTCCCCATCGGTAATTGGACGTTTGCCTTGCTGGATGCAATCAACAAAGTGTAATGCCTCGGTTTGCAACGCTTCAGTCATATCTAACTTTGGCGACCACATATCTCCGGTGCGATAGCCAACTAACATTTGGTAAACGTTCTCAGGGCTGCCATTGACTGTAATTCCTTTGTCGTATACCTTAATCTTTTCACTTGGCTCCAAGTCGTCATAACAGATCATTTTTTGACTGCCCCCAAGCAGGGTACGACGAACTTTAACTGGCGCTAGCCAATTCACGTGGATGTGGGCGATCGCGCTGTTATCGAAAAATAATGTTAGGTAGGCAATGTTTTCTGGTTCGCCAGGAATGTGACTCATCCCTGTCGCCGAGACAGCGGTTGGCTTAGCTTGCAACACGTAGTCCATAATCGAGAGGTCGTGGACTGCCAAATCCCAAATCACATTTACATCGTGCTGGAATAGCCCCAAGTTGACCCGGACAGAATCGTAGTAATAAACGTCGCCTATTGCTTTACTGGCAACGAGTTCCTGCATCTTACGGACTGCACCCGTGTAAACAAAGGTGTGATCTACCATCAGTACCAAATTCCGCCGTTGAGCCTCCTCAATCAGTCTGATGGCTTGTTCGGAGCTAACAGTCATTGGTTTTTCGACGAGTACGTGTTTGCCAGCCTGCAAAGCTGCTAAGGCTAAGTCGTAATGAGTCGAAACTGGGGTCGCGATCGCGATCGCATCGATATTTGGATCTGCAAATAAGTCTTGGCTATCTGTCGTTACTTTCACGGCTGGGTAACGCGATTGCACTTTAGCCAGCCTTTCTATTTTAAAATCGCTCACAGCTACGACCTTTGCTCCTGGGAGATCGGCAAAGGTACGGACTAAATTGGGACCCCAATAGCCATAGCCTATGACACCAATATTAATTGTATGAATTGCCGAATTTTGCTTGTCTGTACAAATATTTCCCTGCTCGGGATAAGTACTGAAATCGACATTTTGTGTCAAGCGATCGCGAGTATTTGTCATAGGAGTAGACCAGTAGAAGTAAATTTACACAACTTCAATTGCTAGAGAAACAACGGCAGCGATCGAGCAGTTAGCTAATAGTTTCTAGACCTTACTAAAAGCAATTTTGTCAACGGCAAATTTTCGGAGAAATTGCATTTGTCCGGTTTGCGGATCGACAGAGAATAAAGAATTACTGCCTTCTAGATTGGGATCGGCAAGTGCAAATAGTTGATTGGCGGGAGAAAAGGCAAGACATGCCAAGTCATTTGACAAAGGACGACCGTTAAACCTCAGTTCTACTAAATTGATAACTCTTCCTCTACCAGTGATTGGAGACTTATTTATCAGATCGAACTGCACCAGAATTGGGTTGCCACCAGGATCGATACTAGTACCGTAAATGTTGCCATCAGAGGATTGGGCGAGATTGCTGTACCGATTGAATGGAGGTAAATTTGGTAGATCGGATCGAGAATCGACTTGACCTGATTTTGAGTCAATTAATGCTAGCTCGAAAGGCGGTTGACCTTGGGTAAGGCTAACGATACCTAAAAGTTGGTCTTGTTGGATGGCGAGCAGGCTCTCAATTGTATTGTTCTTTTTGATTTTTTTGGCTTTTAAGCCTTTTGTTGCCGACTTTTTACTATCTGGACTGAAGACGATGAAGCGATTTAAATCGCCCTTGCGAGTTGATGCTAGAGCCGCAACAACAAATGTCCCATCTGATAAGGCAGTAAAACCAGTGATTCGTTCGCTCTGCTTTTTGATGATAAAAGCTTTACTTGCAGTTTCAGTCGCGTCCTGTTGATTTTGAACGGCTTGTTCGGCAATTTCAGTAGATAACAATTCTTGACCTGTGGTAAGGTCTAAGGATTGCAAAATCATTCCTGGGGTTTTATTTGCTGCTTTCTCATCAACTAAGTCTTCTGTGATGCTGCTACTAGCAGGGGTTAAGCGCACGCCGTAAATGACGAGTTGTGTTTGGGCAACTGTTTTTTTGGCTGCTAAATTGGAGAGTACGGTTGTAGCGGCACTAGCGATCGCTAGCTGACCGAATCGGCGGCGTTTTAATCTCAAGTTCATACGAAGTTATTCTCAAGGCACAATTATGTTGACATCTGGAGACTGAGGCTTAGCCCCCATGTCTGCTAGTACGTTGACAGCAATTTGCTTAGCGCGTATATCTTCGCGGTTGACCCGAGCGCCATCAGTATCCAACCCGAACATCCAATGAACCGATCCAGTCGCAAATACCTTAGCGCCAGTGGCAGCAGTGTAACGGGCTGCGTTGGAAATATTGATATTAGTTCCAGGCGGAAGATCGGAATCAAAGGAACCGTTGGGATTAACTGCTGATTCGCTCAAAACAACAAGATTGCTGGGGGCAGCACCATTATTAATCGCTGCATCCCATTCATAACCTACTAACCCACCTAGCTTGTCTCCATTGTTCAAGTTGGTGTTGGCGTAGTAAGGGTCGCTACTATTGGTGACAACAAAATCATACCCGCCGTAGTAAGGGTTATTGTAATCGTAAGTCCAATACAACCCTCCATTGTCGCCTGTATACATGACACCGATCAAAGCGTTTTCAGGTCGATTGTTTTGTTGGCTGCGGAACTTGTTCGTAGGTGCGACGGGATCTGTCACATCCTTATAGCACGCCATGATGCGGTTGTTTCCCCCAGTGGGGCTATTTTCAAACCGAACTCGCCAATAGCAAGTGTTAGCTGAGAAGAAAGCTAAATTAACTCCCGCGTCCCTGGCTTGTTCGACAGCATTTCTCTCTTCCAGCGACCAATATTCGTCATGACCGACGGATAAAAATATTTTGTGCTGTCGCAATAGCTGTGGGTTTTCATGAACGTCCATGTTCGTGACGTAAGAGACGTTATAGCCCTGAGATTCTAACCATCGCACCATATGACGCTCCCAGCGTAATATCGAGTGCATTTCTTCGGGACGGATACTAGCGGCTGAAAACGGGCGATCGTAAGAAACCTTAAGCGCTTTTTGACCGCCAATACTGTTATATGTATATAAACTGTAACCACCAAAAGTGCTATAAGCTAAATAAGTGGTAAAGCTACTCTGGAATAAGATGTCAGAAGTACTGCTGTCATCGCGGACAACGAACCATATCTGTGACTGTTTACCAGTTGCTAAGTTGGTCAGCTTCGCAAAATACAAACCGCTCGTCCAATCATTACCTACTGCCAGCGTATAAGAAGTTGCCCAGTTACACTCGATCAGGCGGGTCGTACTGTCGAAGGTACAAGCAGGCTGCGTAGTTCCATTCAGCGCACCGCTACTAGCGACTAATCGCGCTCCCGCGCCTTCGTAGTAACCTAAGCGATACACGTCAATAGTGAACTGTGCGCTGTATCCTAGAGAAACCTTAATTGGCAACGATCCGCCCTTATTGACGCTGGTCGCCCCGGCATAGCCATAAATCTCACCATTTGTGTCGTAGTTAGAGTTGGGGATTCTCCAGTCGGGATTACCTGGCTTTTGGTTTTCTATGTAGATGGGGTTGGGGTTGGTAGGATTGGCTCTGGTGGTAAAAGCAGTAAAAGTCACGCTGCCTATATTATCGGCTGTTGCGGTGACTGTATTTGCTGCGCCACCCGTCGTTCCTAAAGTCAATGTTGTACTTGCTTGTCCGTTGGCATTGGTGACGGCGCTGGTAGGTGAAACGGAACCACCCCCACCACTCACGGCAAAATTGACAGTCACCCCTGATTGAGGGCTGCCAGCAGGGTTTTTAACTTGAACGACTAATGGGTTAGCTAGGGTTGTCCCTACTCCGCCACTCTGATTATCACCACTGACTTTGGAAATTGTGGAAACGGGGGTAGCGGAGAAGACTACATCGCGGTAATAGTTGGTGTTGCGATAAGAACTGCTGGGAAAAGCGCTTGGACTTACGTTGTAAACTCCGTTATTGCCGTCAGCGACCGAGCTAAGGTCGCCGTTGACAATTGAGCTTGCCAATTCATCGTCATAAGCAGCATAGAAGCTGTTGATGTTGACAGACACCACATAAGTTGTATTGGCTTGAATGTTCAGCGGTGTGCTAAGAACTTGCTGCTGCCATCCTGACGCTGTCTCATTTGAGAAGTTAACAGTTGCCAATGGAGTGCCACCACTTGCTGCCCAGATTTTGCCAGTATGGTTACCAGTCTCGCTTGCAGCTTTCCAAAATCGAATTGCAGTTATCTGACCGGCTCTCGCACTGCGGAATTTCATCCCTAGTTCGTAAGGAACTCCGTCGCTAAGATTTTGAATATTAGGTGCTTGTGTTGTAAATAATGTCTGCTCAGTCTGAGCTTGAGCTATAAGAAATTCATCTGGATTGAATTGTTCGGTCATTTCAAATACTCGCTTTTGAGCCGTTATTCATTAATTCGCGTCCATCGGCAAAGTTGCCGACTACCCGAGCGGGGACTCCCACTACAGTTGCGCGATCGGGAACATCGCGAGTCACGACTGCTCCAGCGCCAACTATGGCATTTTCTCCAATTGTGACTCCTGGCAGGATAGTGGCATTGCTGCCAATAGAAGCACGACGCTTTACTCTGGTCTCAATGACAGACCAGTCAGCTTCAGTTTGCAGGCTGCTATCTTCGTTGGTGGCACGAGGGTAAAGGTCGTTGGTGAACATAACTCCATGACCGATAAATACTTCGTCTTCTATAACCACACCCTCGCAGATAAAAGACAGCTTTAGGTTTATTAGTCAGTTTTGGAGTTGCTCTGCTTGTAGATAAACTCAATAACGTTTTTACAACTCAGAAGAAATTAAAGATAAAACTAAATTATTAATTTTAGGTGAAATTCCTAGCGTAAAGTTCGAGCGAAATGGCAAACTGGGTCAAAAAACTGAGGTATCTGAGTTCTGGGAGGCTTTCCGATCTCTTTACACGAACGTTTCTTTTCTCGATATTAATGGGACGATTCGTTCTCTAGCGATCGTCTCAGCCGCTCCCGAAGATGGTAAATCGACAATTGGATTGTATTTAGCCCAGACAGCAGCAGCAATGGGTAAAAGAGTTTTATTGGTAGACGCAAATCTACGTACTCCTGCCATTCATAAAATGTTAAACTTATCCAACTCGCAAGGACTGAGCAATGCGATCGCCGAAGGTTTAAACTTTCAGTATGCAATCCAGCAGGTGCGTAATGACTCTGAGGAAGCTGAAGATAATGGAGCTTTTCAAGAGGCTACCGCACAGGGGAGAGAAATATCTAAAGATAACTTGTTTATCCTAACTGCTGGTTCAATTCCCCCCAATCCATCGATCCTGCTGTCATCGCCCCAAATGCAAAGCTTGGCAGAGCAACTGCAACAAGCTTTCGATTTAGTCATATACGATACATCTCACTTGATTGGTTTTGCTGATGCAAATCTTCTAGCTCGGCATGTGGATGCTAGTATTTTGACTGTAAGTATGGGTAAAACAAACTGTTCCGCTTTAGTCAAGGCATTGGAGCAATTAAATTTCTCTGCCACACCAGTTTTAGGTGCAGTTGCTAGTGGTATTCAAAGACAGCCTAATAAACTCAGCTTTCTATCAAAGCGTAAGTATAGCCCTCGCTTGTTTGCACTCGATCGCGCCTGAAACTTAAATTATTGTATTTAGATTGGACTCGCCAATCTTTTCTTTGTAAGCGTCATAAGTTACGCTTGCAAAATAATCAGAATAAATGGCAAGCTTAGATCTAATTTGATTTTCTTAAGAAACAGTTAAATTAAGCTATGAAAGAGTAAAAATTGAGAGCTTTAGTGATACTTTAATAAGTATAAGTTGTAAAAGACTTTGATTATTTAAATTAAAGCAATTCTGCTAAAGTTTCGGCTGAGTAATAGATCGAACAAATTTTCAATGAATCGGTAAGATACTATCAGTTTGCGAGAGGCATTCAACCTGCTTCTGCCAACTATGTCAGAGATTAACAGCCGATTTCGACTATTTTTTGTGCGTGCGGAGATGGCTTTATACATTACGCACAGCCAGGATTGTTAACTGAGGTTCCACATTGCTGGCGATAGAGAAAGAATGAAAAATACACAACAATCTACGCTAAATAATAGAGATTTATTTAGCGAACAACATCAAATTCAAAATCAATCCTTTGAGACTCTAGATTTAGAATTTAGAGTATTAAAAGTTTATAAAAAACTTGACGTGATCGATTCACCTGTTAGTGCTTTACCGTTTGAATCTCAAATCAACTTAATCTTAGAGTGGGCAACGAGTAAAGTTAGTAAATTTGTTTGTGTGGCTAACACTCATATGCTAGTAGAAGCTTACTGGCATCCAGAGTTTGCCACGGTTTTGAAGGATGCAGACCTTGTGACTCCTGATGGAATGCCTTTAGTCTGGATGTTGAAGTTGTTGGGAGCGCGTACCCAAAATCGTGTTGCAGGAATAGATATTCTTTTATCTTTATGTAAACTCGCTCCTTTGAAGAACGTGAGCATATTTTTCTTGGGTTCTGAAACACCAGTTTTAGAGAAAATGAGAGAGCGCTTGATGTGCGATTTCCCTAACTTAAAAATTGCTGGTATGGAGCCTTTGCCGTTTCGTCCGCTCACGCGCCCAGAAGATGAAGCTTTGATTGAAAGAATTCATCACAGTGGTGCTGGGATCGTTTTGGTAGCTTTAGGTTGCCCGAAACAGGAATATTGGATGCAGCAACATCAAGGTAAGATCCGAGCAGTAACGATCGGATTGGGGGGAGCATTTCCTGTTTATGCAGGAGATCGAAAAAGAGCGCCCCATTGGTTGCGTTTTGGTGGTGGCGAGTGGTTGTATCGGTGGCTGCAAGAACCACTGAGATTATCACGTCGATATGGTCAAACTATCCCAGTATTTACTTTGCTAGCTTTAAAGCAAATACTGTTGTGTTACTTAGTAAAATCTCAAGGTTCATGAGATTTGATGGTGTAGCGATCGCTAGTCACTGGTAGTTTGCAAATAACTAAGCAAATAACTAACGATTGCTAACAAATGAAAATTAAAATTCTCCAGCGAGAGCGGGGATACAGCGCTCGCATAGGAGGGGGTGTTCTGTAGATTCACCTACATGCACGGAATAATTCCAACAGCGATCGCATTTTTTTCCGTCAGCCTTAGCGACTCCAATTCCCAAAGCATCAGATTGGAAATTATATTTCAATTCTGTTAGGGTTGCGGGAGTATCAATCAATTCTACCCCAGAAGTGATGAATAAATAGCGTAACTCATCAACACCGTTGGAATGAGTAGATGGCTGTGCGTCCGTACTGGGGTTTAAAAATTGCAGGCGTTGTCGCAAATTAGCATCGGCAACATATAACAGTACCTTTGCTTCGAGAGAAGAACCGATCGCCTTTTCGGTACGTGCTTGTTCTAACACCTTATTCACTTCGGTGCGGAGTTGGCGCAACTGAACCCAAGATTCTGCCAATTGTGGATTGTCCCATTTGTCCTCTAACTTCACCCAGCCAGATTCAAATACAGATTCATGCGATTTGGGGTAGGGGAGATATTGCCAGATATCCTCTGCCATGTGACACAATACAGGGGCGATTGCTTTGGCTAAGTTTTCTAGGGCAATCTGCAACACTGTTTGACAGCTGCGACGGCGAAACGAATTAGCGGCACTGATATACAACCGATCCTTAGCAATATCTAAATAGAAACTAGATAAATCGACAACGCAGAAATTCTGCACGGTTTGAAAAAAACGGAAGAATTGATATTTATCAAAAGCTTGAGTTACCTCAGTAAATACTTCCGTCATCCGGTGCAGCATGTAGCGATCTAGGTCTGGTAACTGCTCGTACGGGACTGCATCCCGACTGGGATCGAAATCGTGCAGATTTCCTAGTAAGAAACGAGCCGTGTTGCGAATTTTATTTCTCGCATCTGCTAGCTGCTTTAAGATATTTTTACTGATCGGCACGTCGGCGGAATAATCTACCGAAGACACCCACAACCGCAACACATCTGCACCGTAGGGTGGTTCTTCTTTTTGATTCTTACCTCCGTCAATAACTACCGCCGGATCGACTCCATTGCCCAAAGACTTGCTCATCTTGCGCCCCTGTTCGTCTACGGTATAGCCGTGAGTCAAAACAGTTTTGTAAGGTGCGTGACCGTTGGTCGCAACGCTCGTGAGCAAACTAGACTGGAACCAACCGCGATGCTGATCCGATCCTTCCAGGTAAAGATCGGCTGGATAAGATAATTCTTGCCGCTGTTGAAGGACAGCCGCCCAAGAGGAACCAGAATCAAACCAAACATCCATCGTATCCATACCTTTACGGTATTTTCGCCCGTTATCGCGATACTTTTCTGGGAGCAACTCTTCTACCGACATTTCCCACCAAGCATCCGAGCCTTTTTCGGCAAAGATATTTTGGACGCGAGCGATCGTCTCTTCATTCAGTAGCGGTTCTCCAGTTTCTTCATCGTAGAAGACAGGAATTGGTACGCCCCAACTGCGCTGGCGGGAGATACACCAGTCAGAACGCTCGGCTACCATTGCGGTGATGCGGTTTTCTCCTTGAGTGGGAATCCACCGGACATGGGCGATTTCTTGCAGAGCTGCATCTCGAAATCCTTCTACCGACGCAAACCATTGCTCGGTTGCCCGCAAAATTACGGGTTTTTTCGTCCGCCAATCGTAGGGATACTTGTGGACGTACGGTTCTTCCTTCAGCAACGAACCAGCTTGTTCTAAAGCTTGAACGACTGCGGCGTTACCTTCCCCTAATACGTTGAGCTTGGCAAATTGTCCCGCTTCTGCGGTAAAGTTACCATCAGCATCGACGGGAGAGAGGATCGGCAAATTATAGCGCATCCCCACTTGATAGTCTTCTTGTCCGTGTCCTGGTGCAGTGTGGACGAGTCCCGTACCGGATTCTGTCGTCACGTAATCGCCACCAATAACAATCGGACTTTCGCGATCGCACAATGGATGGCGATACTTGCAGTGTTCTAGTTCGTAGCCTTTAAGTGTGGTTTTGACAGTTAGTTGAGCGCCAAGTGTTGCAGATAATCTCTCCACTAAATCCGCCGCAACAATGAGGTATTGTGGATTTTGGTCACGCAAAGGCGAGGACACTTCCGTGCGGGGGTTCCCCCCGTTGAGGAGCGACTGCGTTGTGGGGGTTCCCCCCATTGAAGCATGTCGCGTGAAAGTGTCCGTAGCTAAGGCGCTAAGGGTGCTTTGCGTCTCCGCGTCTTTGCGTGACATTTCCACCACCGCATAATTTAATTCAGGATTAACCGCAATTGCTAAGTTGGCTGGAATTGTCCACGGGGTTGTCGTCCAGATGGCTACCCAGAGATGGGGGAGGAAGGATTTGAGTTTGGGAAAAGCGGATGGCTCGATGTGAGTTATTGGGAAAGCCGCATAGAGACTGCGAGAAGTGTGTCCTTCGGGATACTCTAATTCTGCTTCAGCTAGGGCGGTTTTCGAGCTAGGACTCCAGTAAACGGGTTTGAAGCCACGATAGATGTAGCCTTTCAAAACCATTTGCCCGAATACGCCGATTTGGGCAGCTTCATATTTTGGTTTGAGAGTCAAATAGGAGTTTTCCCAATCGCCGACAACACCCCAACGTTTGAGACTGGCGCATTGTTCTTGCATTGCTTTGAGAGCAAAGTCTCGTGCTTTGTGGCGCAGTTCCAAAGGTGTGAGCGAGGCGCGTTCCTGTGGCTTCATGCTTTGGATGACTTTGAGTTCGATGGGCAATCCGTGACAGTCCCAACCATGAATGCAGCGAACTTTACGCCCTTGTTGGAGTTGATAGCGATTGATAATGTCTTTGAGGATTTTATTCAGGGCATGACCGATGTGTAACGAACCGTTGGCGTAGGGGGGTCCGTCGTGTAAAGTGAAAATCTCGCCAGAATTTTGCTGTGACAGGCGATCGTAAATTTGATTATCCGCCCAAAACTTTTGGATCTCTGGCTCGCGCTTGGTGGCGTTTGCCCGCATGTCAAATTTTGTCTTGGGCAAGTTTACGGTGTCTTTGTAACTTCCTGGTTCTGTCACAGCTTTGATTTCTAAAATAGAGGCAAGGTTATTCAACTATTTTAGAAGTATTTCTGCGGCAGGATAAGTTCCGTTACAGTTTAATGCAGGCGATCGCATTGTATTTGTAGATACAGCCATCAATATAACTTCATTTTTTTCGTTGAATGCCCATTGAGTAGCTTCGACAATTTCAGTTGGGGCAGAATTGACGCTGCGATAACTTCGTTCAGCTTCGCTAACGTGACTGGGTATGGTAGTGGAGCGGTTTTCGGCTACAGGTTCCAGCGTTGCCCAATCAGTTAGGACTGTCTCAGCGTTGAGTCGTTCTCTCGGGTTAGGTGGTAAGCCGCCGCGTCCGGTGACGACAAATTGATTCTCGCCGCCAGTTGCACAACCAGCCACAATCTGATTAGAAGCATTGACTAATTCTACTGGTAATGTCACTAATCCTTGACTGGGATCGATATCTATATCGTCTATTGCCACTACGCCATCAATACCGCGATCGCTTGTCGCACTAATACGGCTGTCGGGAGAGATAAACAGTCCTCGAACATTAATCTTGATATTACCACCACGACCAGCAAAAGCATTGGCAGCGATCTCGCTGTTTTCCAGCGCCACAAAGAACGTCGTGTCGATATTGATATTGCCCCCGTCCCCTCCAGCTTGTGCCGTACCTGCGGTAGCAGAAATAGAACTGTTGCGCCGTAGTAAGAGCGAGTCTGCAATTTGCAAGGTAATATTACCACCATTACCCGATCGCGTTTCAGCTACAATCTTGCCTTTATTATCTAAATGGATAGAGCGAGCCTTGATAATTAAGTCGCCCGCGTTCCCTGCTCCTCCACCACTCACACCTACTTCAGCCTCATCTCGAAGAGTCAACTCTCCAGTTTCGATCGTCAAGTTTCCAGCAGTGCTAGCACCTCCAGACCCAGATGTTAATTTACTATCCCTACCACGCACGTCAACAAATTCCTTTGCTCTCACTGTCAAACTGCCCCCTTGTCCCGAGCTAGCTTGCCGTCCTATCCTTGGTCTAGAACCACTAGTACCAGCAGCTACGGTTCCTCCTTCTCTGATAATCAATCTTTGAGTTTCTATAGTTAAATTGCCAGCATTACCTGTTGCATCGGAAGCAGATAGAACTTGCAAAGAGCTTCGCCATAGATCGCCTGCTGGGTTTCGTACTGATGATGTTCCAATCACTTCTACCGATTCCAAGGCATTTACCTTCAAGTTGCCTCCTAACCCTGAAGAACGTGTATCGGTAGTTATCCGCGCTCCATTTAGTAAGGTTAACCGCTTGGTCTCCACGTTTATCTTGCCGCTATCGCCTGTAGGTCCTCCTCTTGGTGATATGGCGAATAAGCCGCTGGGATACCTGCCATTCGCCTCTACTCCGATCGCCTCCAACGCTTCAGTGGCAATCACATTCAAAGTACCCGCTGCTCTCGAACCAATGGTACTAGCTTCAATTTCAGAACCATCCCTTAAACTGACTCGTCTGCCCTGAACTTTGATATCACCGCCACCATCACCACTAGCATCGACTACAGATGCACCCAATAGTTGGATATCTCCAAAGCTTAAAATGTCCTCAAAGCTGAAAGCCCAGCCTCGATCTGTAAAGTCTAATTTGACTAGACCAGGGCTAGCAACACTGGCTAACTCAATCTGTCCCCCTCGTGTATGGAGCGTTCCTCCCGATAAATTTATATCACCACCGACTAAAGCTAAAGTTTTATATGGCTGCACGCGCAAACCAACAGTTGGCTCATCGAGTACAACACGACCATTAGACTTATCGCTTCCTGTCCTTACATCCTGACCATTTCCTTGCACGTGAATACTTTTGGCACTGTCACCAAACTGCAAACCAAGCGGAATGCTGACAGTTAGCAAAGGCGTGGTTTGCTCCGCACTAGCACTAAAAGTCGTACCATCTGCAAATTTCAAGCTTTTTGCCGTACTAGCGATAATGGGACTTTGTAAGAAAGATGGAGCAAATTGAGCTAGAATGCGGGTAGGAGTTGCGTTTTACGTCAGTCTCGACAGGAGCAACGTAAGGTGAAAGATCAAGTACCAGCAGCGATGCCGCAGTGCTTTGAGAACTGGTGTCGTCGGTTTGATGATGTATTTTCGCGTCAGAAGCAGCGGCAGGAATTTCGTGTTTATCTAGGGGGACTGCTGGGTGAGAGTCAGCGCAAAAACCTGAGCCAACTGGTCACAAATACAGTAGATGGCTCCTACAACAGCCTCAGACATTTTCTCAACAATGCCCCTTGGGATGAAGTCAAGCTAAATAATCGGCGGTTGGAGGTGATGCACCAGTGTCGCCAGACGACCCCGAGTCAAGGTTTCACATTGATTGTAGATGATTCGGGACATCGCAAAAGTGGTGCGGCTACTGATGGGGTAGGACGGCAGTACATTGGGGAGATTGGCAAGACTGACAATGGTATTGTGCTGCTGACTACCTACTTGTATGATGGAGTGCGACGTCTGCCGTTAGATGTTGCACTCTATCAACACGCAAGTTTATTCGAGCAAGGCAAGGCAGACCCCAACTTCCAGAAAAAACCTGACCTGGCTCTAGACTTGGTTGACCAATGCTTGAAGCGCGGTTATCGACCGGGTGTGACTGTAATTGATGCAGGCTACGGTAATAACACGCCTTTTCTCAAGCAGTTGGAGTCGAGAAACCTAACTTACGTGGCAGCAATCGCCAAAAACCGCCAAGTTACTGCTCAAACATCAGGTGATGAGTCTGCTCGTAAGCAGGGATTAGAAGCTATTGCTCAAACCTTGGCAGTGGAGCAGTTCACACCTGTGCAACTCAATCTGGAGCAGCCCCGGACAGTTTGGGTGGCGCTGTTACCAGTTCACGTTCCGAAGCTCGAAGGCACTCGCTGGCTGGCGATTCAACTCAATGCCTCTAGTTTCGAGCAAGCGACGGAGGTGGATTACTTTCTCACCAATGCCTCTGACAACCAAGTCAGTGCGGCTTGGGTAGCTCAAACATATTCTGCTCGCAACTGGGTGGAGGTCTTCTATCGAGAAGCCAAGGGCTGGTTGGGTTTGAGTGAGTATCAAGTTCGGGATGCTCTGAGTATGAAGCGTCATTGGGTTTTAGTGTTCATCGCTTACACCTTCATCCTTTGGCATCAGTTGACCGGCGGATTCCGCAGACGTTGGGCAACCAAACCCTTACAAACCTTTGCCGAAGCATTGGAGGCATTCCGCACCGCAGTCGAGTTTCGTTTGGTCCGCTGGCTTAATGAGCATGTTGATGTATTTGCCTCTCACAGAGCTAAGTTCGGCTATATTTGGGCTTAGAAAGTTTTAAAGTCCCAATAAACGAACCGCCTATATCCAGTCTGGCATTTGTACCGAAAACAATACCATTGGGATTGAGAAGAAATAGATTAGCACTGCCATTAGCTCTAAGCAATCCGTCAATGTGAGAGACAGACGCACCAGTGACGCGACTAATAATGTTTTGAATAGTATTGGCGTTATTAAAGTAAGCAGAGCGTCCAGTTAAAACCGAAAATCGATCGAAACTGTGGAATAAATTATTGCCTCGTGTTGCTCCGTCAGAAATTACATCAACCGTAGGATCGACAGGTTGAGATGTAACAATAGAATCTTCGGTTCCTAGGGTATTATCTGGTACAACCTGAGCTGAGGCAAGAGTTTCAAAGCTAGCGATCGCCCCGCAAATCGCTATACCAAATATCCTAACTACCTTACAATAATTTTTGTATTTTGCAACTGTGACAACCATTACCCCTTCCCCAGCAAATGAGATCGAGCCAAATAACACACATGAATAAATACGATACATGAGTGTATTGCTATATATGGTTACAAAGTATTGCAGGGAAACAGGTTCTTACGACTTACGACTTCTCGTCGGTTTCTGGTGGCGAAGCTGGTTGATGCTTTTCTTCTGCATCTTCAAGTGCAGCTTCTACTAATTCGGGACTGGGGGGATCGGGACGGTGTAATTCAGTGACTTCGCTCTGTGAAGATAACTCGGTTTCAGTTTCGGTAATAGTCGCTCCTTCTGGTTGCGTGGTTTCAATTGGGGTAGCTGCTACAATATCTGAATTTGGTTGGACTTCAGGATCGACAATAGCGTCTTCGGTTGGAGGAGACACTTCTACTTCTGAGGCGTTTTCGGCTGGAGGAGACACTTCTACTTCTGAGGCGATTTTTTCTTCAAAGGTAGACGCTGACTCAGTGGTTTCTGGGGCTGTAGGGGTTCGATTATCGACAATTTCGACAGTGGGAGTAGATTCCACTGGCGGTGTCGGAACTTCCTTGACATCACTCTTGGGTTTTAGCTGTTCTTTAGCTGCGGTAGCTTTACTCGTTGCTTTCTTGCCAAACTGTGACAGCTTTTGTAGGGGTGAGATTTTGGTGACTTGCTCTTGAACGTTGCTTTTTACCTGTGCTGCGCTAGGGACTGCTGTTTGTTGCTGTTGAGGAGTTAATTGGCGGCGTAACTGTAGAGTTTGAAACGCATACCAACCCAGTAACACGACTCCAGCGACTTGACCTAATAGGAGTCCTCCTGTAATTTGCTTGGCACATACCCATAAGACTAAAGCATAGAACAACCCTACGCCGCTCCAATAGATATCGTTTTTGCGACCAATTTCTGGGAAGAAAAAGGCGGCTAAGTAGATGCCAAGACTACCAATAGCAACAGCTAACGCAAGGATGTATGCAAGCATTTCTCATCTACTCCTAACTAAGAGTGTTTTCTGGGGATGTCTGCTGGGGGTGTTTTTTTAACTAGCTACCTCTACCATTTTGCGGGAGATTGTTGACTTAGATACAAAACAAAAATTAATTCTCTGTATTTACTTACCAGGTTGACATTTTTACCCTAGTGTTGTTCTCTGCTATAGGGGCGATACTGTGGCGATCGCACAGATGAGCCTTTCCAAGAGTTAAGTTGAGATTGGGCAGCAAGAAAAAAGGTAATTGTAATTCATGACAAACCTTGAAGTCATCCAAGAACTATACAGATCTTTTCAGGAGAAGGATTACGATGCCTTTCTACATATTTGCACCCATGACCTTGAATGGATTCAGAACGAAGGATTTCCACAAGGCAGGACGTATCGAGGTGCAGAAGCAGTCATCGAAGGAGTTTTTAAATCCAATAATGAGCGTTGGGAGATGTTTTCATTTCAGATCGATCGCTATCTTGATGCAGAGAATTTTGTAGTTGTCATTGGAGCATATGTAGGTCGCCATCGGGAAACGCAAAAATCGCTGCGTGCAGTTGCTGCGCACGTATACGATCTAGTTGAGGGCAAGGTGTGCCGCTTCCAAATGTTTGCGGATACGAAAACAATCTGGGATTCGATGGTTCAATAAATGAAGATCGACTTACATCAGGTGAAAGTAAAATCGTATAGAGTGGCTTTAGCAAAGCTTTCCAAAAGAATCGCGATTCTGGTGGCAGTGGCTATTGTTTTGGCTAGCATCGAGGTATTTGCAGGCATACCCACACAGATGAATGTGAGTAATTCCAGCCCAGCAGGGGGAAAAGCAACCCCTCCAGAACAGATTCGTACAATTGTGCGTCAAGTGAGAGATAGTTGGGTCAATGGAGATGCAGATGCTTTCGCTGCTTTGTTTACTTCTGATGGAGAACTGATCGTCCCAGGACAGAAATGGGTAGGTAGAGCCGCCATCCGCAAAGCAGCCGCAGACTTTGCTACTTATGCATCCAACGTCAAAATTAACATTCGCCAAATTATTATTGAAGGCAATCGCGCTGCCGTAGAGTGGTATTGGGAAGATACAGAAAAAGCGTCAGGTCGTCGCAACCGAGCAGATGATGCGATCATTGCCGATTTTGTCGCAGGTAAGATTAAGCGCTGGCGCGAATATATCGATAGTAAAACACCAGAAAACAGTTGACAGTTATCAGTTGTCAGTTATCAATGTAGAGACGTTACATGTAACGTCTGTTATCAGTCATTGGGAAGCAGGGAATCTATTTAATTCCAACTTACGACTTACGACTTACCCTGATTCAAATAATATTCCGATCGCGGGAACAAGTCGGTATTTACGGGTTGGGGTTGTCCGTCTTTGGCGTGGGAATAAAAATTTACCTGGGCAGCTTTGACATCTTGACGAATTGCTGCAACGTTGACACTTGCCTTTGCCAAAAAGTTTTGTACGGCAACGTCCCCTAATTTAGTTAATAGCTGTTGTCGATTGAAGTCAATGGGGCGATCGCTGCCAATTAAAACGTGTAAATCGCCGCTCATGCTTAACTGAATTACGTAAGGGAATACACTGCGGAATGTCTGCGCTGTACCTAAGCCTACGTTCCACTCCACAAACATACCACCTGGGGCGAGGTGCGATCGCACGGCTTGAAAAAATTCTTGCGAGTAGAGCATACCAGCGCGCGATCGCCAGGGATAGATTGCATCGGCTTCAATAATGTCAAATTGTTGCTGGGATAGTTCCAGCTCTTGCCGTCCGTCACCGACAATAAATTTATAACGCGGGTCTTCAAACAAGTATTTAAGCGGCTGACCGTTAGGAGTTTGGGCATATTGACGCAAAACTGTCAACTCAGCTCCGAGTAACTCTACCACTTTAACTTGCTGGGTGAGGGGGTTAACTCCTGCTGTATGAGCCGTCCCCCCTGAACCCAGACCGATAATTATGACTTGGGCGGGATGGGGATGAATAAGTGCGGGTAAACTGCCCAGGAGGGCGTGGACTTGCATGTAAGGGAAACTGGCTTGTGCTTGTCCGCTGGCGAGTAAAGTCCCTTGTCCGTTTACCTCAGTCACGGCGGCTACACCTGTCGAATCTTCGGCAGCTAGGAAATATTGTGCGGCTGGAATACCATGTAGAGCAGCCCAGAGACGGGTATTATTTGGAAATACGGCAATGATGACAGCTAGGGCGATCGCAAGCGTACTCTTCAGCTTGTCTTTCCTGAGATTGAAACACAGCAGCGCAAATCCCAATCCTAACCACGCAATGAATCGCAAGGAACCCGCCGTACCGAACTTATCCAACAGCACTAATCCCGTCAGCAGGCTACCTGTAGTATTGCCCAAAATATTTGCGACTTGAATGAAACCGACTCTCTGTCCAATTTGATTATCTTCTGTTTGTACGGCTTTCTGTACTAACGGAAAATAAAAACCAAGCCAGAAATTAGGCAATACGAGCATGACCGAGGGTATAACTACATATCTGAAGATAACAATAGAAGTTATATTATTTAAGTCAATGTAGCCGATATCTGTACGTAAATCTGTCGGATGAGACTGCCAGTAAATGCTAATCAGCCAAATAGAAATTAGCGCATAAGCAGCTATAACAGCTTGAATTGCAAAAAAGACTTTTCGGGGTTGATGAATAAATCGAATTGTTACCGATCCTGCGATGCTCCCTAAGGCATTACCAACGAGAATAAAAGCTAGGAGATGGGCGTATGTATAGGCAATCGATTGCAGTACTGTATCTAAAACTCGAAACCAAATAATTTCCAAAGAAATTGCGGCAAAACCGGAAAGAAAAACCAAACAACACCACTGCCATAGAGAACGCGATCGCAGCGATCTAATTGCCGTATTTGATGCAACAAATACAGGGCGATTTGACTGAAACCGGCGAGAAATAGACCAGGCAATAATTCCCACTACAGCACTTAAGATTGCACCGAAATAAACTGTTTTTTCATATCCAAAAGTACCGATAATATACCAACCAGAAACGAGCGTTCCCAGACCCGATCCGAGTGTATTTAAACCGTAAAGTAGACCAATTCGAGCTGCTGCACCTTCTGCATGACGGCTAGTTGCCTTCGTTACCAAAGGTAGCGACACGCCCATCAAGGTAGTAGGAATTAATAAACTAAAAAACACGATCGCCAACATCATTGCTGGAGATTGTGCCAAAGATTTTCCTTGCAGAAACAGCAAATCGTAAAATAAAAAGCGGCTGCAAATAGCAAAAATAGCAATGCCAAAATTGCAGCAACTATAGATTTGTACTGCCTGACGGTTACTGAGGCGATCGCTAATCCAGCCACCCAGCCAGCCACCTACACCTAGTCCTAACAAATAGGAGGCAACCACAATCGTTACCGATCGCACATCAGATCCAGAAAACAACCCCAGCATTCGCTGCCATACCACCTGATAAAGCAGCGCTGTAAACCCTGAGAGAAAATAAATAATAAATAGGGCAGGAACTGCCCGTTTGTCATTTGTCATTGGTCATTTCACGCACCACTATTAAGACCGTCTCACGTTAAAACAACACCATTCTTTACGCCGCCAAAGAGTTGCTACAGTCCAGCCATAATGTTCTAAAGTATCGGCTACCGATTGGGCTTGGTCGATTAAAATGCCGCTGAGAATGCCCCAAGTTGAGGGTTTAGAAACAGAAGTAATTTGGGGAATTAATTGAATAATGACATCTGCTAAGATGTTGCACGCAATGCCATCGAAAGATGTTTGGGTCATTTGAGGCAGCGTGTTGACGCTACCCTGTCCTACAATTATGCGATCGGCAGAAATTTGATTGAGTTGTCGATTGCTGTGGGTAGCGTTGACTGCCATGATATCGGTATCTACAGCATAGACTTGGCTAGCCCCAAGCAAAATTGCTGCAATTGAGAGGATACCTGAGCCACAGCCAATATCTGCAATGACCAAGTCTTCTCGATTGGAATTGGGGAGATCGTCCAAGCGCATTTCTAAGGCTTCTAAACATAACTGCGTTGTGGCATGGTTGCCCGTACCAAAAGCTGTCCCAGGATCGAGGCGTAGCAAAAGTCGCTCTGATTTTTCTGGTACTGGTAGCCAAGCTGGATAAATTAAAATGCGATCGCCCACTTCCTGCGGTTGCCAGTACTGTTTCCAGCTACTTGCCCAGTCCTGTTCATCAATTAAATGCCACTGCATCTTAGGCGGCTCTAACCCTACCAGCAAGGCATCCTGTTGCAGCCATAGCGAAAGGGCAGCTAAGTCGAGTAACTTTACTTGTTCTTGCGGCAAATATGCTTTCACCAAACAAACATTACCATCATTCTTCTGTCGTTCGCTTGCCATCCCACGACAGCCAAAATCTTCTAGTCGCCAGAAGAGCGTCTCTTCCAGGTCTAGATCGCACAAAATTTGAATTTTCCACCAGTGATTTGCCATATTTAACGGTTAGCAATTAGCGATTAGCAACTAGTTGCTAATCGCTAATTGCTATAAAGTTACTGTATAAGCATCGCGAATGCCTGCAACTTTGGTGATTTCAGTCAAAATCCCATCGGGCAGGGGGTCGTCTAAACTCAGTACCATCACCGCATCACCGCGCACGATTTTGCGTCCGACTTGCATACTGGCGATGTTGACGTTAAAGCTACCCAGTAGAGAACCGAGTTTACCAATAATTCCTGGCATATCTCGGTGTAGCGTGAATAGCATATGCGAACTGGGGGGAATGTTGATGGGGAATTCGTCAATGTTGGTAATGCGAATTTCACCATCGCCCAATAGCGCCCCCGTCACCGAATGTTCGCCCATCGAACCCTTGGCTGATAAATGCAAGGAACCTGCATAATCCCGGATGGCAGCATCTCGCGTTTCAATAATCCGAATGCCTCGTTCTTTTGCTTCGACGCTGGCATTGACGTAATTGACTCTTTCTCGCAGTGCTTGAGAAAGCAATCCTTTCAGGGCAGCAACAACCAATGGTTGGCTCTTATTAGTTGCAAGTTCCCCTTGCAGTTTGACATTGAGTAGATCGACTCGTCCCCCAGCCAGCTGACCGACTAAATTACCCAGAGTCTCGGCAAGTTGCATGTACGGTCTGAGTTCTTCCAAAATATCGGGGCTGAGTCCAGGGATATTGACGGCAGAACGGGCTGGTAAGCCTAGCAAGACATCGCGGATTTGCTCTGCTACATCGATCGCCACGTTGACTTGTGCTTCTGTGGTCGAAGCGCCGAGGTGGGGGGTGAGGATAATTTCCTTTCCTAATGCTCTTAGCGGCGATTCCTTCAGGGGTTCTTCCTCGAAGACATCTAAGGCTGCGCCTGCGATTTTACCCGCCTTAAGTGCTTCTGCTAGCGCCGCTTCATCGATAATGCCACCCCTAGCACAGTTGATAATCCTGGCATTGGGTTTCATTTTAGCCAGTGCCTCGGCGTTAATTAAATGTGTTGTTTCTGGGGTTTTGGGAATGTGCAGCGTAATGTAATCGGCTTCTTGTAGTAGGATGTCTACCTCGACTAAGCGGCAACCTAACTGTTCGGCTCGTTCGGTAGAAATAAATGGGTCGTAGGCAAGTAACTTCATCCCCATCGCTTTAGCTGCCGTAGCAACGTGGGAACCAATCTTTCCTAAACCCACCACGCCAAGGGTTTTTTTGTAAACTTCTGCCCCCACAAAGGTTTTGCGATCCCACTCACCGCGTTTGACGGACGCATTTGCATCGGGAATGTAACGCGACAATGCCAGCATCATCGCGATCGCGTGTTCGGCAGCGGCGATCGTATTTCCTTCAGGAGAATTGACAACGACAATTCCTTGGCGGGTGGCAGCAGGTACGTCTACATTATCTACGCCCACACCAGCACGACCGATAATTTTCAGTTGATGCCCAGCTTCGATAATTTCTCTAGTAATGCGGCTGCCAGAGCGAATCATCAACGCATCATACTCTGGGATCGCCTGTACAAACTGCTCTGGTGTTAGACCGATTTTTACATCAACAGTGGCAACTTGGGAAAGGATATCAATTCCTGCCTGGTCGATTGGGTCAGATACGAGAACTTTAGCCATGATTAACGATAGGAATCCAGTGGGAAAAAGGCACTATTAATGATAAGTGAACTGTCTGCTCGTGTGAGTAATTTGTTTATCTACTCGCTTTGAGCGACAGCAGCGATACACAAGACCAGGGGTGATTCCAGTAGCGCGTTACTCTCAGCTCAAGGGTTGCCTTTAGTTAGGTTAAGTTGTGCTTTCGGTAATTCGCTGCCGCAGTACGATATTTTAACAGTTAACAGGGAGCAGGGAGTAGGGAGTAGGGAGTAGGGAAGAAATTTATTCTAAATTCGCCTTGTCCTCCTTTTCCTCCTTGTCCCCCTTGTCTCCCTTGTCCTCCTTGTTCTCCTTGTCTCCCACTCTCATGAATTACCTTATCGCCGTGTTACCCGATCGCATTCAAGCAGAAGCAGCTTCTGTAGCCTTAGAAAAAGAAGGTATACCTACCGATCGCATTACTATTCTTGGTAGAGGATACAAAAGTGCAGATGAGTTTGGCTTGATCGATCCCAACGAGCAAGCTGCTAAGCAAGCAAAACTGATGGCTTTCTGGCTCGTACCTTTTGGTTTTGCCTCTGGAGTTGCTTTCAGCGTGCTGTCTGGTCTAGATACCTTTGCTTGGGCGGGTGAAATCGGCAATCATGTCATTGGTGGTTTACTAGGTGCTGTGGCTGGTGGTATGGGTAGCCTATTTGCTGGTGGTGGTGCTGGTTTGGTGTTTGGTAGCGGCGATGCTTTGCCGTACCGCAACCGTCTCAATGCAGGTAAGTATTTGATTGTTGTCAAAGGCACGGATGGCACACTTCGACAAGCAACGAGCATACTACGTCGATTTGAACCAGAAAATATCCAAGGCTATGCTGAAACGACTGGCTGATATAAGTTGTTAGTTATCAGTCGGTGTAGAGACGTTACATGTAACGTCTCTACAAAGTTGTTAGTATCTAGTAACTCATAGCTCATAGCTATGAGCTGTATTTTCTTAATCCTTAGTATCTATCTGTGCTTCGCAAAGAGTTTTGTAGAAGTTTTTGCCAAATTCGTCGAGATTGAATTCTGTCATAATTCGTTTTTTATGATTTAACAAATACTCTGTATTGTCGCTATTTTTAACTCGTAGTAAAGTCTCCATAGCAGCTTCACTGTCACCAAACTGAAATAACCATTCTTGAGGTAAAATTTCTAACATTCCGTCTATGCTAGAAGCAACTATTGGTAGACCATAGTACATTGCTTCTAACATGACTAATGGTAATCCTTCTAGTCGAGAGGGAATGACGAGCATGTCTATGGCAGAGTAAACAGACGATAAGTCATTTCCCCAGGGAATAATTTTGACTCTCTCGCTTAAACCAGAAGAGTGAATGAGTTTTTGTAACTTTACTTCGTCTGAGCCATCACCTACGATTAATAATTTGATATTTTCTAGCTTGCTGGCATATTTTGCCATTGAGGTAATGAGAAAATCATGTCCTTTGTGTTTGAGTTCGATTCTAGCGACCAGAGCTACTGCATAATCGCTGTTATCTATGCCGTATTTTTGTCGAGATATGTTTCGCTCCTGCCGATGCCATATTCTTAAGTCGGGACCGTAATATACTACAGAAATTTTTGATTTCACTCCATGCTGAACTAAGTTAGATTTAGCCCGAGCGCTAGTCGTAATAAATGCATCTGGCAAGTTGTAAAAATGCAAATTAATGAAATCTCTTAATTTAGAGAGTTTCCCTTGCATTAACGATAAAGAGTGTGTTAGCGGGATAAAGCTAATCGCTTTAAGCTTAGCTTTTTTCGTTGCTAGTAAACCGAGGGAACTGAGTTCGATTGTGCCTTGAACGACAATGACTACATCGGGTTTGATAATAGAAATAGTTTGAGCAATTTTAGCAACTACGGGAAACGATAATAATGCTCCTAAGTTTCTAAATCTTGCTGCTTTGAACTCCATTGGATAAAGTTCAAGGTGCTTAAATTCTCGCACTAGTAAAGTTAAGCGATCGTAAAGTCTTTGATTTCCTTGATAAAACATAAATCCAACCTTGAGGTTGGTATTTTCTAGTAAGTATTTAACTGCATCCACAGCAGAAATACTATGACCGCCAAAGCCAGAGCCATCATCGTAAAATAGTATTCTTTTCATATTTTTGATTCAGCAGAATTGTAAGAAAATCAAGACAATCTCAACTCACTTCTGAGTGCTAGCACTCAGAAGATCGATAATCAGTCCATGTCAAATGATGCTCGCCGCTTCAAGGTCTGCATCTTTAGACGCGATGAGCTGCACCAAGATGGCGATCGCTGAAGAACAGCAACGCCATAATTACTTAATCTTAGAAAGACTTGAGAAATATTTTATACTGCAAACAGTCCAATTATCATATTCTTTATCTTGCGATAAAAGTATCTCTAGATACAGAATATAATTGAGTTTTTTGCTGTTAACATCTATTCTTTACGGAAGAAAAATTTGTGTAAATTATAACATATAACTATCTGGGCGAAAAGAGTGGAATCTGTGCTGTTCGTGAAGGTAAGGAGTAAATGCAATGTTGGTAACAGATGACTAGTGTTAGGATATCTGCATAGGAAAACGGGCT
Source organism: Chroococcidiopsis sp. SAG 2025 (assembly GCF_032860985.1). GTDB lineage: Bacteria > Cyanobacteriota > Cyanobacteriia > Cyanobacteriales > Chroococcidiopsidaceae > Chroococcidiopsis. Next base: position 6,472,920 of record NZ_JAOCNC010000001.1, read on the forward strand.
GGAGATCGAAACACGATCGGGTTTTAGCCTCTCGCAACGTCTATGCTGCTAACACATGTATCAAAAATACAAGAAATGACAGCAGTTGGATTTTATGCGAGTAACAATAAGTGTCAACAATATAGAACATACATAACCAATTAAAAGTTAGAAAATTAAGATGTTGCCGAGAGAAGACTTATTAAAAGGTGTAGAAAATCGAGAAACTATCGTTCGTGTTATCGATCTAGCAGAGCAAGCAATCAAAACTTGGGAAGTGGTACTCACTGATTTTTTATCGCCCCCAGAGTTAGCTGAAAGCCAGCAAATTTTTAGTCGTTTGACTGACGTACAATTAGTAGCTTGGGGCGGTTATCCTCAAGCAGAACGGCAACGATTAGCGATCGCTCGTGTGGAAGTCCCTCTCGATTCATCCCAAGTGACAGTAGCAGCAATAGATATTGCCGGGAACTTTCTATTTGACACTGCTACCCATCGCGACTTTTTAGGAGCGATGCTAGGTACGGGGATTGTGCGGGACAAAACCGGCGATGTGATTGTCTTAGGAGAACGGGGATCGCAAGCAATTGTTGTACCAGAATTAGTAGAATTCTTAGCAATGAATTTAAAGCAAGTGCGTTCCGTTCCCGTCAAAATTCAGCAGATCGAGTTGAGCGAATTAAGAATTAAAGAACCGAAAAAGAAGGAATTAACAACAGTAGAAGCCTCTTTACGATTAGATGCGATCGCCTCTGCTGGGTTTGGGATGTCCCGCAGCAAAATGGTAGATTTGATCGAAGGTGGAGACGTGCGCGTTAACTGGAAAGAAATTAGCCAATCCAGCACTCAAATGAAAACTGGAGATTTAATCGCTATTCGCGGCAAAGGACGATTAGAAGTGGGAGAAGTCGCCGTCACGAAAAAAGAACGCTATCGCGTCCAATTAACACGATATATGTAATGGGTCATTAGTCATTAGTCATTGGTCATTGGTCATTTGTATGTCCACCACGCAGCACGCACCACTGATAACTGATGTTGTATAGAGCATTGCTTTAGATTTTTCTGTCCCAACACCCGACTCCCGACTCCCTGTTCCCTAATAACTGAAATTCAACCACGTTTAAATATTTTTTCTGTTAAAGTTACAGCAGTTTGGCGGGGCAAAAATCGAGATGCATTGGCGCTAATTTTGTTAATAAATCCTGGGATAATCGAAGAACGATTTTTTTCTAAAGCTTGAAGTGATTCCCGTACTACCTGTTGAGGTGAGATATAGTTTTTAGCAATCGTCTCTGAAAAAGTAGAGGGAAAATCAGCCTCTTGGAAAAATTTCGTTTCAGTGGGACCAGGACAAACAGCTAAAATTCGTACCCCATACTTGCGATTTTCTGCCCACAATGCCTCGCTAAAATTGAGGACAAAAGCTTTACTGGCTGCGTAAACAGAAAAGTAGGGAATCGGTTGGAATGCAGCGGTAGAAGCAAGATTGATAATGCCTCCAGAGCGACGCTGGCGCATTCCTGGTAAAAATTTGTGAGTCAAGTCTACCAACGCTAAAACATTCAACTGTACCATTTTGACTTGGCGATCGCCATCTCGTTCGGCAAAATCGCCATAATCTCCAAAGCCAGCGTTATTGATTAATAGATCGATCTCTAATCCCTTTTCCGTTACCGTATTGTAGATAGCTGTAGCTGTTTCTGGTACAGTTAGGTCGTGGACGAGGACGTAGACTTGAATTTGATGTTGTGCTTGTAACTGAGCTGCCAGCTGTTGCAATTTGTCAGCGGAACGAGCTACTAAAACTAAATCTGTTTGTCGAGAAGCTAACTCATGGGCAAAAGTAGCACCAATTCCCGCAGAAGCACCAGTAATCAAAGCTGTTGGCATATCAGAAGTGAGTCGTGAGTTGTAGGGGCGGGTTTGTTGAGAATACCGGGTCTAGGACTGGAAATTCTGTGGTGAAACCCGCCCGTACGAGTGAATTGTGTAGTCGTGAGTTGTAGGGGCGGGTTTGTTGAGAATACCGAGTCTAGGACTGGAAATTCTGCGATGAAACCCGCCCGTACGAGTGAATTGTGAGAGCGATCTATCAGTCAAGTTCTTAAGTAATTCTAACGCTTGACTACCAGTTACCAACTGCCAGTAACTAATTCCCAAACATCGCAACATATCTATCTTTGGAAGTATATACTACAGCTTATTTTTGATAAATGCTAAAAAATTGTGTCTTAAGAACAGTTTAATTGCGACCTAAAGTTATATTTTCTTAAAATTAAGGATTTTTTGCTAACACTCACAATTAAGAAACGCTGATGAATCACCATAAGCTTTTAAATTGGCTGAGAAAATATCCTTGGCTTTGTTTAGCGTTACTAGCCATACCTAGCACGGCTTACGCTGCTGACGGTAAGCCGACAGGAATCTTAGGGGCAATTGATGCTATCTTTTCCTATCTAGTAGCAGCGCTGTCCCAAGTTCTATTTTTTAGCATTGGCGGGATGCCGTTTATCGTCCTGTGGTTGATTATTGGTGCGGTATTTTTTACAATCCGCATGAGTTTCATCAACTTCCGTGCTGTCGGTCACGCGATTTCTGTCGTGCAAGGACATTATGATAATCCAGCAGAAGCAGGAGAAGTCACTCATTTTCAAGCGCTATCAGCGGCACTATCGGCAACAGTGGGTTTAGGAAATATTGCTGGGGTAGCGATCGCCATTCAGTTAGGCGGTCCTGGGGCAATGTTTTGGATGACTGTCGCAGGGTTGTTAGGGATGTCCAGTAAGTTCGTTGAGTGTACTTTGGGGCAGAAGTATCGCATTGTCAAGCCGGATGGTAGCGTTTCCGGCGGGGCGATGTATTACCTATCGCGTGGCTTGGGCGAACTGGGGCTGCGTCCTTTGGGTAAAGTGCTAGCACCACTATTTGCTGTGTTTTGCATTGGTGGGTCTTTCGGTGGTGGCAATATGTTCCAGGCAAACCAGTCCTTTGCTGCGGTATCGGGAGTCATACCCTTTTTGCAGGGGCGAAACTGGCTCTACGGTTTAGTCATGGCTGTATTAGTTGCTTTAGTGATTATTGGTGGCATCAAGCGGATTGGTTCGGTGGCTGAGAAACTGGTTCCAGCAATGTGCTTGATCTACATCCTCGCCTCTTTATTCATTATTTTGACGAACATACCTCAGATTCCCAGTGCAGTTGGCACAATTCTCCGAGAAGCCTTTTTCCCACAAGCGCTCGCCGGAGGATTTATTGGGGTATTAGTGCAAGGATTTCGCCGTGCCTCTTTCTCGAATGAAGCAGGAGTCGGTTCGGCAGCGATCGCCCATTCCGCCGCTCGTACCGAAGAACCCATCCGCGAAGGGATTGTGGCATTACTCGAACCGTTCATCGATACTGTCGTGATTTGTAACATGACAGCTTTGGTAGTGGTGATTACAGGTGTTTACACCGATACAAAGGCAGATGGGGCGCAACTCACAAATGTTGCTTTTGCTTCCGCGATTAGCTGGTTTCCCATCGTACTAGCGATCGCTATCTTTCTGTTTGCTTTCTCCACGATGATTTCTTGGAGTTACTACGGCGAACGCAGTTGGGAATACTTGTTTGGCGATCGCACCACTTTAGTTTACAAGGCACTGTTTGTTTTCTTCGTGTTTGTCGGCGCTGTCGTCAACCTCGGTGCAGTCTTAGAATTCAGCGATATGATGATTTTGTCAATGGCTTTCCCAAATATCTTAGGTTGTTTTCTGCTGTCGAACAAAGTTGCCGCCGATTTACAAGATTACATGCAGCGCCTTCAAACTGGAAAGATGCCCGTGTTTAAGTGAGTAGTGAGTAGCGATCCGTTATCATTTGTCAGTTGTCAGTGTAGAGACATTACATGTAACGTCTGTACAAAGCGATCGGCGATCGGGGAGTGGTGAGTCGGAAGTGGCAAGCGATAAAAGATTCCTTACTTACGACTTATGACTTCTTTCTTTTCTTCTGTCTGCTCAGTTTTGACTTTTGACTTTTGACTTTTGACTTTTGACTTACCAACTACCAATTACCAATCAAAAATCATGAGTTGGTTACAGAAAGACCGAGTTTTAGTTCCGATCGATTTTTCAGAAGAGTCTTTTGCTGCACTATCTCCAGCACGAGAATTTGTGAAGGATGCGAGTCATTTGTATGTTCTGCACGTTCTGTCTCACCTGCATCCAGCTGAACCTGGAGCGATGTGGAATACTTTAGACGATCGCACCCGCCAGCAGCACGTAAAAGAGACTTTGGACAAACGATTTAAAGCTTCGGAGTTTGAAGGAGTTCATATTGGTGTTGCTGTTGGCGACCCCAGTTCGGAGATTCTCGACTATGCTAAGGAGATTAATGCCGATTTAATTGTGATTCCATCGCATGGCAAAACTGGCTTGAGTCGATTTTTTCTCGGTTCGGTAGCAGAACGAGTGATTCGCTATGCTAATTGTCCTGTGGTGGTGTTGAAAAAAAATTAGGTTAGCGGTTTATCAAAATCATCGCGATGTTAATCAATTGAGGCTAATACTTTGCTAAGAGATTAGCCTAAACTGCTTTATTTTTCATGCAGCAACGCCTTACTTCAACTGCTCGATTAAGCGATCGCCCACCCGCAAAGCATTTGCAATGACAGTCAAGCCAGGACTAACACTGGCATGAGATGGGAAAAAACTGCTGTCTACGACATAGAGATTTTGCACTCCGTGGGTACGACAGTTCAGATCCAACACAGAAGTCGTCGGATCTTCTCCAAACCGACAAGTGCCGCACTGATGAGCAACGACTTGTACGGGCATATCACTGCGCGGATGGGTTGTGCGGTTAAATATATTAGGCTGAGACTGCTCGACGCTTTTTAATACATCAACCCAACGATATACCAGGCGATCGTGCGCTTCTACATTATTCGCCGTGTAATCAATTCGCAGTTTGTCTCCCACATAGCGAACGCGATTGTTGGGATCGGGCAAGTCTTCCGTTTTCAGCCACCAACCGATTGAATGGGTTGCCAACTGCCGCAAGCCGAAATTTGGCATTAGCCGAGACAATGCCGATAAAATCGGTGGTGCTTCGGCAAAAATGACATCTTGAAAAATACCACCAGAGTTTTGTACGTGACCCATCGGATACGGAAAATCCTTGTCTCCCCAATAAAAATCATTTAGCCCTAGCGTGCGGGAAAATGACCCAGAATTAGCGGTAGAGGTTAACTGCACCACAACCGATAGCAGTTGTTTCATCAAATTTCGCCCCACCTGACCGGAGCCATTCGCAATACCGTTGGGATGTTTTTCGTTGGCAGACCGCAGCAGCAATGCCGCCGAGTTCACAGCACCACAGGCAAGCACTACAATATTGCCTAAAAACAAATAGGACTGTTCCCCAATTTTTGCTTGAACTGCTTTGATCTCCGATCCTGATGGGTTGGTATGCAGACAAACAACCTGAGCAGAGGTTTTAAGCGTCACGTTTTCGCTGTTGAGGATGGGGCTAACTCCGGTGTCTTCAGCATCGGTTCTACCGCGATGCCGCAGGCGGTTCGCTTCGCGACCATCGCCCAACCCTAGCGGCAAATGGACGGGATGCAACCCTTGCTGAGAAAGGTTTTCGCCAATGCGTTGTACCATCGGCTCATGAGCAACTTCCCCAAAAGGATAGGCTTCGCTATGGGGCGGCTCGGTGGGGTCATCTGCGACTTTACCGTGGACTTGATACAACTTCTCAGCTTCCGTATAGTAAGGCTCAAAGTCTTGATATTTCAATCCCCATGCCGGAGAAACCCCACCCTGATGCTGCACTTCCTCAAAATCACGTTCGCGCATTCGCTGCAAAACGCCACTCCAAATTTTTGTATTGCCACCAACGGCGTAATATGTTTGTGGATAAAACGGTTCTCCTGCGTTGTCGTACCAGGGTTCTGGCGCGTGAAATTGCTCTTTCTTAAAAACTTCTGTATCGACCAACTCCGAACTTTCACGATGGATCAGTTCTCCGCGATCGAGCAGCAAGATCTTTTTACCAGTTGATGCCAGCTTTCGCGCCAGCGTCCCGCCGCCTGCACCCGTACCAACAATAATTACGTCATAGTAGCGATCGTCAATTATCATAGGAGTCTCCTACTGCCAAACGTAAATGAGCGTGTACAACACGATCCAAATGACATCGACAAAGTGCCAGAATAAGGACGTTGCTTCAACACCAAAATAACCGTTGTCGTAGTTACCAGGAATAAACGATCGCCCCAACATTAATGTTTGCAGCAGAATTCCGGTGAGAACGTGCAAGCCATGAAATCCAGTTAATAAAAAGAACGTGCCGCCGAACAAACCCGACTGGTAGCTAAATGGTAAACTGCGCCATTCCACAGCTTGCCCAAAGAGGAAATAACTGCCCATCGCCATAGTAATTAATAGAAATAGGCGAAAGCCCCACAGTTTTTTATCGTGTAAATAACGCTCAGCTACGTAGATGACAAAACTACTGGATACCAGCACGAGGGTATTAATGAATGGATCTCTGGTTTCCAAGCCAGTCACACCTGGTGGATACCAGTCTAGGGTAGTGGTTTTGTAGACAATGTAACCCGTAAAGAAGCTCAGGAAAATGACACTTTCCGACAGCAGAAACACGATAAAGCCAAACTTACTATTGCTTGCTGCGTCATGCTCCTGGTGCTGTCGAACGTTAGCTTCAACGTCTTGCGCGTTGCGTAGCTCCCCAGAGGGGTTCGCTCTTTCTGCTGTCATGATGTTTGCTGCTGCGTCAGAGATTCAGGAAATTGAGTCAAGCCTGGATTGGGAATGTTTCCTACTAATGGTTGGTTTCTACCGTAGCCGTAGGGTCCCGAAACCACAACTGGCGTTTCTTCAAAGTTTTCGACGGTTGGTGGTGAAGAGGTAAGCCACTCTAAACCGTATGCCCGCCAGGGATTGTTGCCTACTTTCTCGCCCCGAATCCAAGCACTCACCATGTTGAGAATAAATGGTAGCGTAGACAGCCCCAACAGAAAACCGCCAATACTTGCGAGGACGTTCCAGTAGGCAAATTCTAGATCGTAAGAGGCGACACGACGGGGCATTCCCATCAGTCCAGCAGGGTGCATGGGTAGGAAAGTTAACGCCGTTCCCAGGTAGGTTAAAGCAAAGTGCAGTTTCCCCAATCCTTCGTAATACATACGTCCGGTCATTTTAGGAAACCAGTGATAGATCGCGGCATAAATCCCCATAACGATCGCGCCATACAGCACGTAATGGAAATGTCCGACGACAAAGTAAGTGTTGTTGACGTGAATATCGATCGGTACAGAAGCCAGAAAAATTCCGGTAATTCCAGCAAACAACCAATTACTAATGCCACCGAGCGCAAATAGCATCGGCGTGGTGAAGCGGATCTTACCACCCCAAATCGTTGCCACCCAGCCAAACACTTTAATACCGGAAGGAATGGCAACCAGCATCGATGTCACCATGAAGAGTATCCGCATCCAACCAGGTGTGGCACTGGCAAACATGTGATGTACCCATACTGCTCCACTGACAACCGTAATCAGGATGGATGATGCCGCAATCACCCGATAGCCGAATAAAGGCTTACGGGCATGAACGGGCAAAACTTCGGAAAATATGCCGAATGCTGGCAGAACCATGACGTAGACTGCCGGATGGGAGTAAAACCAAAAAAAGTGTTGATAAAGTATAGGGTTGCCACCCCGCTCTGGGGCAAAAAAACTCGTGCCGATCGTGATATCGAGCAACAGCATCACCGCACCCCCAGTCAGTGCAGGCAAGCCGTACAGTTGAATTAACTGCGCTCCCAGCACAGACCAAACAAAGGCAGGCGTTCTAAACCAAGTCATTCCTGGCGCACGCATTTTGAAGATGGTAGTGACGAAATTCACCCCACCCATGATGGAAGATACGCCCGAAATTGCTACTGCCAAAATCCATAACACCTGTCCGTTCAGCAGATTGCCAGTCGGGTTTTGCAAACTCACAGGCGGATATGCCCACCATCCCGACTGCGATGGACCTCCTGGTACCAGGAAACTGGCTAGCATCAGAATGCCTACTACAGGAACCATCCAAAACGAAACCGCATTCAGCCGAGGAAATGCCATATCTCGCGCTCCAATCATCAGTGGCACGAGATAATTTCCCAATCCCACTAAAACGGGGAACGTCCACATAAACAGCATGATCGAGCCATGCATTGTGAACAGCGCGTTATAAACAGTGCGATCGACCAGATCGGCATCGGGGGTAATCAGTTCGCCCCGCATAATCATCGACAACGTGCCGCCAATTAGGAAAAAGAAAAAAGATGTGACGATGTATTGAATGCCAATGACTTTGTGATCGGTGCTGAAGGTGAAGAATCGCTTCCAGTTGTCGGGCGCACCAGGGTATGGCTGTCCGCGAACGGCTTCTGGAGCCTCGAGCGAGATGTTTGTCATATGTTACCAAGCAAGTCAAAAGTTAAAAGTCAAAAATCAGGAGTTAGGAGTAATTTTTCTCCCTCAGCTCCCTCAGCTCCCTCAGCTCTCTTGTTCCCTCTTGGGAGCATAATTCACCACAGGCGGGGGTGCAGGTGGGATAGTGTCCCAACCGCGAACGGCTACCTTGTCTTTCGTTGTCCCAGAGCGATCGTTGGCTTGGCTGTACTCGAAAGCAGCCCGATTAAAAGCAGGGGTGGGCGAGCCAGCGGCAGCGTCGGCAAGCCACTGTTGATATTCGTTGAATGGTTGAACCACGACATCTGCTTGATTTGCAGCAAAGTAAGTCCCGCTAAACATGGAATCGCGCAGGCGATAGGTTCCAGTTTTCACAGGAGTCAGTTCAAAATCGATTTCGTGGTTAGGAACGACATCTTGCTTCAGGCGAAATGCTGGAATATAAAAGCCATGTAACACATCCTGCGATCGCAAGGTAAATCGCACGCGGCGATCGACTGGTAAATGTAACTCAGTGCTAGTAATATCCTGTTTTGGATAATGGAAAATCCATGCCCATTGCTTAGCGGTCACGTCAATTTGCTCGATGGGAGCGGTTTCTACTGCATTCTGAATTTCCTGCTGAGGCTTGCTGTCAAAGGGTTCGGCATAAGCAGGCTGTATTATCTGAGGCATATGCAAGTGTACCAGTTCCATCGGACCCCGCACTGCCATTTTTTCGTAAGTCCGATAGCTAACAAAAGAAAGCGTTAACACCAAAACTAATGGTACTGCCGTCCAGACAATTTCCAGCCAGGTATTGCCTTCAATCGGGGGACCATCGCTCATGTCATACTTACTGGCTCGATGAAAGACCAACGAGTAGAGGAAAGGTCCAATTACACCTAAGTAAATGAATGTGCCTAACCCAGTAAAGAGACTGAATAGATCGTCCAGCAACTTTGCTTCTGCTGCTGCTTCTGGCGGAAACCAAGAATAGGATTGCTTCGCCATCCACAAGCTTGTCATAGCGACCAGGATGGCATAGACCGTCATTATTAGAATTGCACGGAGTTTCATCATGACAGCGATCGCACCATAGTTAGAACAGCGAACTGAGAGGAGAAGACAGGGAGTAGGGAGGACAAGGGGGAGAAGAGAGCTGAGGAGGCTGAGGGAACTGAGGAGGCTGAGGGAGCTGAAAGGACAAGGAGGACAGGGGAGACAAGGGAGACAAGGGAGACAAGGGAGAAAAATTATAGCTTCTGATTCCTGACTCCTGTTTTGACTTTTGCCTTTTGCCTTTTGCCTTCCCTAGAGTTGATTGGGATTTTCGCCTAAGTGCAGCATTTGATCCGCTGTCACATGAATGCCGAACTCAGCACCCAGATGCGCGCCCAGCGTTCCCTGCACAAACATCAGAGCAAAAACAAATAAACCAGCAGCGAGATAACTCCACTGTACCTGTCTTGCCATGTCTTTGCGCCACTGATAGCGTTGAAAGCCTCGCCAAACGGTCATTCCCACAATCGAGGTCAAAATCATTACCCCCCCTACACCGTGTAGAATCATCGTTTCTAAAGCATGAAATCCCCAAGCGCTGGTGACATCCGCCAGGGGTACAGCCAAAGAAACTTCAAACACACCAGCCATGACCGTAAAAAATGTAACGATCGCTGATGCCAACAGGTTATACCAACCGACATCAAACAGCGCCGAGCGGGTGACGGGAATCGCTAGAAACTTAAAAACTGCTTTCTCAACGGGAAACAGCACCCCTACAATATCAAAGGCGATCGCTACGATAAATAACCCTAGCGTTAGATGCACCAGGTTGGGATGGATGGGAATTGGGTAGGGCAACCCATTAACTCCCAAACTCCCCCACTGTTCCAGCAAGTCTGGATTCATAATATACCTCCTCTGATTGCCTCTACGACAGGAATCGTATGCAAGCCATAGACCCACACGAGTAAGCTGCCCAGGTATGTCTGAATACAAACTAGCCCAACTAGCAGCACGCTCGCTGCGAGGTAAGGAAGGGGTAGCTGCGGTCTTTCCTGCAACCGGATCACGTAGCGCCATGCGGTGATGACTGCTAGAATTCCTGAGAGCGACCAGCCCAAAATTGTATGAGCATTCAGCGTTGAAACAGATGCAGCGTAAGGTTCTGCCAGACCTGCCTCAATTTGTCCAAAAATAATGGCAATGAAGATCGAAACTGTTGCGAAAGCCAGATTCCACCAACTGACTTCATACAATTTAGAATTTTTTGTGAAATACCCCAGCAGATCGCAAAACACTGCAAACAGCACCATCGCAATTACGAAATGCACCACGATTGGGTGAATGGTATCGGGGTAAGGAAGGTTATGCTCGTTGAGAGGCGGAAGGTACTTAAACACAGATTTTCAGAGTAATACAGTGACAGCGAGCAGTTATAGTGAAACGAAAGGATTGTATTGCTAAGAATTATCGAAGACAGAATAACTACTGGTGTAAAAGTAAAGTAGGCAGTAACTCCAAAAATTTGAGCAATAATTTTGACTTACTTCTAAAGTATCCCCTTTTGCAACTCCAGTCACTTATCCCTTTCTAATTTGATTGTTTTGGCTTCTGTACGACAGTGAATATCTCAAATCCCAACGCCAGCCCAGCAGTATAATTTCGCACTTGAGATTATTGCCACTTGAACGAGTGAATAGCCTTCCCATCAGAATGCCTCGATTCGTAGTCTCTTGTCTTCATACAAGTGGAATAGCCAATGACAGAACTCATGAGCGTACTGCTTAAGTAAGATTAATTTACTACTATCAACAGGAGGAATTTTAGGATTGTTATTACCTATAGATAGTCGGATAAATAATTGAGCAGCAGGAAAGTTCCAGTTGGAAGAATTGCCAGCAGTAGATTCTGTATTCAAATAGTCCCGATCTAATGTATCTTTTATATCTTCGTTCTAGACGTAAAGTTAAGTATGGGCTGGCGATAAGTCCCTTGTCCCTAGACGTACTAACTTGTCTACTCAAATGCAGCGATCGCAGAATGTCAACAGAAACAACATAACCCGCATAGAAGTAGAGACTATTTTTAAGTCAGCTGGCTAGAGTTCAACAACAAAGAGTCCTCCCGATCGCCTAACACCCCGTAGTCGTTGATAGAGAAATGTATCGCTAAAATCAGTCGATCTCCCTCCGTTGGTGGCAATCCTTTGTGAACGCAAAATGGATCTTCCACAAAGCCAAACCCCGCCGGACCACATATTGTCACAATCCTAGAAGTACCGTAGTAATCAATCACATCTTGCTCGGAACGCAACCGCCATAAGCTGAGAAGATAGGCAAGTTTCTTCTGACGATGACTGCCACGAATACATACATGCGGTCCATTAGCTAAGTTAGTGTCACTTAAGTAGAAGTAAAATCTAAGACAACGGTAATCCTCAAGGTCGTGATGAAAGACTTGCCCAATCGCAGCAGTAGATTCATAAATTGCGACTGTTGGGGGAAAACTCCACCACAGCCAACTACCAGCATGAACCGATTCTACTTTTAAATATTTCGCAGCAATATTTAATAGCTTTGGGTCGCGAGCCAGTTTCTCAATTGCTGGACATAGCAAGCTGGCATTGTAATATTTCCCTAGTCGAAAAGATTGACCGTATGAACTCTGCGCCGCTAGCCTTTCTTGATAAGCAAAACTCAAGCGTAAATTCCCGTCTCCATAGCAATTATTGCGCTCTGCAAACTCACGGATTTCTCTCACCCAACTATCTGGTAGATGAATCCCCAAGTACAATCCGTCAGCGATTAAAGATTCAACTACTTCATCAGTATTAAGGTGACTAAACACCGAATCCTTTTCCTCGTAGACTTTAGCGGTTCGTTGGCGCTGATAGTAATTTAGCATCATGATTTGGATCGAGCTAAAGCGACCAAATACATACATAAATAACCATTGAGGAGTTCTAGATAAATACTTTTTGAGTACGCCAATATAGTAGTAGCTACAGCTTTTTAGTCGAGTTATTAGCAGCAGATTTTGCTCGCGCATCAGCAATTTGCTCACACCTAAAATTAGTATTTGGCAGAAGGTCAAAATCAGGCACCCAGACGAAAAATATCACAAATATCAGCTAAAATTAGTTTCCCCCTTTACAATTCGCATATTTAAGGTATTGTATTGCCAAACAATATCGCCAACGCTAACAATATTACTCCGCAAAATCACAAAGTAACCCGCGATCGCCGTAATTACTTTTTGCAGGGCAAAGGCTACACCTGCTGTGACCAAACCGATTGCAGTGGCGAGTCGATTGGGGTTGTCAAACCGAATTTCTAGCAGCCCCAAGATTAACAGCACTGCCGTAATTAGATTTAGTCCTTGCCCTGCCCAGAACCAAATTCGCCCGTTGTAGCGATCGCGAATTGATTCTCCGATCAAAGCATTCGCTACACGACGCAGCAACCAGAGGATAATCAAGAAGGCTATAGTGAATAACACCTTTAGCCCGATTTCGGTATTGAAGCTAATCAATTTAAAAACTTGCTCCAACTGTTGCCTACTGTTTCAGCCGCGATCGCCATTCCATCCCAAGTCATGTATATGTTTACAGAGCAACGCGATCGATTAAAGTATCCCACAAGTACTTCACAGGCTGAATCTAGCTCAAGTTTTAGTTGGTGCTTCTAACACGTTGACATCAATCAACGGTGTCACGTTAAAACCTCGTTCTAATAAGCACGTTTGGATCTGACGAGTAAGCGTGTTGCGAATTTCCTCTAAAGCTTTTAAGGGTCGTTTTTCAAGAATTCTCAGGCAAGAATTTCCAGAGTTGCTAAAATTGCCTAGTTTATAGACGCATTCTTATATGTTTGACACAACTGAAAAAATTAGCACTTCAAAAGTTTTGGAGTAGATCGAGGAGCGCGCCAAGAGCGATCGCGTTTTGGGCTATGCCGTCTACAATGAATCTACTTGCGATCACATTTTAGTCATTTTAGTTATCTGATTCGGCAGCAAGACCGATCTTATCTCTATTTTCTGGCGTTTTTACTTCTTCGCTGACTGGTAGCGATCGCCTTTCATCTCCTTGGCTGATTCGCAGATTAAGCAGACTGGCAATCCAACGAGCTGTCAGTCCTTGACAAAAAACTGTCATCATAATCGTTAAAAATACTAGAGCTTTAATCGAATCACCGCCGTTAATACCGTGTTTTGTGAGTGAAACCGCAAACAAAGAAGCTAAAGAAGCAGCGACAATTCCACGGGGAGCAATCCAACAGAGAAATAATTGCTGTCGCCAGTTGAAACCTTGATTCCAAGTAGAAACCAATATATTTATCGGACGTACCACAAACATTAGCACTAGAACGGTAAGGACGCTTCCCCAACCTAAAGCGAAAACACTGGCAATTGATAAATCTGCCGCTAGCAGGATAAACAAAACTGAATTAGATAAAATGCTCAACTGTTCGTTAAAGTGACGCAGCAACGGCTCGGAGGGCAAGTAAGCAGCTCGTAAAACTATGCCCATGACAACGACAACCACCAAACCCGATTCACCGCGTATCACCTGTGCCAGACTAAACAAGCCCCAAACGCTAGCTAAAACTACCAAATTTTTCAACTCTTGCGACAGAAAGCTGTCCTGTCTGAGAATGAGGCTGAGCAACCAGCCTCCAACTGCACCAATTGCTCCACCTATACCCAATCGCAAGAGTAGGCTTTCAATTGAGACGAGTAACTCCACATCTCCACTTAAAACTAAATGAAGTACGATCGCTGCTCCAATTGCCCCAATTGGATCGATAAAAACGCCTTCCCCTTCCAAAAGTGTCGATACCTGTCGGTCTACACCTACCTGTTTGAGCAGTGGTTGAACTACTGTTGGACCCGTGACCACTACCAACGAGGCATAAAGAAAAGCAATTGACCAGGGAAATTCGCTCAGCCAGTGGGCAGCGATCGCGCCACCAATCAGGGTAATTAGGACTCCTATGGTGACAAGATTACGCAGGCTACTAGAAACTGCTCCTAACTCTCGTAGCTGTAGATTTAATCCGCCTTCAAATAAAATCAGTGCCACTAACATTGAAACGAGTACTTCCAGACCATTACCCAATAGCGATGGATGTAGAAAATCCAAGCCGTCCGATCCCAGAAGAATCCCAAATAAGAGTAGGAAGACAATGCTGGGAATTTGAAGATAACTGGCTAATACTTGAGCAGAGATACCAGCAGCAACAGTTTCACTTAGCAAAACAGTAGTTTTTAAGGATTCTTCCATAGAAATCTGTGTTAACGAACAATTAGCAGTGCGATCGCGCGAGCGTAAAAATAATTTATGACCTATAAATTAACTATTTTTGATTTATGTTCTTTCCTGTTTAAATAAAGTTATGACCTTTTGAATGCAAAGTTATATTATAGACAAAGTTATGTCAGAATAATTTCAAATACTAGTTAAATACCAGCTTCAATCTTCTGAAAATCACGTAATCTAAGTAAATAGTTGCATGATAGGATTTCCAGAAGAAGGAGGTTTCTGGAAAGCACTAACTGAACTGAGCAAAAAGTGCGTGCAAGATTATGTAACGATTGCGGCAACATTCAACTCTTTGCTAATTCATTTGTAGTTAAAACTGAATCGCGAGCGCGATTAACACTAGCTGTTGTGACATCAACCGAGCAGAAATATAGGTAGGGTGCGTTAAGCTTTAGCGCAACGTATTCTTATATAGGCAAAGTTATATCAGAACGAGCTTAAATGCTAATCTCAATTTTCTGTAAGTCACGTACTATTAGTAGGTCAATGCATATTGACTTAAATACTATTTTGAAAAATCGCACCTATCTAAAGCTTATGCCAAGGATGGCGTACTGGTGAATACAGTTTCCTGCCTTTATTGCCACTCCAATGACGGATGCCATGATGGAGCAACAATCGAACCAGATGGGTAATAGTTTCGATGAGGCGATCGCTAAGTTTCTAGAGCAGAATCGCCCTCACATTCAGTTGAACAGATGCGGGAAACCGTAGGATTTGCTACCAATACTAGTAAGTCGCTAGCACCAAATAATTGGTCTTCGTCTAGAGTAAAAGTAGTTAGATTCCACTACGGTTCAGTTAAGGCTCAAAGTGTTGTAAATTAAGCATTGTTCCCAAGAATGGAAAGTGAGTGTAGTGCATCTGAAGGATTTCTCATTGTTGTCTCCTACGATACAAAGTAGTGATGTGTTCAAAGCGATAGAGGCAGCCATCCCATCCACGGAGATCGAGCAAGCGATCGCTAAAACTAAAGTTTGTGAACAACGTAAACGCTCGTTACCAGCACAATTGGTAATTTGTTTGGTAATTGCGATGAGTCTGTGGTCACGAGATTCGATGAGAGATGTGCTGAAAAACTTAATTGATGGGCTGAGCGAAGCATGGGTGAAAGTGGGGAAATACTGGCGAGTTTTTGTAAATCAGCAATAACGCAAGCCCGACAACGATTAAGTCCAAGGGTGATGAGTCAATTGTTCCATCAACTGGTGCGACCAATGGCTAGCACCGATACCAAAGGAGCATTTCTCAATGGATTGCGAATTGTGGTAATTGATCGGACTTGCTTCGATCTGCCAGACAGCGATGAAAATGCGAGAGTTTTGGTCGTCCGAGCAGCCGTCCTGGCACACAAGCCGCATTTCCCAAACTGCGATTAGTCATTTTGGTAGAAGCAGGAACACATTTAATCTTTGATGCATTGATGTGTCCATATCGAATAGGAGAACGAGTGCGGGCATTAAGATTATTACGCTCCGTGAGTTCAGGGATGTTGTTGATGTGGGACAGAGGGTTACATTCTTATGCAATGGTGCAAGCAACTGTCACAACTGGTAGCGATTATTTAGGAAGAATTCCCGCAAATGTCAAGTTTTTGTGCGAAGAACCACTGGCGGATGGTTCTTATCTGAGTTGGATTTATCCACCTGCTAAATTCCGCTCAAAAGCTTGCCAGCCCATACAAGTCCGAGTGATTGAATACACAATTGGTAATACCGACAACCCAGAGGAACAACTAAGATATCGCTTAATTACCAGCTTATTGGAATTGGAGAAATTTCCGGCTCAACTACTGGCGATTGAATATCATCAACGCTGGGAAGTAGAAAATACTATTGATGAACTCAAAGTACATTTATCAGGACGAAAACTCATATTCGCTCTCAAAACCGCGTGAAGTTGTGCAGGAAGTTTACGGGTGGTTGTTAGGACACTGGGCTGTGCGGTTATTGATGTTTCAAGCTGCAAAGAGCGCGGGTATCACTCCTTTGCGTCTGAGTTTCACTGGGACATTGCGAGTTATTCGTCGTGCTATCCCGAAATTTCAACGCTTGCAATCACAAGAACTCCCCTTTTTTAAGTTGGTTAACTGTAGAGATTTTAGACACTCTGTTACCTGAACGAGTTTCTCGTACCAATCCCAGAGTTGTAAAAACCTGTATCCAAGTTTCGCTCAAAAGCCAAGACATCGAGCCACCCCTCCCGAACCAATCCTCCTATTTTCTTTATCCTCAGCACAGCGTAGCCTTAAATGAACCGTATTGAGTTGGACTGAGGATTTCCTCAACTTCACCCGTTACAGCCAGGGTTCTGCCGTAGTACTGTTGTGGGTTGGAAGTAATTTCCCCTGTGGAAGTGAATTAGTTCAAGAAGACTTGACCATCTTTTTGAATTCTCAGAATACCCTGTTTGAGATCGCGAGGGTTCGCATCTTCATCTAACGCCACCTCTAACATTCCGTCTTTGGATGCAGACATGGGCATGACTTGTACGAAGCCCTCATCCTGGCGCACAAATGTCACAGTTACGGGTACGGGTAAGTTTCTCAGAACTGTTTCTTCTCCACCTTGTAAAACTCGGCGTTCTTAGTCTATCCATTCGAGTAGTCCTAAAGAAGTCAGACTACCAACTAAGTGAGTCCCAATTAAATTGACATTAGCTAGGATGACGAGAATATCAAACGAACGAATTACATTTCCCTGCTGGTACACTGCTACGCCTTGGGGTACAGCTAAAGATTGTGAGAGGATGGCGATCGCGCTGACTTCTGATGCGATAAAGGCTAACAACAACCCCACAAAGCTCGCAATCAAGCCAATTTTTAAAGCTTGAATCACCTCTTCTTTTCTGGGATGCAATTCGCGATCGCTCGACTGCAAGCGTCTGGCTAAAACTCGTCCTCTAAATGCCCAAAATATCCTAAAAGCAGCAAGTAATACGCCAATTACAGCAAAAAAGATACTAAAACCAATCGCCACATTATCTGTGGCGGCGCTGAGGCTGCGGCTAAAGATGGCAAAGATTAAAACAATACCGGAAGTACTAGCGAGTGCCAACTGTATCCAGAAGCTAAAGCGACTGACAACGCGGAAAGTTGCAGCAAATCGTTGTTTTGTTGGGGTTGGGAGCGAAGGTTGGAGTAGCTCAGACATGAATTTCTCCTGCAAGGGTATGTCACTTAATTAATGACAAATTTTCTAAACTAAATCATCACTCAAAGGATGATTTGACGATTCACAACCAAGTTTTTTCTATTTGGAGGGGGTTGGTAACTGTTCTGGTTTCAAAGTTAGCTGTTGAGTTGAGCCATTACGATTGACTGTAATCTGTAGCGATTTGCCTAAATTCGTTGCTTCTATAGAGTCTTGTACAGAGTCGGCAGTTTGAATTTCAGTTGAGTTAATTTGAGTAATAACATCACCAGGACGCAGACCAGCACGCGCTGCTGGAGAGTTAGGAGCAACTTGGACGATTAAAACTCCCCGTTCTTGCGCGACTTTAAAACCAAGGTTACTTTGATTAATTTCCTGTTGAATTTCCGGCGTTAACTCAATCAGTCGCACGCCGATATATGGATGTTCGACTCGACCAGTTTTAATTAACTCCTCGGCAATTCTTCGAGCTGTATTAATCGGAATCGCAAAGCCTAAACCCTGCGCTCCGCCAATAATAGCAGTATTGACTCCGACAACTTCGCCTTGAGCATTGAGCAAAGGTCCACCAGAATTACCTGGATTAATTGCTGTGTCAGTTTGCAAAAAGTCAAGTCGTTTATCATTGACACCAATATCTGAACCGCTGCGTCCTGTGGCACTGATAATTCCTTGAGTTACGGTATTATTTAGACCTAGAGGATTACCAATGGCGATCGCCCATTGTCCGACAGCAATATTATCAGAGTTAGCTAGCTTAACTGTGGGTAAATTTGTCCCCTCGACATCAACCACTGCTACATCTGTAACTGGATCTGCACCTACAACTGTTCCAGCAAAACGCCGACCATCTGTTAATACGACTGATACTTTATCGGCTCCTTCTACGACATGAGCATTAGTGAGGATGCGACCATCTTGGCTCATAATAAATCCCGAACCGATCCCGCGTTGAACTTTCTGTTCGGGAGGAAATGGATTTTCACCAAAAAATCTCTCAATTAGAGGATTGCTAAATGCTGTAGGGACTTCAACAGTACGGGTAGCATCGATTCGTACAACTGCCGATCCTACATCTCGGACAACCTCAGATACAAAGTTAGGATTATTTTGTAAATTTGCTGTAGGTTGGGTAGGTGAAGGTTGAACTTGGACTTCTCTGTTGCCTAGAGATTCGCATCCCGCAGTGCTACCAATTACGAGTATGCCTAAATATAAGACTGGTTGCTGAAAAATTTGCTTAATTGTCTCCCCACGCCATTTTTGTGATTTCATGACTGCAAGCCTTTCTAAATAGCTTTAATTGGTTCTGAATCTGAAGGCAGAGCTAACTTCAATTTAGATGGCAATGGTGGAAAACTCGTGGAAGCTCCTTCCGATCCGTTGAGGAGGCTTGAAAAGCGCTCGCGAGTGAATTATAAAAATTAATTACGCTACGGCTGCTGGAACTAATTCTACTTTCACCCAGCCTGATAGACTGCATGACACCTGCGGGTCACTATGCTAGCGATGCTGCTCTCCCTTTCTTATCATCCTCAAGAAGGATATGAAGCTTATTTAATCTGTCAACTTCGGAATTTTTATATTGTTTTTACTGGTTTCATCTGTAATCTAGGATGCGAGTAAGATTGCACTTAAGGTTTCTCTTTTAAGTTAAATATGAATCCTAAGTACAGAACAAAAATTCTAGGGCATTGAGAAACTCATCAGCCTCTTGCTCCAAGTTGAGGACAATCCTACGTAAGTGGTCAAAACCACGGCGAAACGAGCTGCAAGGCTATTGCATCCATGTTTTTTCAATTTCAGGGGTTTAATTTCGTGCAACCATTGACCCGTGCGAAATGCCCAGTGCCATGCTCAATGGGGCTGCAACGTTTGCCGTAGTAGAGTAACCTGATTCATAGGGTTTCATTGGACTATTCGCAATTTCCATGAAACCCTTTCTTGCTCCACTTTTCAAGGTTGTGTCCTGTAGTAAGCAATTGAATCAGCTTATTCAACTGGATTTGGTTACACTCCCATCTAGGAACTACAGCTGCGTGGGCGTGCAGGGCTAACTTCAGAACTTTGGAATCGGCGAGATATTGCTATTTATCCCACGCTTTGCTGAGGCACTACCGAATAATCTCCATTGATACTGTTCCTTTCTTTGCTCTTGCCATTTGAGTATGTTTTTGAGTACGGCAGAGCAGATATTGGCAGTATCTTTCGGTCGAGTGATTGCATCTCTACCTTTGTCTGTGCTATCTTGATTAATCCACGGACGTATAGCTCAGTTGGTTAGAGCGCTACGTTGACATCGTAGAGGTCACTGGTTCGAATCCAGTTACGTCCATATATCATGTACAGTCACTAATTATTTGTCATCGGTGACACATTAATGTCATTGCGACTAATTATTTGTCGTCGGGACAGATTGATGTTGTTTAAGTGCCAGTGACAGATTCATGTCATTTATTCAAAAGCAATAATGTCCAAAATTTCTAACAATGTCAACGTAGCGCTCTCTTTCAAACCTCCTTAATAAACATTATGATAATCCTACTCAGTACCTGGAGGGTTGCTGCCACTCTGAGCCGCCGAACTCGATTTGCGCGTTGTCTCGATTTTCAACCCACCCAGTACCTGGAGGGCAGTTCAGAGGCTGCAGCATGAACTACGGCACTATTGTGTATATTCTATTACTAAGGTTCAAGCGCGATCGCAAACTTTTATTGCAACTGGCGAGCTTTATAGGCAGCGATCGCCAACCCAGTTGCTTTCTCTTCCGGGCTACCTCCGATCGGTTGTTTTTCTTCTTCAACTGAAGTGGAACATCATCTGAGCCAATGGCTGACATAGTTTGAGGCAGAATTTCAGCAGCTTTGTTACGAATAGTCTCTAAATTGTCTGCAAGTAGAGAGCGAACTATTTCTTTGGGTTGCTCGGATCGCTTGAAATTCTTCAGCGTTTAGTCGCGCAAACACTCGTGCAAATGTATCATGTTCGAGAGAGTGGCAGTGGTAGTAAATTATATTCAGGAGAAATCTCGATTCAGTGCAACCCTAAAGTCAGAAAAGCGCAAAGGGTAACTTTAATACTTTATAACGGTATTTATCTGCATCTATTAATTGAAATAGGAAAGGGTCATGCACTGACTCTCTGCCCGCTACGAATTGACGAAACCCAGCAGTTAGCTTTGAGATTCACAAATGTATTTACAATTAGTCGATCTGTTATACATACTTTTCTATAACATGCTTCCAAATCGAGTAAGCTTGACCGTTTAAATGCACTCCGTCTAGTGTATAACATGCCTTTAACTGATGCTGTTCGTCTGAGAGATAAGAATATAAATTGATATAGGTGAGTGAATATTCTGCTGCTAGTTTTGGAGATCGGAATTTAATTGTAAGATCTCGCGATCGCTGACATTCAAACCAGATTTAGCCCGATTGATTGGCAAAACACTTTGAATAAATACTTCCGTATCAGGACTGCGATCGCAAATATTAACGATAATTTTTGATAATCTACCAAAATTTCTACTGCCGAGCGCTGGTAATGAATAAAATTGTTAATTCCAATCATTATGAAAATTTTGGCTGGCTGAGAACTCACAATGTCCTCAAGACGATTTAACACTCCCATAGTCGTATCGCCAGAGATGCCGCGATTTTTAATATGAGGATTTTCTAACAACTCAGACCATTCGCATTCATCAGTAAGACTATCTCCCAAAACACAATATCTGAATTGGATATTGGTGCAAGTTGGAATTGAGTAACTCTTTGCAAGTAATAGACCGGATTGGCAACTTGAAGACGAAGGCGATCGCGTTTTTCTTAAGCTTTGACAATTTGAGCTGTAAATAAGAAATACCACCTTTTCTAGCAATAAATAATGTTGCCAAAAATAAACATAAAATATTAAATCCGAGAGAAAAAAATAAAATTTTCATTGGTAATGGGTAATTGGTTGATGTTTGACAGTAAACGTGGCGCTACACTCCGTGAAGACTGTTGACAGTAGAGAGTGACTAGTGGCTGGTGGCTAGTGGCTAGAATTGCTCCCCCAGCTGGGCGACTCTCCCCCAGCTCAAGAGCAGCTCTCTCTGCTCCCCTGCTCCCTGCTCGTGCGCTCCCTGCTCCCTGATTCAAAAACTCTATAAGTAGTAGGATGACATTGAGAAAAGAAAAGCTACAGAATCTAACGAGTAAAGATAGAGAGCAATTTGCTCGGGTTGGTTAGCTTGGAGATTGTGTTGTAGCTGTTTCTCCCAATTTGCATATGATTGAGACTTCTAGATCTGCTCGTCGTACTTGGTATTATCCAGTACTTGGCTCGATAGCTGCATTAGGTATTAGTGTAGGTACTCCCGAAGTAGCCTTATCGGTTCCGTGGGCAGAATTATTCCAGCAAGGAGCGCAAGTCATCCAACTCTACAGGATTTCTGACCGAGATGAAGTAGAGTTAGGCAAGCAAATTAACCAACAACTCCTTAGCACTCAATTTCAACCCGTGCGCGATCGCACCTTGAATAGCAAAGTCAATCGTATCGGTCAAAAATTAGCTCAAACTAGCTCTCGTCCCGATATTCCCTATACCTTTCAAGTTGTACAGGATAAAAGCATCAATGCTTTTGCCACAGCTGGGGGTTTTGTTTACGTTACCACAGGCTTACTAGAAGCCGTAGACAACGAAGCACAACTTGCTGGCGTGTTGGCTCACGAAATCGGACATATTGCGGCGCGTCATACAGTAGAGCAAATGCGACAAACTGCGATCGCCCAAGGGTTAGCAAATGCAGCGGGAGTCGATCGCAACAAAGTCGTAGCCTTGGGAGTTGAATTCGGCGTGCGCCGTCCGCGCAGCCGTCAAGCAGAATTTGAAGCAGATCGTCTGGGATTTGAGAATCTGCAACGAGCTGGCTACGACCAGAATCAGATGATTGCCTTTCTAGAAAAACTACGCAACCAATCTTCAGTACCAGCCTTTTTGAGTACCCACCCAACCACCAGCGATCGTATTGCCAGACTCCAAGGCGACGATTGACAGTGACCAGTTACCAACAACTAACACCCGACTCCTGTACGGGCGGGGTTAGCAAAAGAATCATGGCTGACGGCAATCGATCTTCGCTCAAAACCCGCCCCTACGACTCCCGACTCCCAATCCTTCACTACTCACTTCATCATGCAAAATCTCTGGTACAAAAACGCGATTGTCTATTCTCTCGATGTGGAGACATTTATGGACTCGGACGGCGATGGAGTGGGTGATTTCCCAGGACTTACCCAAAAGTTAGACTATCTTGCAGGGTTGGGAATCACTTGTTTGTGGTTGTTACCTTTTTATCCCTCGCCTAACCGCGATAACGGCTACGATGTGATGGACTATTACAGCGTCGATCCTCGATTGGGGACGTTGGGTGATTTTGTCGAGTTCATGCACAAGGCGCGGGAACGGGGAATTAGAGTCATAGTCGATCTTGTCGTCAACCATACATCGATCGCGCATCCTTGGTTTCAAGCTGCAAGGAGCGATCGCAACTCCAAATATCGCGATTATTATGTATGGTCGGACAATCCCCCGCCAGCCGATCCCAAGCACATTGCTTTTCCCGATGTTGAAGATAGCCTTTGGGATTATGACGAGCAAGCAGGAGCGTATTACCTGCATCATTTCTACAAAGAACAGCCAGATTTAAATATTGCCAACCCAGCAGTGAGGGAAGAAATTTGTAAAATCATGGGCTTTTGGTTGGAGTTGGGGGTTTCTGGCTTTCGGATTGATGCTGCGCCTTTTTTAATTATGGGAATTGGCATTCCCCAGGCAAAGGCGGAAGACTTAGAAGGGTTTTTGATCGAAATGCGAGCATTTCTCGTCTCGCGGCGAGCTGATGCGGTTTTACTGGCTGAAGCTAATGTCGATGCAGACCAAATTCCCGTATATTTTGGCAACGGTGACAAAATGCAATTGCTATTCAGCTTCCTGTTGAACCAGCATATGTTTTTGGCACTGGCGCGGCAAGATGCGGCGACTCTGACTGAGGGGCTGAAAATATTACCCGACACTCATCATAGCTGTCAATGGCTCAACTTCGTCCGCCACCACGACGAATTAACGCTCGATCGCCTCAACGAATCCGAAATCCAAGAAATCTTTCAAGCTTTTGCTCCCGAAGAAAATATGCAGATGTGGGGGCGAGGAATTCGGCGCAGGCTACCACCCATGTTTGGGGGCGATCGCCAGCGAGTAGAACTAGTCTACAGTCTGTTATTAACTCTACCAGGTACGCCAATGCTGCGTTATGGTGAAGAAATTGGCATGGGTGACGATCTCTCTTTAGAGGGTCGCGGCAGTGTCCGCACGGTGATGCAATGGTCTAGCAGAGCCAATGGTGGGTTCTCGTCTGCACCAGCCGAAAAATTAGCGCGACCTGCGATCGACACAGGAGAGTACGGCTACCAGAAACTCAACGTAACTTCCCAACAGCGCGACCCTAATTCAATTCTCAGCTGGATGGAACGAGCGATCCGCACCCGCAAGCAGTATCCAGAATTTGGCTCTGGTAAATGGGACATTATTGCTACAGACGAACCGAGCGTATTTGCACGCAGTTCTCAACACAATGGAAATACAGTTATTGCCGTTCATAATCTATCCGCACAATCATGCACTGTTAGCTTGAAATCGGCAGAATACCCGCATTTACTGGATGTATTTAGCGATCGCTTCTACGAACAAATGGATTGCAATTCTAAAGAGATCGAAATTTCTGGCTACGGCTATCGCTGGTTCCAGGTAAATTAAATAAATTTGAGCGATCGCAGTGCGTCCCTACTCCCTACTCCCTACTCCCCCAATGGCAAAAATCGGCTATCACGCTTCCCACGAACAATTCAAGCCCAGTGAATTGTTGCAATACGTGCAAATAGCTCAACAAGCAGGCTTCACTCATGCTCTTTCCTCCGACCATTTTCACCCTTGGAGTGAACAACAGGGTCAAAGCGGTTTTGCTTGGTCTTGGCTGGGTGCGGCGATGCAAGCGACTCCTGAATTGAATTATCGCGTGGTCTGCGCCCCAGGACAGCGCTACCATCCAGCAATTATCGCTCAGGCGGCGGCTACATTAGCAGAAATGTTTCCTCAGCGTTTTTGGATAACTGTAGGTAGCGGTCAGGCACTTAATGAGAGCATTACAGGCGATAAGTGGTTGTGTAAAAGCGAGCGCAATACTCGCTTAAAAGAATGCGTCGATATTATGCGGGCTTTGTGGTGCGGAGACACTGTGACTCATAAAGGTTTAGTCTGCGTTGAGGAAGCAAAACTTTATTCGCGTCCCGAAACGCCACCCTTGATTATCGGTGCTGCTGTTACAGCCCAAACTGCCGAGTGGTTGGGAAGTTGGGCAGATGGGTTAATTACAATTTCTCGTCCACCAGAGAAACTCAAACAAGTCGTCGATGCTTTTCGTCGGGGTGGGGGAGAAGGTAAACCCATGCTGTTGAAAGTCCAGCTATCCTACGATCGCAACGAGGATATGGCAAGGCAAAAAGCTCATCAGCAGTGGCGCAATAATATTTTCAAAAATATTCTCATGACCGAACTGCGATCGCCTCAGCAGTTTGATGCAGCTGGAGAGTTTGTCAAACCGGAAGAAATGAACGAACACGTCCGCATCTCTGCCGAGCCGCAGCAACATATAGAATGGTTGCAGCAAGATGTAGAGTTGGGATTTGATGAATTGCTGTTGCACAACGTCAACCGCGAACAGCAACAATTCATTCAGGTATTTGGCGAGAAAGTGTTACCCGTGTTTGGTAATTAAACTTATCTATAAATCATCACTTTTAACTTTAAATTTTCCTCAATCTATAGAAAGATATAGAAAACTCATTTGACTGCCTTAGCAACCCCCGTTGTAAGTCGTAAGTCGTAAGTCGTAAGTCACAACAAGCACCAATGACCAATGACCAATGACCAATAACAACCTAATTGTGAGGTTTTCTATGTCTAGCGAAATTAAGGAATCGGAAGCGATCGCCCGTTTAGCAATAATGGAAGCACAACTCCAGCAGATGACTCAAATGCTATCAAATTTGAGCGATCGCCTAGCTCGGATGGAAGACAATTTTCTGCTAGTGGCTGATGTCTACAACTACAAAAAGCTACAAGAATTGCTAGCTGCCGGAAATTTCCATGCCGCAGACTGGGAAACGATTCGCCTCATTCAAGCTGTGACGGGAGAGTTAGAACTAGAATCCATTACCCCGGAACAAATCAGAAGTTTTCCCTGTAACGAACTACAAGTTATCGATAATCTGTGGCGCAAATATAGTAACGGTCGCTTTGGCTTTAGCATCCAAACGCGAATTTATCAAAGTATTGGCGGCTCTATAGAAACTACAATTAATCAAGATTATCAAATCATCGAGTCCTTTGGCGATCGCGTCGGCTGGCGATCGAATCGCAAATGGCTCAAATGCGACGATCTTGACTATACCCTCACAGCACCCATTGGTTGCCATCCTTCTCGCTGGTGGAATTCTCCCTTTGGGGCAAAAATGACCAACTATTTTTTCAATCGATTAATCACCTGCCAGCTTTAACCGTGCTTTCTCATTCCTTTGGACAAATAAGCTAGCAAGAATACAGCGATCCCAGCCATTCCCAAGTACGAGTAGGATGTCGCGAACGTTGCTGCTGTACCAATTGCCAGCAAGCCGATTAAGCCAAATTTTAGTTTAGGGGGCATACTTCAGCAAGTCAAAAGTTAAAAGTTAAAAGTCAAAATTATGAAACTCTCGATGCGATCGCGCTTTGAAACCAAGATCGATAGCAAGTCAAAAGTTAAAAGTCAAAATTATGAAACTCTCGATGCGATCGCGCTTTGAAACCAAGATCGATCTTACTAAGCTATCTCTTATTTATAACGAAGGCAGAGGGCAGAAGGAAAAAACTTTTTAGACAAAAGTTACAATCTGCTGTAACGTCTCGATCTTTCCACACCTTGCTATAATTTGCATGATTCAACGCGATCGAAACGCTTGCCATTATCAGCCTTAGACATTTTTGACTTTTGACTTTTGGCTTTTGACTTTTGACTTACTCTGTCTCTCGATCTCTTTCTGCCTTGAGTTGGCGAACGCACTCTTGTCCCAACCCCACAGCTAAACCTACGCTAGCACCAATCAAAACATATCTATTTTGCATTCCTTCATAATGTTTCCCCTCAAACCTCAACTGATTAAAGTCACGTTGACCGATTCTCGTCGCAGCTAGACCAACGACTGCACCGATTGCGGCAGTTACCACGCCTGAAAAGATAATTGCTCTGAAGTTCATGGGAGAGTGGTAGTTGGTAGTTGGTAGTTGAGTGGTGTGTAACAACTGATAACTGGTTACTGACAACTGATATTCGTATTTTGTCAAGATCGCTGCACGTCATGCCAAAAAGTGACAAGATAATTCATAATTTAGAATTTGTCATTCGATAGCCGATCGCTGATAACTGACTCATGTACGGGCGGGTATGAAGCGAAGATTTATTGCGGAACCGTGAATCTTTTGTTAAACTCGCCCCTATGACTCCTGTACGGGCGGGTATGAAGCGAAGATAATTACTTTAGGTGTGAATATGCTTGCTAAACTCGCCCCTACGATAACTGATGCAATACATTCTAGGATTAGATCTAGGCACGACAGGGAACCGAGCAATTTTATTCGATGCTGAAGGTGCAATCGCCGGTCAAGCCTATAAAGAACTGACGCAATATTATCCTCAACCTGGCTATTTAGAACACGATCCAGAAGAGATTTGGCAGGATACTTATACTTGTATACAACAAGTTTTCAAACAAACAGGTATTTCAGCAAGTGCGATCGCGGCAATTGGATTGTCAGTACAGCGAGAAACCTGTTTATTGTGGGATAAGACGACAGGTAAACCCCTACATAAAGCAATTGTCTGGCAAGATCGGCGTACCGCGTCTATGTGTCGGCAATTACAAGCAAAAGGACAAGCAAAGACAATTCAAGCACGGACTGGATTGATTGTCGATGCCTACTTTTCGGCAACTAAATTTGCGTGGTTGCTCGATTGGGTACGGAATCAAAATATAAATTTGGATAATATTCTGGCTGGGACGATCGACACTTGGATCTTATGGAAATTAACGGGTGGTAAGGTTCACGCTACCGATCGGAGTAATGCCAGCCGCACGATGTTGATGAATCTAGCGCAGGGAAATTGGGACTCGCAACTCCTCGATTTATTTCAGATTCCCGATCGCATCATGCCGCAAATCCAGCCTAGTTTGGGCATATTTGGCGAAACCGATCCGCAACTACTGGGGGAAGCAATTCCGATCGCATCGGTATTTGGCGATCAACAGGCGGCGCTATTTGCCCACGGGTGCGATCGCCCTGGTATGGTGAAATGTACGTATGGGACGGGATGTTTTTTAATCGCCCATACAGGTGAAGAACTGACGCGATCGCATCACCAGTTATTGTCAACTGTTGCCTGGACGCAAGTTTTAGCAAACGGAAAAACGGTGACGAGTTACGCTTTAGAAGCGGCTATGTTTACGACAGGTGCTTGCATTCAGTGGTTGCGAGATGGTTTGAAGCTGATCGATTCAGCTGCCGAAACCGAACACCTGGCGCGTCAAGTTACAGATAATAACGGTGTTTACTTCGTCCCAGCATTAAGTGGATTGGGTGCGCCTCGGTGGGATATGAGCGCCAGGGGTGCTTTTCTGGGAATTACAGGCGGCGTACAGCGCGAACACATGGTTAGAGCCGTTTTAGAAGCGATCGCTTATCAGGTAAAAGAGGCGATCGAGGCGATGAATCGAGATTCTAGCAAAGCGATCGAAGTGTTGAAAGTTGACGGGGGTGCTTGTCAAAATGACTTTTTAATGCAGTTCCAAGCCGATGCACTCGGAATTCCGATCGAGCGTCCAGTCGTTTTAGAAGCAACGGCTCAAGGTGCAGCCTTTGGTGCTGGATTGGCGATCGGTTATTGGACTGATTATCAAAAGTTGTGTCGCAGTCGGAAAATCGACCGAATTTTTGAGCCAGGAACGGGTGCAATCCAAGCACAAGAAAATTTTCACACTTGGCTGGAAGCTGTTAACCGCGCTCAGCATTGGGTTGATGAATCTCATCTCTGAGTTTATGCGCTGATTTGCTGTTGCGATCTTTGAGCGATCCCATCTCTGATTTGTCAAACTAGTGTTAAGTATGAGTGGAGCGAACAGCGATGCTAGAAGATACAAAGGAAATAGCAGATTTTCACGCTCATGTCTATTACGATTGCCAAAGTCGCGAAGTAGCGGCGCGTGTACGTGAAGAATTGAGTATAAAATTCGATGTGAGGCTTGGGCGCTGGCATGACAATCCTATTGGTCCCCACACCAAACCTATGTATCAAGTTGCCTTTTTACCAGAACAATTTGGTGCGATTGTTTCCTGGTTAATGTTGCATCGTCAAGGATTGGATATTTTAGTCCATCCAACAACAGGTAATGATGTTGCAGACCATACAAACCATGCCCTATGGTTGGGAGAAAAGTTAGAGCTAAATATAGAATTTCTTCAATCCATTAAAACGACTTAATTTCAAGGGAAAATACAAATCCTAGAATATAGATAAACTCAAAATAGTCATATTATATCAATCTTAATATGCTGACATCTACCTGTTTTACATCAAACGAATTTGACCAATAATGAGTAGAATTGGTATGGCTTTTGCAGAAGGTTTAATCGCCTTTATTGCTACAAATATCGATGATATTATTGTCTTGCTACTCTTTTTCTCCCAAATAAGTGCTAATTTTCGTCGTCGGCATATCGTTATCGGTCATTATCTAGGTTTTACAACTATTGTTTTGGCTAGCTTACCAGGTTTTTTTGGTGGTTTAATCGTACCGCGAGAATGGATTGGTTTATTAGGACTCTTACCAATAATAATTGGTGTTAAGCAACTCGTGGATCGCAAAACAGCAACCGCAGAATTGCAAACAGTCATCAGCTTTGAAAATTCTAGGTATCGTAATCCCGCTGTCTCTTTTCTTTTAAGTATTCTGAACCCTCAGACTTATAAAGTTGCAGCAGTAACAGTTGCTAATGGTGGCGATAATATTAGTATCTATATTCCGTTATTTGCTGGTAGTCAACTTGCGAGTTTAGGGATAATTCTCGCTGTATTTTTTTCGATGGTAGGAGTTTGGTGTGCAATCGCATATTTATTAACTCGCCAACCTACTATTGCCAACCTTTTAAGTCGCTACGGTCAACCGATAGTTCCTTTCATATTGATCGGCTTAGGTTTATTTATTCTGTATGAAAGAGGCACATTCGGGCTAATATTCTCAGCTTAAGCTTACAATAGTTAAAGTTAAGTACTTTTAAGAATTTATTTGCTGATATCGTGCTTGAAGTTCCTCAATAGAAAATAATGTCCGAAACTTCAATCCTTGCGCTGCATATAACTCAGCACCACCTTGCTTTCGATCTACCAACGATATAACTTCCTCGACTTTGTAACCCGCCTCTTGCAATCTTTCCACTGCTTTCATTGCCGATTGTCCAGTCGTGACAACATCTTCTAGAACCACAACCAAAGCACCATCTGGTAATACTGGACCTTCAATATATGCTCTCGTACCATGTCCTTTCGTTTCTTTACGAATAATCAAAGCTGGAATGGGACGATTTTCAATCGCAGAAACCACACTTACAGCGCTAACAATGGGATCGGCTCCCAGTGTCAATCCTGCCACTGCTTGCGTATCTGGTGGTAGCAGAGATAATAACAAACGACCGATCGCCAAAGCACCTTGAGGGTGTAACGTGACTAATTTGCCATTAATGTAATAAGAACTGCGTTGACCAGAAGACAGGACAAAATCACCCTCTTTGTAGGCAAGTTGACAGAATAGATCGAGTAGTTCTTGGCGTAGTGCAGTTAAATCGGTTGTCATAAATTGAGGGAACAGGGGGAAAGTCGTAAGTCGTAGGGGCGGGTTTTTACAGGATATCCCTGAAACAACCCAGAATTGTGCGGATAAACCCGCCCCTACGGGAATCGAAAGTCGGGGGGACAAGGGGGACAAGGGAGCAATTCTAGTCACAAGTCATAAGTCACTGATAACTGATAACTGATAACTGATTGATAAAACGGGGAAGAATAGGCTAAGACTGATGCAACAGTTCAGTATAAGTCAAAATTGCAACAGTATAGAGGACATTCTATGCCCATCAAATTCAACCGCTTCAGTGGTATTCTACTTACGCTCGGTATTATCGCTGGATTTCAAGCTAACGCGATCGCCCAACCAAGCAACCATACTCTTGCAGATCGCTTTCAGCAAGCAATGTTCACCAGCAACCCTGATTTCTTCCAAAATCGTTCCTTCGGACGACAATTTGATTGGCTTTTAGGAACAAACGGATTTCCCGACAACGAAATTAATCGCGATGCAAAACGGACTGATGACCTGTACCGCACTGCACTAGAGCAGCAAGTCTCTAGCGATCCGGTCATCCGCACGCGAGATCTGCCCAATCCATACGGCACGTCAGTTTTGGAGTCTAAAAAGTCTAGTAATCCAAACTAATTTGCGAGTCGGGAATGGGAGAGCGCTTTAAATTCCCGCACACAATCATCCTTGACAAGTTAAAAAAGATTCTGCGGCGATCGCCGCTCATTACCAGTAGCCAGCCTGGTAATTTCTGCTTGGTAATTTTTGCTGAGTGTTGACCCTTAGAAATCCAGGGTGCAGGGGTTGAACCTGCCTAAGGCGAATTATGAGTTCGCTGCCTCAACCGCTCGGCCAACCCTGGCGGAGTTTATATTGTAACTTAGATTGTCAAGGTAAATTGTTTAGTCTCAATACTTAATATCGCCACAAGACAAATAGTACATAATTTACATAACCGCAATGATATAACTAGCTCATTCGTTAGCAAAAAACTGGTGTAAGGAGTCAATGCTCTGGATTAAGCGAGCATCATTAAGAAAAGTCAATTCAACCGTCGCCCTGACGTTGACCTTATTGCTTCTGATGTTGATCGGGGGTTATATAAGTGCAATCTGGGGATATGCGATCGGACATGAAGCGATCGAGGGCGTAAATCAACCCGATTCTCGTCCCGCCGGGAAAATCGGATTTCGCAAAAATAAGTCTCAACAGCAGCAAGGCGTGGTGATGCTCAAAGAAGCCGATGTCTTAGCTGCCGTAAAAGCTAGAATTGACGGCAAAGGAAAAAAAGCCAAGCCGGAGAAGCCGTTAATTGAAAATCCGCAGGACAACAAGCGATCGTCTACAAAATCAAAGTTGGTTGCTGAGAGCGAGTCTCCTCAGCCTGGATTTCCGATGATTCATAAAACCGAAGGAGTGTCATTAGAAATTGCATCTGCACGTTTTTCTGGCGGGGCATTACAGTTGAAGATGAACTTCAAAAACGAAGGAGATAGAACCATCAGGTTTCTATCTAGCTTTTTAGACGTAACCAACGAACGAGGACAGACACTCAGCGCCAACACGGAAGGCTTTCCTGAAGAATTACCAGCTAATGGCAAAACTGTTGTCAGCACGCTTAGTATTTCCACTGCTCTGCTCGACAACGTACAGAAAATTTCTTTACATCTGACCGATTATCCCGAACAGCGATTGCAGTTACAAATGTTAAATATTCCTGTAGTTAGGTAAATAACGGGACAAGGGGACAGGGGAGAAGTCAAAATTCAAAAGTCAAAATTCAAAACTTTCCAACTCCCTACTCCCTACTCCCAGCTCGTCCCTGCTCCCTCCATCAAAGATGAGTGCTTTTCCTCCCCTGAATTGGGCAGATATTTGGCTCAGATTATTATCTGTGCTGTTGTTGATTGCCATTAATGCTTTTTTTGTCACGGCTGAGTTTTCCCTTGTTTCCGTGAGGCGATCGCGGATTTATCAGTTGGTAGAAGCGGGAGACTGGCAAGCGCTGACAGTACAATCGCTACAACGCAGTCTCGATCGCGTCCTCTCTACTACCCAACTCGGGATCACTCTTTCTAGTCTTGCCTTGGGTTGGATTGGCGAGAGTACGATGGGCGTACTGGTTGCTGCTTGGTTAGAGCAGTTACCCCTACCTGCGGGAGAGCGGGCTTTTATTACCCATGCGATCTCCATTTCAGTTGCTTTTTTTCTAGTTGCCTACTTGCAAATCGTACTGGGAGAATTGTGTCCCAAGTCAGTCGCGCTGCTCTACTCCGAGCAACTGGCGCGATTGTTGGGTTCACCCCTCAAAGCGATCGCCCGCATTTTTACGCCGTTTGTCTGGATTCTCAACCAATCCACGCGCTTTCTGCTGCGTTTGGTGGGGATTCAATACACGGGACAAGCTTGGAGACCACCAGTCACTCCCGAAGAGTTACAACTGATTATTTCTACCGAGCGAGAATCGACTGGCTTAGAGGCAGAAGAACGAGCGTTACTGAATAATATTTTTGAATTCGGTACGGTCAAAGTTGGGGCAGTCATGGTACAGCGCCCGCAAATTGTTGCTTTATCCACAAACGCCACGTTGCAAACCCTATTGCAAGCAGTTGCAGCTACGGGACACTCTCGCTACCCCATTATTGGTAAATCGTTGGACGAAGTACGGGGCATTATTCACCTCAAAGACCTAGCAGAACCACTCGCTCTAGGCAAAATTTCCTTATCAACAGAAATTTATCCCTGGATGCGTCCTGCCCAATTTGTACCGGAACACACCTCATTAGGCGAACTTCTGCCCATCATGCAGCAAAGCCTGAGACATTCCATCCGTGCGGAACGAGCCACGATTATAGTTGTCAACGAGTTTGGTGGAACCGTAGGACTAGTGACGCTACAAGA
The DNA here is from genome assembly GCF_032860985.1 of Chroococcidiopsis sp. SAG 2025. Lineage (GTDB taxonomy): Bacteria > Cyanobacteriota > Cyanobacteriia > Cyanobacteriales > Chroococcidiopsidaceae > Chroococcidiopsis. Next base: position 6,506,706 of record NZ_JAOCNC010000001.1, read on the forward strand.
TTTAATCGCCGAGATTATTGGCGATGCAGGGGCAATAGAAAGCACTGATGAGCTGTTGATCCAGAGTTTGGACGACAGAACTTACTTGGTACAGGCACAAATGAACTTAGAAGACCTCAACAAGTTATTGAATTTAGATTTACCGCTGAGACAAGATTATCAGACCTTGGGAGGATTTATTTTGTATCAACTACAAGAAATACCCGCCGTCGGCACAACCTTAAATTATCAAAACCTAGAATTTACTATCGTTTCTGTTGAAGGACCCCGCCTTGACGAGATTAAGATTCACCTTTTGAAGGGAGCAGGGAGCAGCGAGCAGGGAGCAGAGTAAGAGAGCTGAGGGAGCGCAAGGTTGCTGAGGGAGCTGAGGGGTAGAGGAGAAATTACTGGTCACCGATCACTGGTCACTGGTCACCGATCGCTGCTCCCTCCTATAAGGCAAAGGATCTTCCAGCTCTAGAGCAGCAAATGCAGCTAGGCGGAGACGGCATGAGTCACAAACACCGCAGGCAAGTTCGTCGCCTGCGTAGCAAGACCAGGTTTTTTCCCAAGGTACGCCCAATCGATCGCCCAGTTGAATAATTTCGGTTTTTTTCAGCTGAATGAGAGGAGCAACAATTGCGATCGCGTTTCCTTCCCGCCCTTGTTTCGTACCTAGACGAAATACCTCTTGCATAGCTTGGATGTAATCGGGACGGCAATCGGGGTAGCCGGAGTAATCGAGGGCATTTACGCCAATGTAAACGCGGCTGGCATTTAAAGTTTCAGCATAAGCCAGGGCAAAACTCAAAAAGATTGTATTGCGGGCTGGTACGTAGGTAACGGGTATATTTTGCGCCATTTCGTCCAGCGATCGCGCTTGGGGTAAATTGATGCTGTCATCAGTTAAAGCAGAACCGCCCCACTGTCGCAGATCGAAAGATACGAGTTGATGGTCTGCCACTCCAGCCGACCGCGCGATCGTCTTAGCTGCCTCTAATTCTCGGCGATGTCGCTGTTGATAATCAAAAGAAATCGCATAGCAATCATAGCCATCTGCCCGTGCTTGGTATAGCACCGTTGACGAGTCTAATCCCCCAGATAGCAAAATTACGGCTTTGTTATTTGTCATTGGTCATTGGTCATTGGTCATTTGTTATTTGTTACTGGTTGTTGGTAAACGCTGGCGCTACACTCCGTGAAGACGGTTGACGGTTTTTGTTTTCTTCCTTGTCCCCTTGTCCCCCTTGTCCCCCTTCGCCCTCTAATTCCCACTCCCTACCCTTCGGGAACGGCTTGCCGAACGGTCATAGGGAAGAGCGAGTTCCCCCTTGTCCCCCTTGTCGCCCTTGTCGCCTGACTCCCACCAAAATAATGGACGGGAAAAAAAGTGACACAATACCGCTATCGCAGAAACATCGGTAAAATCACAATTAAAAAAGGTATAACCGTAACAAAATCAAGACAATCTCAAAAAAAATCTAACAATCTTTGAGATTCTACATAAAGACAAGAATTATGGTATCATCTGGCTGAATTCTAACAGTTGAGAGATGAAACCTTAATAACTGGAATGTAGTTTACAGAAGCAGTGCAGTAGCGACGATAAATTTTGGTGGTGGAGGAGAAGACTGAGTGCAAAATACCATGTCTAAGGGACAAGTAGTCCCGCAGATGCAGCGCAACCAACCTGAAGCAATTAAGATTGGCGTGGTTGGAGTGGGCAATATGGGGCAACATCACGCCCGCGTCCTAAGTTTGCTCAAGGACGTGGAACTGGTGGGTATAGCAGATATCAATGTCGAGCGAGGACTCGATATTGCTAGCAAGTACAGAGTGCGTTTTTTTGAAGACTATCGAGATTTACTGCCTCATGTCGAGGCAGTTTGCGTAGCTGTCCCCACTCGCGCCCATTATGCTGTTGGGATGACCTGCCTAAAAGAAGGGGTTCACGTCCTGATTGAAAAGCCGATCGCTGCTAGTATTTCTGAAGCAGAATCTCTGGTCAATACAGCTGCTCAAGCTCAAAGAATTCTTCAAGTCGGTCACATCGAACGCTTCAGCCCAGCATTTCAAGAATTAAGCAAAGTTTTAAAGACGGAGCAATTGATGGCAATCGAGGCTCGTCGCATGAGTCCCGCTGCTCAAAGAGCCAACGATGTCTCGGTCGTGTTAGATTTAATGATTCATGACATCGACCTATTGTTAGAATTGGCTGACGCGCCAGTGATAAAGCTAACTGCTAGTGGTAGCTGTGGTTCTGATTCAGGATATTTAGATTACGTAACGGCAACTCTAGGTTTTGCAAATGGAATCGTAGCAACGCTCACAGCTAGTAAAGTGACTCACCGCAAAATTCGTCGCATTGCTGCCCATTGTAAAAATTCTTTGACTGAGGCAGATTTTCTGAACAATGAAATTCTGATCCACCGTCAAACCACTGCTAACTGTATGACAGAACACGGTCAGGTGCTTTACCGTCAAGATGGCTTGATTGAAAAAGTTTACACGAGCAACGCCGATAAACTTTGCGCTGAATTAGAACATTTTGTTAGCTGCGTGCGTGGTGGTAGCCAGCCCTCTGTAGGAGGAGAACAAGCACTGAAAGCTTTGCGCTTGGCAAGTTTAATCGAGCAAATGGCTGTAGACGGTCATGCTTGGAAACTACCAGAACGGGAGTACGAGTATCCGATTGTTGCCGTTTAACAATTTAGTTTAAATAGGATTATTGAAGGAAGAAGTACGCAGCCGCGTGCTTCTTCTTTATGTATGAAGATAATACGATCGCCATAACTCGAATATAAATCTAGGGCGATCGCTCTGTAAATTTATGGCGATCGCTCTAGCTTAAATAACTTAAATCAATAACACTCTTAGATATAGTCAATAACCTTAAGCTGTGCCGTAGGATGGGGAGCCACTACGCCGAACGGGTCATTTAGCTTCAAGTAAGTCACATTTAAGAATTAAAACCTGACTTTTTCAGAACTTTCTTGGGTTGAGCGCTTGTTTAACCCAATTTATAATTATACACAACTAAACGGTATTGTATTTAAATATCTTGAAAAACTAAAAATAATGATCGCTTTTGAAGTCTATTTAAACGGAGAAAAGCTTTGTACAGCAGGATTGAGAGATTTAAGCGTTCTTACAGCAATTTTGAACTGGAGGCAGCGTCAAGCAGACGCTTCAGCTGCAAACCCTGAAGACTTAGACGCTGAAGATTTGAGATTGTATGTGGGTGGGATGTTGAATATTGCAGAAGGTAGTCGAGAATTTCTCAGATGGCTCGATCTCAATCTCGAAGTCGGTGATGAAATAACCATCAAGATTGTAGATGCAAATACTGTAGATATACCAATTAGACGGGAGAAAGTAGAGCTAAATTTCAGTCCTCGAAAGTAGGAACGAAACTGATGATTTTAGGTTATTTTAGGCTTTGAAAGGTAAAACAAGCAGACCGAGTGTAATTCTTCTGGGCGATCGCCAAGCCAAATTGAAAAAGAAAGACTAAAATCGAATACGGAGATTTTAGTATTCTTAACACAGGAGGATTTACATCAAGTATGTCCGACTTGAACCGAGGAATTATGAAGTTCGATGGGGCGGATAGTCCCAAGGTAGTGATTGTCTCTACCGTACTACTGTTAGGAGCGATCGCCGCCTTAATCTTTTGGGCGCTACGAGTAGCTTATGCTGTTTAGTTATTAGTTGTTAGTTGTCAGTTGTTGGTTGTCACTAACTGCTGACTAATGACTAATGACCAATGACCAATGACCAATGACTAACATGCAGCAAGTTTGGGGTGTACTTGCGATTTTCATTCTCTGCCCCTTATTGGGCGGACTACCGTTAATTGCTTGGATAACTCGTACCCTGACTGGGAGACGACTGGAGCGGATGGGAACTGGTAATATCAGTGTCTCAGCCGCTTTTTATCATGGTGGTAAGTTAGCGGGCATTTTAGCGGTGCTATCAGAGGCATTGAAAGGGATTGCCGCAGTTCTGCTAGCACGGGCATTTTTTCCAACTCAACCAGCGTGGGAATTAATTGCCCTAATTGCCTTGGTCATGGGTCGCTACTGGGTTGGGAAAGGCGCGGGAACCACAAATGTCGTTTGGGGTTATGTCGTCCATGATTGGCGAGTCGCGCTGTTGGTATTTTTAATTGGCGGGATTAGTTTTACTCTGCTGCGGGAAAAAGAGCTGGGAAGATTTGGCGTATTATTTCTCTTTCCCACAATTACGGCACTATTACACTTAAATGATTTTGGTAGAATTATCGCCGCGATCGCCTTAGCAATATTAATTGGCTGGATTTACAAAAAGATTCCCGACGATCTAGATTTATCTCCAACAACAGGACAAGCCGGATCTGAAAAAATGTTTCGTTTTTTTCGCGGTGATAAGGCAATTGTTTCTCTCGACGACCGACTCGATCCTCAAAAAGTCGGCGATAAGGCAGCTACTTTATCTCAACTGAAAAGCTGGGGTTATCCCGTACCGATGGGTTGGGTACTCGTACCAGGAGACGACCCAGAACCTCTAATTCAAGCTTTGCAACCTTCAGCTACCCAACCGCTAGTCGTCCGTTCCTCAGCAATTGGAGAAGACTCGGAACAAGCGGCGGCGGCGGGACAGTATGAAACCGTACTGCAAGTTACCAGTCGCTCTATGTTAAGGCAGGCGATCGCCCGTACTCAAGCTTCCTACGACCTGCCAAATGCAGTAGAGTATCGTCGTACTAGGGGACAAATCGACGCAGCAATGGCTGTGTTGATTCAAAAGCAAGTGCAGGGAGTTTTTTCTGGCGTAGCTTTTAGCCGCGACCCAATTACCCAGCAAGGGGATGCTGTTGCGATAGAAGCTTTGCCTGGTGAAGCGCAACAGGTGGTTTCGGGGCGATTGACTCCAGAACAATACCGAGTTGCGATCGCAGATGTAGAAACGTTAGATGTAGAGACATTAAATGTAGAGACGTTACATGTAACGTCTCTACAAATGAATGGTGAAGGAGACGTACCGCTAGAACTAATTAAACAAGTTGCCCTTCTCGCCCGCAAAATTGAAGATCGATACCACGGCATTCCTCAAGATATTGAGTGGAGTTACGACGGGAACCAATTGTGGCTGCTGCAATCGCGCCCGATTACAACTCTTCTGCCAATTTGGACGCGCAAGATTGCGGCTGAAGTGATTCCTGGGGTAATTCGCCCGTTAACTTGGTCGATCAACCGTCCGCTAACTTGTGGCGTGTGGGGGGAGATTTTTACAATTGTTTTGGGCGATCGTTCCCAAGGGTTAGATTTTAACGAAACAGCAACGCTGCACTACTCCCGCGCCTATTTCAATGCGTCGTTGTTAGGACAAATTTTTCGATTGATGGGTTTGCCTGCGGAAAGTCTGGAGTTTTTGACCAGGGGAGCTAAGTTTAGCAAACCGCCTTTGAGTTCCACGTTAAAAAATGTACCTGGGTTGCTGCGGTTGCTGGGTCGTGAATTGAGTTTAGTCCGAGATTTTCAACAAGACGAGCGGCAATATTTTCGTCCTGGTTTGACTAAGTTAGAACAGCGATCGCCGCAAGAACTTTCGACCAGAGAATTGCTAGAACGGATAGAAGGAATTTTATCACTGCTCAAACGGGCTACTTATTATAGTATTTTGGCTCCCTTAAGCGCTGCGCTACGACAAGCGGTATTTCGAGTTCGGGATGACAAAATCGACAACAGCCAAACGCCAGAAGTAGCCGCATTGCGCGAAATTGCAGCTTTGGCAAAAAAAGCTCGAAAAATCGCGCCGCAATTATCTCCAGAACGAGCATTTGAGCAGTTGGAAGATACTGCGCCCGGGAGAGAAATTTTGCAGCAGTTCGAGCAATTGCTCGATCGCTACGGCTATTTGAGTCAGGTAGGCACAGATATCGCGGTTCCCACTTGGAAGGAGGAAGCGCAGGTAGTACGAGAATTATTTATGCAGATGTTGAGCGTGGAGGAAGGCAGTTTTAGAAGCGATCGCTTAGACATGCAACGCGATCCAACGAGAGTTCAGCAACGCATAGATCTTAAAGGGCGAGTTACGCAGGTATACAGCCGCTTATTAGCAGAATTACGCTGGTGTTTCGTGCGACTAGAGGAGATATCTTTGCAGTCAGGACAATTATCTCAACCTGGTGATATTTTCTTTTTAGAATTTCCTGAAGTGCAGCGAGTTGTTGCTGAAGATGTGGAGTTTATATCTCAATTAACACAATTAGTCGAAGCGAGGCGATCGCAATTCGATCGAGACAGCCAACTCAATCCCATACCCGCTTTGATCTACGGTAATTCTCCCCCCACACCTCACGCCCGTACGGGCGGGTTTGGAAACCCGCCCCTACAGGCTCCCAGCTCCCTGTTAAAAGGAATTCCCGCTAGTTCCGGTCAAGTCACGGGAACGATTATCGTGTTGCACGATTGGCAAATGCTGCCAGAAATCGATAAAACAACAATTTTAGTCGTGCCTTACACCGATTCCGGTTGGGTAGCTGCGATCGCTAGGGCTGGAGGATTGATCGCCGAAGTCGGAGGAAGATTATCTCATGGAGCGATCGTTGCGCGCGAGTATGGCATTCCTGCGGTGATGGATGTGCGCGACGCAACTCATTTATTGCGCGACGGTCAACAGGTACGGCTCGACGGTCAACAGGGTACGGTAGAGATTCTCGGCAGCGATTGAAATAGTAGATCTGACTTGAAAATCTATTTTCAAGTCAGGTCTGACGAATAAATGTCATTTTGTTCTGAATCACCGTATACGTAGTTGTAAAACTTCACTTTAGAGGTGAATTAATGTTCGGTTTAGTACAAAGCGTAAATTGTAGATTGCTAAAAGTTTAAGGAATTTAAAAATCTAATATCAGCAATTATACTCAGCACATCTCGATTGATTATCGACAAGCAAAAATACCTTGGGATCGAGTGATAGTTACGATAAACAACTTGCACTGCTATAGGAATAAATAGGCGATCGCAGCGGTTGTTCAGGGGTAACTAATGCTAACTATAGATAGTTCAATAGGCAATTGAAAAACCATAAACTTTTACTTATCAAAGCGATATTAGATTTATTTAACTATCACTCGTTAAAAGTTAACAAATTTTGCACTAAAAGCTGTAAGCTTATTAAAACAACATTAATTTTGGTTTTCGTTGTCTCTTAGGGACTCCAATTGTATGTAGCTCAGTTGTGAAATTTCAACTTTGCAACTTCACAGCTACGACCACCTAATTTCGCTGAGCCAAACCAGTATTTTTAGATCGAACCATGCATTTTATATGCAAGAAACTCAACAGTTTCATTGCATAGATCTGCTTTGACATAAACCATTGAGTGTGCTTGAGGAAGGTTTTATGACGGAGTTTTCTCGCCGGAAATTTATCATAACTGCTGGTGCTTCTGCGGTTGGTTCGGTGTTTCTGAAAGGTTGTTTGGGGAATCCACCAGATTCCGTGACTGGTACTCAAACGCAACAAGTTGCAGCAGTTAATATCAGTCCAGAACAAGCACCAGAAACAACAAGAGTCAAGCTAGGATATGTCCCCATTGTTGAATCAGCCCCGCTAATTATTGCTAAAGAAAAAGGCTTTTTTGCTAAGCACGGCATGACAGAAGTGGAGCTTTCCAAACAAGCGTCTTGGGGTGCAGCAAGAGACAATGTAGAAATCGGAGCTGCCGGAGGTGGTATTGATGGTGGTCAATGGCAGATGCCAATGCCACATCTTATTAGTGAGGGCATCATCACTAAAGGGAATGCCAAAATCCCTATGTATTTGTTAGCGCAATTAAATACTCATGGGAATGGAATTGCAGTCGCATCTAAATGGGAAGGCAAGGGCATCAACTTGAAGCTGGCGCAAGGAGAACAAATTGTCAGTCAGCTTAAATCGTCAGGTAATCTCTTCAAAGCAGCACACACATTTCCTCGCGTTAACCAAGATTTTTGGATTCGTTATTGGTTAGGTGCTGGTGGTATCAATCCAGATGGAGATATTAATTTGATGCCAGTACCATCAGCTCAGACTGTTGCCAATATGAAAACGGGAACAATGGATGCCTTCAGTACTGGCGATCCTTGGCCTTACCGAATTGTTAAAGACAAAATTGGCTATATGGCAGCTTTGACGGCAGAAATTTGGAAGAATCACCCTGAAGAATACTTAGCCATTAGAGCAGACTGGGTTGATAAAAATCCCAAAGCCACCAAAGCTTTGCTAAAAGGTGTCATGGAAGCCCAGCAGTGGTTAGATAATTTTGATAACCGTGAGGAAGCAGCAAAAATTCTGGCTGGGCGCAATTATTTCAATCTGCCAGTAGAAATTCTGACCGAACCATTTCAAGGAAAATACGAAATGGGTGACGGACGCACCATTAACGATCGCTCGATGGCAGCGTTGTACTGGAAAGACGAAAAAGGTAGCGTTTCCTATCCCTACAAGAGTCACGACCTTTGGTTCTTCACAGAAAGCGTCCGCTGGGGCTTTTTACCACCAGACACCCTGACAAAAGCCAAAGCAATAATTGATAAAGTCAACCGCGAAGACTTGTGGAGAGAAGCAGCCAAAGAATTAGGTGTTGCGGCTGCCGATATTCCTACCAGTACCTCCCGTGGCGTAGAAACATTCTTTGATGGAGTCAAATTCGACCCAGAAAATCCAGCTGCCTACTTAAAGAGTTTGAAGATCAAAAAAGCCTAACGCTGAAGGCTGACAATTAACAGTTGATAGTTAACAGTTAACCGTCAACCAAATTACTAACTATCCATGTAAATCTGAGGAACAGACGATCGATGACTACATTTTCCCCTAGAAGACGGGCTAGCGCAGATAACAGTTTTCTAGCAGGCTTGCAAAAAAGACTGCCCGATATTTTACCTCCAGTTATTGCGATTGCGATCTTTTTAGCAATTTGGCAACTCTTTTCTCTCATGCCAGGAGCCACATTACCTGGACCCATACAAGTCATTCAAGATACCTGGATTTTAATTTTCTGGCCCTTCTATGACAGAGGTGGTATAGATAAAGGATTATTTTGGCAGATCTGGGCGAGCTTGCAACGGGTAGCAATCAGTTATACCCTAGCGGCAATTGTAGGAATCGGCTTAGGAATCTTAATTGGTACGTCGAAATTGATGTCCAAAGCACTAGATCCACTCTTCCAATTACTCAGAACAGTACCACCTCTAGCTTGGGTTCCCATCTCTCTAGCTGCCCTCAGACAAAACGAACCCGCTGCCTTATTCGTTATCTTCATCACGGCAATTTGGCCCATTTTGATCAACACGGCAGTAGGAGTCAAAGAAATTCCCAGCGATTACAACAACGTCGCCAAAGTACTGCAATTAACTAAAAAAGAATACTTCTTCAACATTCTCATCCCTGCGGCACTACCCTACATTTTCACAGGTTTGCGAATTGCGATCGGTCTAGCTTGGTTGGCAATTATCGCTGCTGAAATCGTCATGTCCGGTATCGTCGGCATTGGTTTCTTTATCTGGGAAGCTTATCAAAACAACAACGTCAGCGAAGTTATCCTTGCCCTAGTTTACATCGGTATAGTTGGTCTGTTACTCGACAAACTCATGGCTTGGATACAAACGCTGATCTTGCCAGCAGAACAGAAATAGCTAATGGTTAATGGTTAATGGTTGCTCGCAATTAACTATTAACTATTAACTATTAACAACTACCAATTACCAACTACCAATTACCAAATAGCCATGTCTGTATTCGTTGCTGTTGACCAAATAGATAAGGTTTTCAATCTCGTCGGTGGGGGACAATACATCGCCCTCAAAGGCATTGACCTTCAGATTAAAAAGGGTGAGTTTGTATCGCTGATCGGTCACTCTGGCTGCGGTAAATCAACGCTACTCAACATGATTGCAGGATTGGATCTGCCTAGTGAGGGAATTGTCACTCTGGAAGGACAAAGAATCACCAAGCCAGGTCCAGATCGGATGGTGGTGTTTCAGAACTACTCCCTTCTACCTTGGCGGACGGTACGGGAAAACATCGCCTTAGCTGTAGATGCTGTAATGAAGGGCGCACCTGCGGGAGAACGCCGCGCCATTGTCGAAAAGCACATCGATATGGTAGGTTTGCGTCCCCATGCCGATAAGCCACCAGGAATGCTATCGGGGGGACAAAAACAACGGGTGGCGATCGCCCGTGCCTTATCGCTGCGTCCGAAGTTGCTGTTACTCGACGAACCCTTCGGAGCGTTGGATGCGCTGACGCGAGGTAACTTGCAAGAACAGCTGATGCAAATTTGCCAAGAAAACCATGTGACTGCCGTAATGGTGACGCACGACGTAGACGAAGCCGTATTGCTGAGCGATCGCATCGTCATGTTAACCAACGGACCCGAATCGAAAATTGGTGGCATTTTAGAAGTAGATATCCCCAGACCCCGTAAGCGGATGCAGGTTGTAGAACATCCCAGCTATTACAGTCTGCGGAGCGAAATGATCTACTTTTTAAACCAGCAAAAACGAGTTAAGCAAATCCGGGCGCGGAAAAAGACCGCTGTTGCCCGTCACGGGTTGGAAAAAGTCAATTTGGAAATTGGCTTCGTCCCCTTAACCGCTTGCGCACCACTGGCGATCGCTCAAGAAAAAGGTTTCTTTGCCAAGCATGGCTTAGATGAAGTCACCCTAGTACGGGAAACCAGCTGGCGCGGGATTGTCGATGGAATTGCCGCTGGCTATCTCGATGCTGCCCAAATGCCTTCAGGGATGCCAATGTGGTTGACTTTGGGCGGTCATGAGAATAAACCGATACCCACGGTTACTTCTTTAACCATGACTCGTAATGGCAACGCCATCACTCTCTCAAAACGCTTTTACGACCAAGGAGTTTACAACCTCACCGACTTCAAACAGCACTTGCTGCGTACCCGCGACCAGCGGCATACGATGGGTGTCGTACATCCTTCCTCAATGCACAGCGTCCTCTTGCGCTACTGGCTAGCCGCAGGTGGTATCGACCCCGATTTAGATGTTGACGTTCACACCATTCCCCCAGCCCAAATGGTTGCCGACCTCAAAGCGGGTAGTATCGATGGATTCTGCGTTGGCGAACCTTGGAACTACCGCGCTGCTGAAGAAGGAATTGGCTTTACCGCTGCTACCGATTTAGAAATTTGGCTGGGACACCCAGGAAAAGTTTTGGGCGTGCGGGAAGATTGGGCAGCCGCCTATCCTAACACGCATATCGCTCTAGTCAAAGCACTTTTAGAAGCTTGCTATTATTGCTCTTTGCCAGAAAATGCTGAAGAAATTCGTCACATTTTGGCACGGCGGGAATATGTCAGCACCAGCGTCGATTATATTCAGTTGCTAGACCCCGATAGCAGCAGTTGCGATCTGAGTAGTCCAATGCGGGAGTATGCTCACCACCAATTCTTTTCTGAAGCTGCAATCAATCGCCCCAGCCGCACGGAACAAACTTGGATCGTGACTCAACTAGCACGTTGGGGTCACACTCCCTTCCCCAGAAATTGGGTAGAAATTATCGAACGGATCTGTCGCGTCGGAGTCTTCAGCACAGCTGCTAGAGAACTCGGCTTAGATGTCAGCTACACTCGCCAGCCGCTCAAACTCTTCGACGGGACTGTATTTAATGCCGACGACCCACTCGGCTATCTCAACAGTCTAGCGATCAAACGCGACTTCTCCGTAGCCGAAGTCATTCTCGACGCATCAATCCGCAGAGCAGCCTAACTAACTAGGAGTTAGGGGTTAGGGGATGGGGGTTAGGGAAGAAGAGAGCTGAGGAGGCGCTCGGGAGCTGAGGGGGAAATACTACACCCTACACCCCACACCCCACACCCTTTCCCGACTCCCGACTCCCGAATCTCGAATTACCAATAACCAATAGACAATTAACACTACAATGAACAACGCTTTTGCTTATACAGACATTGCCAGAAATCGTTTAGGCAAGCCACTCTCTACAGTGCAGTCTAATCGTCAGGCTTTCGTACAGATTAAGGACGTTTGTAAAGTCTATCCCACCAAAAACGGTCCCTTCACCGTCCTTGATGGGGTGAATCTCAGTGTCTATGAAGGGGAGTTTATTTGCGTGATCGGTCACTCCGGTTGCGGTAAGAGTACGCTATTGAATATGGTTTCGGGTTTTGCTCATCCAACTTCAGGTGATGTCTTAGTGGATGGTAGCCCCGTCGTCAAACCAGGACCAGACCGGATGGTGGTGTTTCAAAATTATGCCTTGCTCCCTTGGCGGACTGCGTTTGAAAATGTCTATTTGGCAGTGAATGCCGTACATCCCAACAAGCCAGAAGCAGAAAAGCGGGCGATCGTGCGGGAACATTTGGCAATGGTTGGACTCGCGGAAGCCGCAGATAAGAAGCCACCGCAACTATCTGGGGGAATGAAACAGCGGGTTTCGATCGCCCGTGCTTTGGCAATTCGTCCCAAGGTGATGATTTTAGACGAACCTTTCGGGGCGTTGGATGCAATTACCAAAGAGGAGTTGCAGGAAGAGTTACTGAAAATCTGGAACGACCATAAATGCACCGTGTTAATGATCACCCACGATATTGACGAGGCGCTATTCTTAGCCGATCGCCTGGTGATGATGACCAACGGTCCTCACGCTAAGATTGGCGAGGTGTTAGATATTCCTTTTGCCCGTCCCCGCGATCGCGCTCGCATCATGGAAGATCCGCAATACTATCAACTCCGCAACTACGCTTTAGACTTCCTCTACAACCGTTTCGCCCACGACGATGTAGGTTAGTTATTAGTAGGGTGGGTAATGCCCACCCTACTGAGAAAGAAGTAAGAATCGGCACAATAATTAGATTCAATAGATTTAATAATAGGTTCTAATTATATGGGTAAATCCCCTCCATAGAAGCTAGTAGAGCCGCCTGCGTATAGGATCTTATCTATCGAAACCATATAAGATTTATTCAATTTTTATTTCATTAAATTAACTAATTTTGCTCGAAAAGCTGTAATCTATTTTTAATGCAGCTTTTCAAGCAGATACAAAAGCTTCAAAACATATAGTTTTTGAAGTCGTTCGCTGCTTGAAACCGGGATAAATCCATGACAATTAACTCTTTGTTAGTTGTGGCTTATACCTGGAATTGCATTTAGGTTTGACCTAAGCTGATTTAGTTTCAAGTTACCTGCAATTACTTTAACCTCTCAAAACAAGATACGGCGACAATCGCTATGTGGTTGAAAAAACTGTATTTTGCTTTGCGTGTTAGTTGCAAAGTAGCAACTTTCCACGGCATCGATTTACTGTAGGTAATTTCAAAAAAAATGCCACTTTAGATATTAGGACTCATAATCTAATATCTAGCCTTAGATATATTCTAACTCGGCAAGTTGTTGTTAGAAAATCTGCCCAGCATCAAATTGTTTCATGGTTGTAAATAGCTCTGGCTCTATGGAGCGTAGTTGATTTGCTGTCGTCTTTAGTCTCTTGCTCATGCAAATAACAAACAAAATTCATTTCAGAAATCTACGAGGCGATTTATTTGGTGGTTTAACCACCGCGATCGTTTCCTTGCCCTTAGCATTGGCATTCGGTGTTGCCTCTGGTGCTGGAGCGATCGCGGGGCTTTACGGTGCAGTCTGCGTTGGCTTTTTTGCGGCGTTGTTTGGTGGTACGCCAACTCTAATTTCCGAGCCGACCGGACCGATGACCGTAGTCATGACAGCGATTGTGGCTGGTCTGACGGCAAACAACCCTGAGAATGGCTTGGCAATGGCGTTTACCGTCGTGATGCTAGCAGGGCTTTTTCAAATTATCTTTGGGGTACTCAAGCTAGGAAAATACGTGACGCTGATGCCCTACAGCGTGATTTCTGGCTTCATGTCTGGGATTGGAGTCATCCTGATTATTTTGCAAATTGCGCCGTTTGTCGGGCAAGCAGCACCTAAAGGTGGGGTTTTGGGTACGGTGCAGAGCATACCTCAACTGCTAGCGAACACCGATCCAATCGAAGCTGGGTTAGGGGCGCTAACACTGGCAATTATTTTCTTAATGCCATCTAAATTCAAGCGTTTCGTCCCGCCTCAACTTGTAGCACTGGTAGTTGGCACAGTAGTTTCTCTGGTTCTCTTTCCAGGCGCAGATATTCGGCGGATTGGCGAGATTCCGATGGGATTGCCACAGTTACAGATGCCAGTCTTTACTCCTGGTCAAATTACAACCATGTTTATCGATGGTGTTGTGCTGGGAATGTTGGGCTGTATTGATACTTTGCTGACTGCCGTAATTGCCGACAGTATTACACGTACTCAACATAACTCTGATAAAGAATTAATCGGTCAAGGTATTGGTAACTTAGTTTCTGGACTGTTTGGCGGCTTACCTGGCGCAGGTGCGACAATGGGTACGGTGGTGAACATCCAAACGGGTGCAACTACAGCTTTATCTGGAATAACTCGCGCCTTGATTTTGTTAGTTGTCGTGTTAGGGGCTGCAAGTTTAACTCAGGTGATTCCGATGGCTGTATTAGCTGGAATTGCCTTGAAAGTGGGGATTGATATTCTAGACTGGAGTTTCTTAAAACGCGCCCACAAGGTTTCCCTAAAGGGAACGCTGATTATGTATGGGGTGCTGTTACTGACGGTATTTGTCGATCTAATTGTGGCGGTTGGAGTTGGAGTGTTTATTGCTAACATCTTGACCATCGAGCGTTTATCTAATCTGCAAGCGCAAGATGTCAAAACAATTAGCGATGCCGATGATGAGATCGTATTAAATCAGGAAGAAAAACAGTTACTCGATCTTGCCAATAATCGCGTGTTGTTATTCTACCTCAGCGGACCAATGATTTTCGGCGTGTCCAAAGCGATCGCCCGCGAACATACAGCAATGGCAGACCACGATGTTTTGGTTCTGGATTTGAGCGATGTACCGATGTTAGGTGTGACTGCTTCTTTAGCAATTGAAAATGCAATAAAAGATGCAGTCGAACAGGGTCGTCACGTCTTCATTGTCGGTGCAACTGGTTCTGTGAAGCGGCGGTTAGAAAAGTTGGGCATCTTCGATCTTTTACCCCCCCAAAATCTAATGACAGATCGGCTGGCTGCATTGCGACAAGCAGTTGCATTAGTAAGTGGCAAGGATAGGGTGACTGCCGATGTTGGAAGTGCTTCGAGCCAAGGTTTGAGCGATTTCACCGATCCAGCACTGCAGCAATAAGTCGTAAGTCGTAAGTCGTAAGTTTGAATTAATTTGCCTCTTACCTCTTACCTTAGGCGATCGCTGACGTATCATAGCAATAGACATTAATAAGTATCTGAAACTTCAAATACTGTAATTTTCAGTTGATTTCGAGTTAATAGCATGGGCAGACAGTGGAAAAAACTAGCCATATCAGCAAAAGAGTTGTTTGCAGATGAAAGTTTCCTCCGAGGCATTCATAGTATCGAGAACTTAGTCTCAAAAGTTTTGTCAATTGCTTTAGTGGGTGTCATTCTGGTATCTTTATTCGATCTGATCTTCTTTTTATATAAAGATTTATTTAGGGAACCAATTGGATTTTTCAATAAAACCCTGATTGAAATTTTTGGTATGTTCCTGAATATACTGATTGCTCTAGAATTATTAGAAAATATTACTGCTTATTTGAGAAGGCATGTCGTCCAAGTCGAACTCGTGATCGTCACCGCCTTGATCGCGGTAGCGCGAAAACTGATTATTTTTGACTTTAGTAAAGCATCAGGGAATAGATTTAATCGGCTTAGGAACTGCTAGTTTTGCCCTCGCAATTAGCTACTGGCTGATTTATCGAATGAACAGAAAGTATAGAGAAGATCGACGGTAAAGTATAGATAATAGTAACGAGTTTGACTAAAATTGGCAGCAGTTAAAATTATCGTAACTAATAGCGATCGCAATTCTATCAAAACATATTAATATTAATGCTAACGTTTAGTAATAACAAGGCTGAAAAACTCGTCTCGTCTACCAGGAGATGGAATTCGCAAGCGAACCTTACCCCATAGGTAATTTCCGTGTTAGAAGCGTGCGTATTAGCAACAATATTGTGCGGATTTTTCGGCATTATCTTGAAAAAGAATCTTGTGATGAAGATCGTCTCGATGGATGTCATGAGTACGGGGGTCATCTCCTATTACGTATTGATTGCATCGCGAGATGGCTTGTTCGCACCGATTATTTCAGATGTCAAAAATAGCGCTTATTCCGATCCGGTTCCTCAAGCGGTTATCTTGACGGCGATCGTGATTGGCTTTTCGATTCAGGCTTTAATGCTAGTTGGTGTCATGAAGTTGGCGCGAGATAACCCGACACTAGAAAGCAACGAGATCGAGAAGAGTCATACACCATGAGTACCATTTCGATCGCCTGGATTGCCCTACCGTTTTTTGTCGGATTTGTCGCTTCTCTCATCCCCAAACTCGATCGGTATCTTGCATTGGGCATGGCTTGTGCTTCTGCCGGATATGCGTTGTTGTTATTTATCGAGCCTCCACTGACACTGAATTTACTCGATAATTTCGGCGTGACGTTAGCGATCGACCAACTAAGCGGCTACTTTATCTTGACAAATGCGCTGGTAACGGCAGCAGTCATCCTCTACTGTTGGCGCAGTGGCAAGACAGCTTTTTTTTACACCCAGACTATCATTCTGCATGGCAGCGTCAATGCTGCATTTGTCTGTTCGGATTTTATGAGTTTGTACGTGGCGCTAGAGGTAATTAGTATTGCCGCGTTTCTCTTAATTGCCTATCCTCGCAGCGATCGCTCGATTTGGGTTGGCTTGCGCTATCTGTTTGTCAGCAACGTGTCAATGCTGTTTTATCTGATTGGCGCGGTGCTGGTCTATAAAGCACATCATTCGTTTAGTTTCGTAGGTTTGCGCGGCGCACCAATCGAAGCGCTTGCCCTGATCTTTATGGGACTCTTGGTCAAGGGAGGCATTTTTGTATCGGGATTATGGCTACCGTTGACCCACTCCGAATCGGAAACGCCAGTATCAGCAATGCTATCGGGAATTGTGGTCAAAGCGGGTGTCTATCCGCTAGTGCGTTGCGCTTTGCTTTTAGAAGAGGTCGATCCGATCGTCAGATTCTTTGGAGTGGGAACGGCGCTTCTAGGAGTGTTCTATGCAGTTTTTGAAAAGGACACTAAGCGGATGCTGGCATTTCATACGGTTTCACAGCTAGGCTTTATTTTGGCTGCGCCTGGAGTTGGTGGCTTTTATGCCTTGACACACGGGTTGGTCAAATCGGCACTGTTTCTAATCGCGGGTGTTTTACCCAGCCGAAACTTTAAGGAACTGCAACATCAGCCAATCGATACCGCAATCTGGATTGCCCTAGTTATGGCTAGCTTCTCGATTTCCGGCTTTCCCATGCTGTCTGGCTTTGGGGCAAAAGTATTGACGACAAAAAATTTGCTGCCCTGGCAAACGATCGCCATGAACGTTGCGGCTGTAGGGACAGCGATCTCGTTTGCTAAATTCATTTTTTTGCCGCATCAGAAAAGAGAGGGAGGAGAGAACGTATCACCCGGTTTCTGGTTAGCAGTCGTACTTCTAATTGGTGGGTTGATTGTGGCAAATGTCGCGTACTACGAGGCGTATACCCTTGAGAATATCGCGAAACCCCTGGCGATCGTTGGCGTTGGCTGGTTGGCATATTTTACGGTCTTTCGACGCTCAGTCCTCAAGCTACCGCGTATGCTCGAACAATTCGAGCATCTCATCGGTGTGATGAGTTTGATGTTAATCCTGCTTTTCTGGATGGTATGGACACGATCGGTTATCTAAATCTAATATTACGACTGGCTATCTGGTTTTTGCTCACTGCTAATTTGAGCTTGGCAAATATCATCATCGGCGTTGCCGTTGCTTTCCTGTTACCAGGAAGACCCAGATCGCGAGCAGCATTAAAGGATTGGTTGCGGGCGCTGGGGAAGATTATCGTGGCAATTCCGCAAGCGTATATTGAGGCATTTGAAATTATCCTCCGTCCGCATAACGAAGAAGAAGTCACCCTAGAACGAGTCCCACCGCGACGGACACCAGGTTTGATATTTCTAGATATTTTCTTGATTACCTTTACGCCAAAGACGATTGTTTTGAAGTACCGCGAAGACGGCTGGTACGAAGTCCATCGGGTGCGACGGAGGAAGACATGAACCTGGTACTAATTGCAATGATTCTGGCACTGCTTATCCCCTTCTACGTGGCATGTAGAGATGAAAATATCTGGCAGACAATGTTGGCGTTTGCCAGTATTGCCACCAAAACATCAGTTGCGATCTTGGTCGTATCGGTCTTGCGCGACGATTGGTCGATTGGTGTGGTGGGAGTCATCATTCTGAGTGTGGGAAACGCTTCACTCATGCTGCTGGCACAAGTCATTAAACGAATGAGCGATGCATTAAATGGGTGACAAGCAAGTCAAAAGTTCAAAGTCAAAAGTTCAAAGTCAAAATGTAGTTCAGGTAAGGCTTTTGACTGTTGCCTGTAGGCAAACTAAATGTGGAGCAACTTATGGCAATCGATATATTGAGTTACATCTGCATCGGCATAGGAATCTTTTTCTGGTTTTGGGGAACCTTCCCCCTGCTAGGCAAGCGATCGCTATTATTTAAGCTGCATGGTCTTTCAGTTGCAGATACGCTCGGATCGATGAGTATCATCATCGGGCTGCTGTTGCAACGACCCCGCGAATCGCCGTTACTGATCCTTGCCATTATCTCGTTAGCGATTTGGAATACAGTGCTGGGGTACGTGTTGGCATACTGTTCCACTAGTGGGGGTAGCAATGATGGATAGCTATATCTATTTCTTAGTCGCTCTGCTACCGCTGTCCGCGTCGATGGTAGTCTTTCAGGTCAATCCATATCATGCCCTGGTGATTCGTGGCATTCTGGGAGCCGTGGCAGCAATGGTCTATGCAGTGTTGGGGGCAGCAGATGTGTCTTTGACTGAAGCATTAGTAGGTACGATGCTAGCGATTACTCTCTATGCAGTGGCAGTGCGATCGTCAATGGTGATGTGTCTGGGCGTACTGACAGAAAGAGCGATCGCGACAGACAGCGAAGGCGATCGCCATTTTGGGCAACTGCTCGATGACTTCCGGGCAATTTTGGGCAAACGTCACATGCGACTTGAGTTAGTGACCTACAAAGACCAACAGGATTTGCACCAAGCGCTGATGGAGAAAGAAATACACGCAACTTGTACGCGACCCGAAGACGTAGATTGCGCAACGCCTGATGCGGAAAAACAACCCTACCATACCGTCACCAGAGTGCAGCGGATCTATGACATCATGCAAGCCGAACTCTCATCACCTGCAACAAGCCTTACCTATGTCAACGCGCCAAAGGAGAAGCATTCATGAAATGGCTCTACATTGCCGCAGGAATAGCCTTGTTTGTCAAAATCCTCATCATGTCCAATCCCGCACCAGATTTGTCACTTTCAATTGTCGAATCGGTCGTTCAAGACAGTGGAGTACCCAATGCGGTTTCAGGGATTATTTTTAGAAATCGGCTGTACGATACCATTTTTGAGGTGGTGGTATTTACAATCGCCATTATGGGCGCTCGTTTTTTGCTAGCGAACGAACAACCATCCACCAAAGTCTATCGTTTTACAGACCAACCATCAATTGTGCTAGCACGATTAGGAGCGACAATTGCAGCTTTGGTGGGGATTGAACTGGCAATTCGGGGTCATCTCAGCCCAGGTGGTGGTTTTGCGGCTGGGGTAGCAGGCGGAACGGCGATCGGTCTGGTGGCAATTACTTCATCGCCAGAGCGGATGCAAAGTATCTACAAACGCTGGCACGCCGCTACATGGGAGAAAGTGTCGGTGCTGATTTTCGTTGTCCTAGCGGCGATAACTCTGTCTGGATTTGAACTACCGCACGGAGAAATGGGCGCACTTGTCAGTGGGGGAGTGATTCCGCTACTCAATATCCTGGTAGCAGTCAAAGTTGCTTTGGGTTCTTGGGCGGTTATATTAGTTTTTATTCGTTATCGGGGCTTGTTGTGAGAACCAGTTGTGTAGGGTGCGTTAATAACGTACCCTACTGTACCGAATATGAAATCATTTTTATCTGTACCAATTAATGCCCGATCTATGGCTATACCAATAGCTAGGCTCATATCTAATCCTCTGCAAACTTAAATCTATCGATTTATCTTGTTAGTCAACAGACTTCGCCAATTTATTTAAAGTAGACAACGGCATGTCTCTCGAAAATTAGAATGAACGCGGTTTCATCTAAATCTTTCAAGTAGCAACAATTACTTTTGTAGTTAAACCTGCTTTTACAGGAGTATTGTAGGGTGGGCAATGTCCACCCTACTATTTATTTATGTCAGATATTGTGAATTAAATTGCTTTTAACTTGTCACAGAGCAAAATAAGTTTATCAAAAGATTTAATTTAGATAAAATTAGTATTAAGCCTTACCCGCGATCGCCTTTCAATGCGCGTTCAAAGGCATGGCAGCAACCCTCACCTGCAAGCGATCGTGAAACAGCGAGCCTTACTGCTAGTCAATCGTCATGCCCGTCACGGACAGCAGCGGATCGCTGCTGCCATAGAAAAGTTACAGCAGTTGGATTTAGAGTTATTAGAAAAGCCGATAGAACATCCTCGTCAATTACCCGAACTGATCCGCTACCATCGCCATCAAGTAGACTTAGTAATTATTGGTGGTGGAGATGGCACGCTCAACGCAGCAGTAGATGCGTTAGTTGAGACTAGATTGCCTTTAGGAATATTACCTCTAGGAACTGCTAACGATCTAGCTCGAACTTTGGAAATTCCCAATTCTCTCCCTGAAGCGTGCGAGATTATTGCGAGTCAAAAAGTCCGTTGGATCGACTTAGGTTGGGTGAATGGCAAGCATTTTTTTAACGTTGCTAGCCTCGGTTTGAGCGTCCAAATCGCTAAGAAACTGACGAAAGAGTCTAAACGTCGTTGGGGAGTTTTAGCCTATGCAATGGTAGCAATTCAAGCTCTCTGGCAATCTCGTCCCTTCAGAGCTGAAATTCGGATAAATAACCAAGATGCGATTCGAGTCAAAACCGTACAAATTGCCGTTGGTAATGGACGTTATTACGGTGGTGGCATGGCAATCACTCACGATGCGGCGATCGACGATCGCAGGCTAGACTTATACAGTCTGGAATTGCGTCACTGGTGGCAGATGATTCGTTTATTACCTGCAATGCGTCAAGGTAGGCATACAGCTTTACCTGGAGTTCGTACCTTGCACGGTCAAAAAATCTACGTTTCGACTAGAAAACCCCGCCCCATTAATACCGATGGAGAAATCACCGCTTACACCCCTGCCGAATTTCGCGTCATTCCCCAAGCTGTAGCAGTTTTAGTACCAGAAGAAAGTTGAGGGAGCAATTCAAAATTCAAAATTCAAAATTCAAAATTTATAGCACCACTGACTACTCACTATTCACTGACAACTTTGTACAGACGTTACATGTAACGTCTCTACACTGATAACTGATAACTGATAACTGACTATATGCATTTAAAATTTTCGCAAGATATTAAATCTTTACTAGAAAAACTATCTCAACAACCTTTAACTTTAAGCGACATTTTGGCAGGAACTTCAGAACGAGGTTTTAGCCTGGTTATTGCCTTACTTGTATTACCTTTTTTGTTTCCTCATCCACCTGGTTTCACTGGCATACCAGGAACAGCTTGCTTAATTTTATCGCTACAAATGGCATTAGGTAGGCGATCGCCTTGGCTGCCGAAAAAAGTCGCTCAATTCAAATTTCCGCGCTGGTTTGCCCAGCAATTGTTACAAAATTTGAAAAGGTGTACCAGATTGCTAGAAAGAATCGTTCGTCCTCGCATGTTGAAAATAGCGGGAAATCCTTATATTTGGCAATTTAACGGGCTTTGTATTGCTTGGTTGGCGATTTTATTAATGTTACCAATTCCCCTGACAAACTCTTTTCCGACTATTGGCATTTTAGTATTGGCAGTAGCAACACTAGAAGATGATGGATTATTGATGTGTGTTAGCTATATATATACTGTTTTCATTACCTTGATATTTGCCTTTCTGATTTACGCTGTTTGGCGCGGTTCTAGTCTATTGCCAAGTTTATTTCAATAGAAGAATGTAGAGACATTACATATACTGTCTCTACATTCTTTAGGTCAAAGTTTTTATTTCAAAATACAACCTGCCCTTGGGGATAGATTTAAATTCACTTGCGCTCCATCAGTAACAGCCTCGATTTCGGCACTACCAAATAACAACTTGCTGGGGTGCGATCGCAACTTACTTGTGTGCAAACTAACTTGTGCCGAGTCAGTACCAGCATTGACAGCTACGACAATTTCTTCTGAGTCTGAAGTTCTCGCAAAAACATAAACTAAGCCGTGTGCGTGTAACACTTGATAATCTCCCGTACGCAAGGCAGGGTAAGCATGGCGTAAGGCAATTAACTGACGGTGGTATTCGAGAATTTCCCGATCCCAAGTGGCTTCGAGGGGAAAACCGCGCCGAGAGTCTGGATCGATCTTGCCTGGTAAACCAACTTCGTCACCATAGTAGATGCTGGGCGCGCCAGGAAATGTTAGTAACAACAGGGTGGCAAGTTCGACACTAGAGCGATCGCCCCCAGCAATAGAAATTAGTCTCGCCGTATCGTGGCTGGCGAGTAAATTCAATTGCGTTAACTGAATTTCCCAAGGATACAATTGCAGCAATTCTTGCATTTTTGTGGCATATTCAGCCGCAAACAGGGGCGGATAGGGATAGTAGGAACGGTCTTGTACTTGTGTCATATCCACGCGATCGCCAGCCGTAAAAGCGATTGTCGGTGCGGCAAATAAGTAATTCATCACGCCGTCAAATTGCGTGCCGTCCAGCCACTCGCGCGAATCTTCCCACACTTCGCCAACAATATATGCATCGGGGTTGATGGCTTTGACGCGATCGCGAAACTCTTGCCAAAAACCAGGAGTTCTAATTTCAAACGGCACATCTAACCGCCAGCCGTCGATGCCGAATTTCAGCCAATATTCGGCAATCTCCATAATGTATTCTCGCACTTCTGGATTATCGTGATTGAACACGGGTAAAGCGCGATTTCCCGCCCAGCCTTCGTAATTGGCGGGGCGATCGCCATCATAGGGACACAAGGGCCATTTTTCAATCTTGAACCAATCTACCCAAGGAGAGTAGGAACCATTTTCGAGAATATCGTGAAAAAAGAAAAAGCCCCGACTGGCATGATTGAAGACTCCATCCAAGACAACCTTAATATCGCGGCTGTGACAAGCTTCTAGCAATTCTTGAAAAGCTTCATCTCCGCCTAACATCGGATCGACTCGATAGTAGTCGTGGGTGTGATAGCGGTGATTGCTGGCAGATTGAAAGATCGGGGTGAAGTAGATGGCGTTAATGCCTAACATTTGCAAATAATCTAATTGCTCCATCACACCCCAGAGATCGCCACCCTTATAGCCTTGGAGAGTGGGCATTTCTTCCCATTCTTCCCAAGTAGCGTTCTTTAACAGCCGTTTGCGGGGTTGTTGACTCTTAGCAAAGCGATCGGGAAAAATTTGATAGAAAACAGCGTGTTTTACCCAGTCTGGGGTGGTAATCTCCATAGTCACTTTCTAGCCCTTCATTGACAAGGTACAAATACTCTCCATTCTGCGGCTCTAACCAGGGGGTGAATGTCGCGATCGCTTTTTGACAGTTATGCCCCTCTACCCCTCTGCTTCCCCAGCTCTCTTCTCCCCTGCTCCCTCCTCTCTGCTCCCTGCTCCCTAAAGATGGGGAAAACTACGACTAGCGGCAGCACCATACCAAATTCTACGATAATTTTGGAGTTTGGGAAGTGCGATCGCTGCTGCTCAACTGCTCTATGCCTGCCAAAGCCGAGCTAACCGCGATCGCCCCAGACTCCCAGGAATTCTTCATTTGTAGTGCTGATAAATTTCTGCCTCTAGATTCTTACCAACTTTTACACCTAGTCCTCTACACTAATTTTGGGAACGAAAGGCAGTCGGGAGGAATTTGTGAAAAAAGTACTAGGAATTATTCTCGGTGGCGGTGCTGGAACTCGTCTTTATCCGCTGACTAAGCTGCGAGCTAAGCCAGCCGTACCATTAGCAGGGAAGTACCGCTTAATCGATATTCCTGTCAGTAATTGTATTAACTCAGAGATCTACAAGATATACGTTTTAACACAATTCAACTCGGCTTCACTCAATCGCCACATCGCCCGTGCATATACCTTTTCTGGTTTTACTGAAGGCTTTGTAGAAGTCCTGGCGGCTCAACAAACGCAGTACAGCACTAACTGGTTCCAGGGTACGGCAGATGCAGTGCGTCAGTATCTCTGGTTGATGGAAGAGTGGAACGTGGACGAATATTTGATCTTGTCGGGAGATCACCTCTACCGCATGGACTATCGCCAATTTGTCGAGCGTCACCGCGAAACTGGTGCTGATGTGACTCTCTCAGTAATCCCGATCGAACAACGTCGCGCTTCTGACTTTGGCTTGATGAAAATTGACAGTGCGGGACGGGTGATCGACTTTAGCGAAAAACCCAAAGGTGATGCACTGCTGAACATGCAGGTCGATACTACAGTATTGGGGCTAGATCCAGAAGAGGCGAAGCAAAAACCATACATCGCTTCAATGGGGATTTATGTTTTTAAACGCGATGTCTTAATCAAGTTGCTGAAAGAAGCGCCAGAACAAACTGATTTCGGGAAGGAAATTCTGCCAGCTTGTGCGAAAGAGTACAACATTCAAGCCTACTTGTTCAACGATTACTGGGAAGATATCGGAACGATTGAGGCATTCTACGATGCTAACTTATCGTTGACAAAGCAACCCTATCCAGCTTTTAGCTTCTACGAGGAAGAAGCGCCAATTTACACTCGCGCTCGTTACTTGCCTCCTACTAAAATGATGGATTGTCAGGTGACAGAATCAATCGTCGGTGACGGTTGTATTTTGAAAAACTGTCGCGTCCATCATTCAGTCTTGGGCGTGCGATCGATCATCCAAGCAGGCTCGATTGTAGAAGATGCGTTACTGATGGGGGCAGATTTCTACGATCCCCATATAGAGGAAAGACAGACAGTTTGTGCAGATGGTGAAATCGAGAACGTTCCTCTGGGAATTGGTGCTAACACCATTATCAGACGAGCAATTATTGACAAAAATGCCCGTATCGGTTGTGATGTCCGCATCATCAACAAAGATAGGGTTGAAGAAGCAGATCGAGAAAGCGAAGGCTTCTATATCCGCAGTGGCATCGTCGTCGTGCTGAAAAACGCCGTGATTTCCGATGGGACAGTTATTTAGTGGTGAGTGATGCGTGGTGAGTGGTGAGTGGAAGAATTGAAAATAATTTTCTACTCGTGTAATGTGCAGCTTCTTTGTTCCCCCCTTCAAAAAGGGGGGCTAGGGGGGGATCTCTTCATGAGTGGCGTAGTTCTGCGATCCTCCAACTTCCTTAACAAGGGGGCATTAGACAAGTCGTACACGGGTTTACTCTCTACTCCCTACTCTCTAATTCTGCTCGTTGGTTTACCAGGGAGTGGAAAATCTACTTTAGTAGGACAACTGGTAGCCGCAGACCCAAAGCTACAACTTATCTCAACTGACAAGATTCGAGAACGCCTATTTGGTAATGAGGTGATTCAGGGGGAATGGTTGCTAGTTTGGCGCGAGGTGCAACGGCAATTTCAACAAGCTACGATTCAAATTTCTCGCGGCGAAGTCAGTACGGCAATTTACGATGCGACTAATGCCCAACGCAGACATCGGCGAGAAGTCATCGTTTACGCTCGTGCTGCGGGATTCAAGCAGATTGTAGGACTTTGGGTCGATACTCCTGTATGGTTGTGTCTAGCGCGAAATCGACGGCGCGATCGCCAAGTGCCTGAAGAGGTTATATTACGGATGCATCGTCAACTGCGCGATGCTCCACCGAGTTTATCTGAAGGATTAGACTGTTTACTGCGTTCCAGTCAATTATCTGTTTGCACTTCAACCACTTTACCACAGTAGGGTAGTGAGAACGCATAGCCATGCGTTTCCATCAATTCTAACTAGCTGCAAAAGGGTCGGAAGCATCTTTCTCCCACTAGCGGGCGATTGTATGATTCTTCAATCCAAGTTCTGACTTCATTTTCTGAGTTAAAGTCAAACGTTTCGCCTGTTATCGGGTCGTAAAGCTTCCACAACGAACGACCTGTTTTATCTTCAGTTTTCCATACTCGCATTTCTGCATTGTGACTCAAAGCTGTAACGAGCGATCGCCATATCTTTTTCAACCACGATCTGCGAGTTGGTCGATTGTTTTGCGGTTCTGGTTTGTAGTTGTAAATTCGTTCTAGTTTTTGAATGTTTTGTTGATAATTCATCACAATCTCGCCTCCTGAAGGAATCAGGTAATGACTTCGCGTGCGTTCCTTCTGGATATCTCCTTACTTCCGTCTCTCTCAGCATCTAATGAAGAGTGTTTTTTAGAGAGATGAACGATTTATTTTCTGTATCTATTGTAACTAAATTTTCTTGAAATCGGTTGAAATATCGGTTAAATAGTTAGGAAAGCTTGACGAAATGCCGAAAAAGTACGGTATTACTCTTCATATTTTCAGATTTATCTACATTTATTTTGCTTCCATGGGCGACGTGTATCGATCTACACAGAACAAAATGCGAGAAGTGTATACAGTATTCAAAATTATGTAACTGAGTGAAAAATTAATATCCCTATAGCTAAGCTGTTACACGTAGTTGGCGCGATCGCAATTGATATCTACATTTATAACTATGGTAGGCAAACTTACTACTCATGTCTTAGACACAGCTCAAGGTTGTCCCGCTCGACAAATGACAATTGAATTGTGGTCGATTGACTCAAATAAGAATAAAACTCTATTAAAACTATTCATACTAATCATGATGGTCGTACAGACACACCATTATTAGCTGATGAAGAATTCAAAACAGGTATTTATGAACTCATATTTTCGGTAGGTGATTATTTTAGCAAACATATAGATAACCTACCTCAGCCAGCTTTTCTCGATCGCGTACCGTTACAATTTGGAATCGCCGATCCTAATTCTCACTATCACGTTCCTTTACTCGTCTCTCCCTGGTCTTATAGTACTTATCGAGGTAGTTAAGCTTAATTTGGGTCACGCAAAGACGCATACGCGAAGCGTTCTGGAAGAGTAGGCGCAAAGAATACTTTTGCGTCTTTGCGTCTTTGCGCGACAATTTTTTTCTAGGTAACTTGATGATGATTTCTTTAACAGAACTGAACCAAATGAGCCAAGATGAGTTTGTAAAAACCTTGGGAGCGGTGTTTGAAGATACACCTGCGATCGCTTATCATGCATGGTACGAGCGACCTTTTCAAAATGTAGCTCAGTTACATCAGAAAATGGTAGATGTCGTCCGCACTGCTAGCCAAGACGCACAAATAGAACTCATTCAGGCACATCCTGACTTAGGTAGTAAAGCAAAAATGGCAATGGCATCAGTCCAAGAACAAGCTGGTGCAGGATTAGACCGTCTTACACCTGAAGAATACGATCGCTTTTTATCTCTGAATCACGCTTATAAAAAGAAGTTTGATTTTCCGTTTATTATTGCCGTTAAAAACCACACAAAAGATAGCATTCTTGCAGCTTTTGAACAACGGTTGCAAAATTCTAGTGACATAGAAAGAAACCAAGCATTAGCAGAAATCTTTCAAATTGCTAAATTTCGTTTAGACGCAATCGTATCACAGTAGGGGCGCACATCTGTGCGCCCCTACCAATGTTTTCCTGTTTAAAACTTAAACTGAGCGCGTAAATTACCTACATAAATATTAGGATTGTCGCTAAAATTGTTCGGATTGGCAATCAAATAAAACGCAGGAACTAGAGCAATGTTATCTGTAATTGGATAATAGTAAGTTGCCTCAAACTCATATTGTACGCCGCCATCGCCACCACCAGAAACTAAAAAGTTTCGACCATCCAACACGGCAAACGGTCTGAGATATGAAAATGTTAACAGCGCTCCTTCTTTACCTAAATCGGGAAAGGCTAATCCTGCTTGAATTGCCTGTACGTCAACTTCTCCATCCGGTCGTCCGGCGGTTGTGGGTTTAATATCAGTGCTGGCATAGGTATAACGTCCAAATAAACCAATGCCTTGAGTTACTAACCAGTCAAAGTTAAAGTTCAAAGTGTCAGCTGTGGCATCTTCAATTGAACCGCCAAACCCATCATCGACAAAACCATAAATCGGTTCGCCAATTGCGCCGCCTACTCGTCCGTTTACTGCTTGAATATTGGAGCGGTTGTAGAGAAATCTTAAATTCAGATTTTTGCTAGGAGTAAAAGCTAATTCGGCTGTAATTGTGTTAGTTGGTTTAAATAAACCTTGGCTAGGATTACTAGAAGTATTGAACGCAGACCCAGAAAGAAATTCTGTATTCTCACCTAAATAACCAGCCGTTAACTTAAACTGGTTGTTAATTTCCCAGGCTACGACTGCTCCCGAACCGCGATCGACGGAATTGAGTAGAGTACTACCAATCGAGTTGTAGCTACTTGCTCCAGTTAAATAAAAGGTGAACCGATTATTATCAAAATGACGAAACCAGTTAACGCGAGGACCAACTGTAAATTGTAGGCTCTCCCCAACAGGAAAACTATAAAATAATTCGCGCACGACGACATTATTATCCGCACCCGTGACACCTTTTTGATCTGTATAAGGTACGCCAAAGGTATTAAATAAACCAGCGGAAGCAAATGTATTTGCGGGAGAATTCCCATTCCCGGCTACGAGTTGGGTGACGAGGCTATCTTTACCTGTAAATGAAGTGTTGAAATTGAGGAAAAGGTAATCGCTGAAGGTAACATTCGGGTCATCGGTAATCGTCCGGCGTACAGGTCTACCATCGGCTCCCCGTGCTGGAACAAAAACACTGGTTCCCTCTGCCGTTATGTCTCCGTCGGCAAAAGCTCCAGTCACGTTGAGGAAAATATTAGCAGTAAGTTTTGTTGTCGTGGAAAATTGATTTGCTTCTAATTCTGCTGTTTGTGTTTCCAACGCATCGACACGACGGCGCATAGTAGCAATTTCTGCCGCAAACTCTGCTTGCAGAGCTTGCAAGGTGTCTAAGTCCTGTTTGTTTACTACATCGCTGGCTGTAGCAATGAGTTCGTTGACTCTGTCTAAACAAGCATTCAACCCTGCTGCAAATTCATATCTAGTTAAAGCACGATTACCGCGATAAGTTCCATCGGGATAGCCAGTAATGCAACCATATCTTTCTACTAGAGATTGTAATGCTTGAAATGCCCAATCTGTAGGCTGTACGTCTGAAAGCTGAGATACAGATGTGACTTGTGCCATTGTCTCTGTATCGGTCTGAGATAATTCTAAATTATTCTCATTTGCCTCTACTGGTAGCACGCCGATTGAAAGGCCTACCACTAATAAACTCAACCACAAAGTTATTTTAGCTGTCGCTTTGACTTGACAAACACAAGCTGAATTCATAACTCCTCACACACAAATCTAGCAATAACAGATAGTATTCTGTCTTGCTACAACCAAAATTAAAACTAAAAAAATAGCTTTAGAGTCGCGATCGCACTCTAGAACTAGACTCGATCCAATGTCTAGTACACATCCTTACTTTTAGCTTTCAAGACCTTATCGGGTTGCAAGCATACTGTATACGCTAGTGTAACTTGAGTGAAAAAATTGTAATTCCAACTACAAAAAAGTCTAGATCGCAGTACGAATTTTCGATCTAGACTCGATTATTATTCCAGAATTGCTAAGTCAAAAAATCTTATTTGGCAGACGCTGGGAGATATTAATTCATTAGCAGCCAAAGTTTTTGCAGCGAACTGGTGGAATTTTCTTGTTGCTCGAATTCCTTGTTAGCCCAGCACCGTTCAATATACTCTACTTGTTGTTCGCGATCGACTAATTCATCGACAAGTAAGGAAATCAGCAATCGCCAAGCAAAGTCCAAGCCAAACTTAAATGTAGAGGTTTTACCATATGGATTGGGAACTTGGCTGGGAATGAGTTCTAATTGTTGGTAGTTTTCCCACTGAGAGTTGCTTGTTTGGCTGAGAGTTTTCACAATCGTCCTCCTCAATTTCAGTCATTGCAGGAGGCACTTCTAAACCTGTCACCACAACGCTTGACAATTACCCAAATTACAATTGTGTCGTCTAAAAGCGTATGTCCGAATCTTTTTCCGTGCCTTAAGATACATTTATATTATATAACATGATGAGATCTTGTTATATATCTGTTGTTAGAAACATTTTTGCTCTGTCCGCTCTCTCTTTTAGCAGAGATAAAAGCTGTATTTAGCTAGCTCAAAACCATTCTGGAAAAGAATTTTAGTCAAAAATGCTAGTTTGAAATCTGGCGAGATTTTCTACTCTTCCAACTAGCTAATGCTCAATTCAGATGACGAGGAAATTTTTTATTCCAGCGTGGCGATCGAGTATATTGTGCCGCAGGGAAAAGAAGCTGTGTTTCACAAATGGCACGATCGCTTAGTGAGTGCTGCTGCACATTACGAGGGGTTTACTCGCACAGATCTCTGTCCGCCTCTGGAATGTCGCGATGGAGTCGTCAAATGGTATTCGATCATGCACTTCGATACACCGAATCGGTTAAATCGGTGGCTGCAATCAAGCGATCGCGATCGCGTGATGGAGTCAGGACGAGAGATTTTCCAAATTTACAAATTCAAGTCATTGACGACTGGCTTAGAGGGATGGTTTTCTCTCCAGTCTGGTATAGAGAAAACGAGTTTGGGTCCCCCAGCATGGAAGCAAGTCTTATCGGTAGTTCTGGGATTGTATCCCACAGTCATGACGCAATCGAGAGTATTTGCTGCTTTTGGTATCATGCAGTCTTGGTCGCCTGCTAGTTCGATGTTGGTGAATAACCTGATAACATCCTCAATTTTGACGTGGTTGGTGATGCCATTGGTAACGCGGTTCATGAGATTTTGGCTACAACCTGCTTTTCGTTTAAGTTCGGTTAAAACCGATTTAATTGGAACCGCGATCGCGTTGATTGCACTGGGAATGATGGCAATATTATTCGAGCAGTTCTCCAAATCATAAAACGTATTCATCACGCTTCGATCGCACCACTTAATATTTCAGATCCGCAGCAGGCTTGTGTTGTTAGAAGATTTAGTATACTGTATACCATATCTATCGAGTTTATGTTTAGACTGCAATGCTCGATGCCTGCAATTTCCTTACTGCGTGACAATTCTAGAAGTAATTTAACAAATTTTAGACAGCGACCAATCGACAACGAACATTTTTGTAAATTGATGTTTTGTAGCGAAAAATACAGAATATTAAATCTGGAGACAATTTGTATTTCAATCGCTAAATAATTTCAAGTTAGCGAGTCAAGAGAGGAGAAACAAACGATCGTAAATTGTATTAAATAATGCAAAAACTCGCGAGAGAATTGAGATTTAATGACAAATTAGTAGTAAAAATCAACTAAACTCCAGCAGGCGATCGTTGGGAAAAAAAGAGGCGCTCGCTCGTGCATGACAATAACGAAAATAGTTTTATAAACCTCGCAAATAAGCGCTGAATTTGAGGAATCCTGATGGCAAAAGTGAGTGTTCAATCGACTCCGCAAACTGAGGAGCGCAACGCTGTAGCACCTGTCAATAGGCTAATCTACGGACTTAACGACAAGCCTCCATTTATCGAAGCAGTGCTAGCAGCCATGCAGCACGTTCTAGCGATCTTTGTCGGTATTATTACTCCTCCGTTGCTGATTGCCAACGCTTTAAAGCTGAACCCAACTGACACTAGCTACGTCGTCAGTATGTCACTGTTTATTTCGGGAGTCTCGACATTCATTCAAGCTAGAAAAATTGGACCAATTGGTTCGGGATTGCTCAGCATTCAGGGAACCAGCTTTTCTTTTCTCGGACCAATTATCTCCGCAGGGACGGCAGTAGTCGCAGCCGGAGGAACCCCAGAAAGCGCGTTGAGCTTAATCTTTGGCTTATGCTTCTTTGGCGCGTTTATTGAAATAATCTTGAGCCGCTTCTTACACCTAGTTAGAAAAATTATCTCTCCCCTAGTCACGGGTACGATTGTTTGCGTCATCGGTCTGACCCTGATCAAAACGGGGATTATCAGTATGGGTGGAGGGGTAGCAGCGCAAAGAAACGGTACTTTCGGTAGCTTGCAAAACATAGGCGTTGCCACATTGGTACTGCTGACTATCATCGTGCTGAACGTGAGTAAAAAGCCAATGCTGAGAATGGCTTCAGTTGTCATTGGACTGCTAGTCGGCTACGCTGTGGCAAGCGTGTTAGGCATGGTTAACTTTAGTAATTTGGGAAATTTACCGTTAGTTGCTTTGCCAATTCCATTCCGTTATGGACTGAGCTTTGACTTTGCTGCTTTCGTGCCGTTCATTCTGCTCTATATCATTACCACAGTAGAATCGATTGGCGACCTGACAGCAACATCTGCGGTATCGGGAGAACCGATTAAAGGCGCGACTTATATGCGGCGGATCAAGGGTGGAGTTTTAGGAGATGGTGTAAATTCTCTGATTGCGGCATTATTCAATACATTTCCCAACACGACATTCAGTCAGAATAATGGCGTGATTCAAATTACAGGCGTGGGTAGTCGTTACATCGGTTACTACATTGCGGCAATTCTTGCCTTTTTGGGTTTATTTCCGATTGTCGGCGGGATCTTTCAAACCCTACCACAAGCTGTGTTGGGCGGTTCCACGATTATCATGTTCGGCTCAATTGTCGTCGCCGGGATTAACATTCTCTCATCAGTAGAACTCGATCGCCGTGCGATGGTAATTGTCGGTACATCCTTGGCAATGGGGTTAGGGGTGACTTATACGCCGGAAATTGTTGATGCATTACCACTAGCAATTAAAAATGTTCTCTCTTCTGGAATTTCTGCCGGTGGACTGACGGCTATCTTATTAAATTGGTTGTTACCTTACGATCGAAAAGAAGGAGCTACCGAGCAGGACGATAGTAATGCTGACGAACTTGCAGAGTTAGAAGCATGAGCAAAATTCAAAATTCAAAAGTTAAAATTCAAAAGTCAAAATTTTGAATTGTTTTGGTCGCTGAGTTGGGACAAGTTACGTAGAGGCAAGTTACATAGGGGCAAGTTACGCAGGGGCAAAGTTACAATGTATAACCTCAAGGTTGTCATCATCGGTGCGGGAATTGGCGGTTTAACCGCAGGTATCGCTCTGCGTCAGGCAGGGTACGAAGTCGAGATTTATGACAGAGTCAAAGAACTGCGTCCGGCGGGTGCGGGGATTTCATTGTGGTCGAACGGTGTAAAAGTCCTCAACCGCCTGGGGTTAGGGGAAAAGATGGCGGCGATCGGCGGCTTGATGGATCGGATGCAGTATCTTACCCTTAAGGGGGATGTATTAAGCGATATCGATCTGCATCCCTTAGTCGAGGAAGTCGGGCAGCGTCCCTATCCAGTCGCCCGTACTGACTTGCAACAAATGCTCTTGGAAGCTTATCCCGGCGAAGTCAAGCTAGAACATAAATGTATTGCAGTCGAACAAGACGAGAATAGCGTTACGGCAATTTTTGAGAACGGACATCGTACTACAGGCGATCTACTTATAGCAGCAGACGGAGTGCGATCGCTTCTGCGCACGTATGTATTGGGACAAGAAGTGCAACCGAAGTACGGTCATTACGTGAACTGGAACGGATTAGTTCCCGCCAGTGAAGATTTAGCCGCAAAAAATTCTTGGGTAATTTTTGTCGGGGAACACAAACGGGCTTCAATGATGCCAGTAGCAGGCGATCGCTTCTACTTCTTTTTTGATGTTCCTTTACCTAAAGGTACTGTTTCCAGTCCCGAAAATTACCGCGCCGAATTGACAGAACACTTTCAAGGCTGGGCGCAACCCGTCCAAAATTTAATTCAGCGTCTCGATCCATACAAAACAAATCGTTTAGAAATTCACGACGTGGGACCGATTGACCGCATGGTAAGCGGTAGAGTTGCTTTACTCGGAGATGCCGCGCACGCTACGTGTCCAGATTTAGGTCAAGGTGGTTGTCAAGCAATGGAAGATGGGTTGGTGTTAACTCAATACCTGCTCACAACAAATATTAGTATGGAATATGCCCTAAAACGCTACGAAGCAGACCGGAAGGAACGGACTAGCGCAGTAGTTGAAAAAGCCCGCAAACGCGCTGAAATGATTCACGGTAAAGAGCCAGAAATTACCCGAAAATGGTATCAGCAACTCGCCGAAGAAGAACCAGCAGATGTTAGAGACGCGATCGCTAAAGTGATTTTAGCGGGACCGTTGCGTTGAGGGAATTCGGAATTCGGAATTAAAAACTCTTGACAAGATTTTTTTCTTGGAGCAAACTCAAGTAGCCTTTGAATATTTCGAGGGGGATAGGCATTTTGGCAAAGTGGCGATCGCTTTTTAATATTCCTGGCTGAGCAATGCTGAGAACGCTTTTCCATACAATTGCCCTCGCTACTGTGCTGCTCTCTCATGCTAGGGCGATCGCAACTCCTTTAACTGTTGCAAGTTTAACTTCAGTACGCGAAGAAACTCGCATTGCCTTACCTAGTGGTTTCCAATACCCAAATGGCATTGCCCGCGCTAGTGACGGAACGCTATATGTGGGTTCAGTCACGAGTGGCAAAATTCTCCGAATTCAACCGAATGGTAGGACTGAAACTTTCTTCCCAGGAAATAATGAAATATTTGCCGCTAATAGTTTGCGGCTCGACGAGCAGCGCAATATATTATGGGGAGCCTCATCAGACTTTTTAGGCGTGCGCGGTGCTGATGGCGAAGTCACTCGCCGTCCCCATCGGATCTTTGCACTCGATAGTCGCACTGGTAAAGTGCTGCGGGTGATTTTGATGCCAGATGGCGGTTTCGGTAACGACATGGCGATCGATCCCCAGGGTGGAGTTTACCTCACCGATAGCAATCGTCCTCGCATTCACTATCTTGCGCCTGGAGCCAAGCAACTTCAGGTCTGGGCTGAAGACGAGCGATTGCGCTCTCAACCAGTTGGTTTAGCTGGGATTGCACGGGTAGCTAACGGTATTGTAGTTGTGGGGCTGTTTTCCGGTGGCAGATTATTCAAAGTGACTCCATCACCACAGGGAACGCAAGTAGAAGCGATTTCGCTGCAACGCCCGATTGAAAACCCTGATGGTATGGTATTTGCCCCAGACGGTTCGCTATTAGTCTTAGAAGGTGCGATCGCCAGTGGTAACGGTCGTCTGCTCTGCATCCGTGACATTCTTGCACCTGCATCGCAACCGAAAGCGATCGAAGTCTTAGCGGACAAAATGGAATCGCCCGTTAATTTGACGGTAGCAGATCGGCAAATTTGGGTGACAGAATCGCGCATTCGCCATCGTCTCATCCCAGGAAAAGAAGCTGCCGTTCCCGAGCGCTTTTTCATCCGCCGTTTTACGTTACCGTCTTCTAAGACAGATGACGAGGAGAAAAGCATGGCAACATATTTAATCACGGGGGCAAATCGCGGGATTGGTTACGAATACTGTCGTCAACTCCAAGCACGAGGGGAAAACGTCATTGCGGTCTGTCGTGCGGTTTCGGATGAATTAAAAGAACTAGGCGTTCAAATCGAAGCTGGTATCGATATTACCTCAGATG
This sequence comes from Chroococcidiopsis sp. SAG 2025, assembly GCF_032860985.1. GTDB lineage: Bacteria > Cyanobacteriota > Cyanobacteriia > Cyanobacteriales > Chroococcidiopsidaceae > Chroococcidiopsis. The sequence continues at coordinate 6,542,475 of NZ_JAOCNC010000001.1, forward strand.
TATCCGTCACCCAACTGCGCGATCGCCTGCAACAAATGCCGATTGAGGTGTTGATTAACAATGCGGCGATCGTCGAGCGCGTCACATTAGAAAAACTCGACTTTGACAGTATCCGAAAACAATTTGAAGTCAATGCGATCGGTGCTTTACGAGTAACGCATACATTACTACCCCATCTCAAAGCGGGTTCTAAAGTCGTGATGATGACTAGTCGGATGGGATCGATCGCCGACAATACTTCTGGCGGTTCCTATGGCTACCGGATGTCCAAGGTTGCATTATCGATGGCGGGTAAGTCTCTAGCGCACGACCTCAAACCGTTGGGAATTGCCGTTGCTATTCTCCATCCAGGTTTAGTCCAAACCCGCATGACTAACTTTAGTGCATCTGGCGTTACCCCTGAAGTCTCGGTGCAAGGATTGTTAGCTCGAATTAATGAATTGTCATTAGATAATACGGGGACTTTTTGGCACAGCAATGGCGAAGTTTTGCCTTGGTAAACTTAGTTTTTCTCCAAACAAAAAATTCATTCGCAGCGATAATGCCGATCCAACTCTAAAAACGTATGCAACAAAACATTCGTTCCTTCAGCACACTGTTCTGATGACGTGTATTCGGTTTCAGCATGACTGACACCTGCTTTACTCGGAACAAAAATCATTCCCATATCGGTGAAAGTGGCGAGTTCTTGAGCGTCGTGGCTGGCGCGACTGGGTAGATGGGTGTAACTCAGCCTTAAATCTTCGCACACTTGCGCGATCGCCTGTTGGATCTGCGGTTTTGCTAAAGCTGGCTCGTTTCGCAAACGGGGTTGTAAATCGATATAAGTCTGAGTTTCAACGGCGATCGGTTCAATCTCTGCTTGCAGTTGTGCTATTAAATTATCGAGATGCTGGCTGGATAAATCCCGAATATCTAAGCTCATCTTCACTAACCCAGGAATGACATTCGCAGCATTAGGTAAAACTTCCATCCAGCCTACTGTGGCTACCTGTTGCCCGCCTGGGGTATGCGCAATTTTATTTACTGCCAGTACAACTCTTGAGGCAGCTACCAAGGCATCTTGTCGCATCTGCATTGGTGTAGAACCCGCGTGGCTGGAGCTACCTTTAACGGTAATAATGTATCGCCTCTGCCCGACAATTCCTTCTACAACACCGATCTGCTTGCCAAGACATTCTAAAACGGGTCCTTGCTCGACGTGCAACTCGACAAAAGCTGCTATGTCTGCGGCGGTGCGACGTGCTTCTGTAAGTCGGTTCCAATCGCCGCCAACCCGCGTCAAACAAGTTTGAATGTCTATGCCATCAAAACGGGGATATGTCGCCGGATCGAGAATGACTCTACCGGACATTGCTTTACTGCCAATCATCGTCCCCTCTTCATCGGTGAAGACAATGACTTCTAGAGAGCGATTCAGTTGAATTTGCTGTTCTTGCAGGACTCTTACCACTTCCAAGCCTGCCAAGACTCCAAACGCACCATCATAGCGTCCGCCATTCGGTACGGTATCGATGTGGGAACCCGTTGCTAAGGCTGCTGCATCGGGATATTTGCCTGGATATCTACCGATAATATTGCCAGCCGGATCGATCTTCACGCTCATCCCTGCGGCTTGCATCCATTGTTGCACCCGATCGCGAGCTTGCATATCCGTAGCGCTGTAAGCAATCCGCCGCACTCCTCCACCAGGCAAAGCGCCAACTTGCGCTAACTGTTCGATGCTCTGGATGAGGCGATCGCTGTTTATCGACAGTTGGGATAAAGTATCTACCATTGGCAATATCTCAGATTAGAGTATTTATTCCCAGATATCTATGTATACAGTATACTCTACTTTTTGCTCTGAGATTGTTAATTCAGGTACAAAAGGTTTGAGGAGCGAGCGGACGCTGACAATCGATCGCCGAGCGTTAATAACTAAAAATAAAGTTTTATCAAGAAATCCGAAATTCTTGTAACTTTAGTTGATTAGTCATTTAATTTTCCCTAGCTGGAGTACAACATCACAAAAAAAGCCAAATATTGCCAAAGAAAATCTAATGCTGCTGAGAGTGAGGTGGATAAGATGAGGTGAAAGAGGATTTGGTATAAAAGCTAGAATGGACAACTTTTGTCTAGTTAGTGCCAATTTAATATTAGGAGGGAATGAGAGATATAAAGAATAAAGACTTTTTACCTTTTACCATAAGTCGGCTAAATCGAGATTAGTATTAGTATTCGCAAGGGAAATTATGAGCAATCTTAGTCGAATACAAATTATGTTATGCGTTTTCCAGCTAGGGCTGTAAATTTATATATCTATATATTGATATGGCACAAGAGTTTCAATTAAACAGCATCATTCCCACTCAAGAAATTCCGTCTCTATTGAGTCGCTATCAGTTGCTGCCGCAATTGATGCGGGGAATCGTTATCGATCGCGCGATCGCTCCTTATTTTTGTACCGAAGCCGAACGCCAACAAGCAATCGAGCAGTTTGAGAGACATTATCACATAAACGATCCAGAGTCAAGAGCAGCTTGGTTAAAAAGAGCTGGCATGAGTGAGGCACAGATGGCAGAAGTCGCCGTGCGATCGCTCCTGATTGAGAAGTTCAAACAAGATACTTGGGGTGCAAAGGTCGAGTCCTATTTTATGAGTCGCAAAGCAGCTTTCGACCAAGCTATTTTTTCCTTACTGCGGACAACAGACGGTTTGCTAGCACAAGAAATTTACTTTCGCATCCTCGAAGGGGAGCAAACCTTTGCCGAAATGGCACAACAATACTCTAAAGGATCGGAGGCAAATACAGCCGGAGTCATCGGACCCGTGCCACTCAGTCAACTCAATCCAACTCTTGCCAAAATTCTTTCCATCGGTCAACCAGGGCAGCTTTGGCGACCGACTCGGATCGAAAACTGGTTTACGATCGTCCGACTGGAAAAGTTGCTACCAGCTCAATTAGACGCAAATATGCGGCAGCGTTTGCTCAACGAAATGTTTGAAACCTGGCTGAACGAACAAATTCAGCAGCTCGAACCATTGCAATTTTCTTGGTCTTAGCGTTTGCCCGTAGCCAAGTCAGAACCCGCACAGTATCAAGCCGATCGATCTGCAAATTCTGATTTTGGAATATTTTGACTTTTAACTTTTGAATTCGTCATGACAGCTACTATTTCTAGCTCTCAATTTCAGGCATTTCTCGCTCAAACAAATTTATTTCATCCGCTGCCAGCAACGACATTACAGGAATTAGCAACGAAATGTCAATTGTGGCGCTATCGGATCGGGCAACCGCTACTCGTGCGGGAAAAAATGCCGACGCAGGTGTTAGTTATCTACCAAGGGACTGCTAGATTAATAGGCTACGATCGCCGCCAGCAAAGCCCCGTAAGTTTGGGTTTAGTCGAACCGAAAACCGTCTTAGGTTGGGCGGGTTTGATTCGCAACATTCCCTGTGAAACCGCGATCGCCTCTACGGAAGTCATTTGTATCGCAATTCCCGCCGCCGACTTTTTAGCAAGTCTTTCAGCCGAACCGACTTTTGCCCAACACGTCAAAGCGCAATTTTCTCCTGCGGAATTGTGCGAACTCTTGAGTGTAGAACTCCAACGTCGCGCCGACAGTGCCACGAAACTGAAAGACTTGGTATTTCAACTGAGTCCATCTGTTCAGGTGGTGAATTTATTCCCAGGGCAAGCAGATGGAACGCGATTGCGTGGCGATCGCACTTGGCTGATTAGTAGTGGAGCGGAGGCGATTGTCGGCAACCGTTTCGAGCTGAACGGTTCAGCCCCCACAATTACAGAGCCAGGTGTGCGGCTGCTGGGCGTGAAATTACCCCAGGAAGTCGAACGAACTATGCCCGTCGTACTTGCTCCTACCGATCTAGAAGTTCCTTACGCCCCAGAACAACCCCCAGTAGCCCCAGCAACTAACACCAAACCCGTTAAATATCCCTTCGTGCGCGGACAGGGAGAAATTAGCGCGGCAATGGCTTGCTTCCAAATGTTGTGTCAATATTTGGGCGTATCGTGGCGACGGGACACGGTGCGGCGGGTATTGGAAAATCAGCAGAAATCTCTCGGGACAATTTCTTTGCAAAGCTGCGGTGCGATCGCCGAGATGTTGGGCATGAGCGCCCAATTAATTCAAGTCCCCAGCAAAGCGATCGCGCGGATCAAAACTCCTGCTTTAATCCGCTATCACGATAGTTTGGCAATTCTCTACGCTTGCGACGACAAAGAACTGACGCTTGCCGTTCCCGAAATTGGGATTCACCGTCAAACCCCTGCCGATTTTGCCCGTGCTTGGGGCGACGGAGGGCAAGTATTGCTGTTACAAGCGCGTCCGGGGGAAAAGACGGAAAGATTTAGCTTGCGCTGGTTTTTACCGGCGATCGCACATCATCGCGGCGTGTTGATTGAAGTTTTGATCGCGTCATTTTTCGTGCAGCTATTTGGTTTAGCCAATCCCCTCGTTACCCAAGTCATCATCGACCAAGTTTTGGTCAATGGCGCTTTGGATACATTAAACGTCCTGGGAATTTTGTTGCTTGGAGTAGCGCTATTTGAAGCCTTGCTCACGGGAGTCAGAACTTATTTATTTGTCGATACCACGAACCGCATCGACATCGCTTTGGGTTCGGAAGTGATCGATCGCCTGCTACGGCTACCTTTAAGTTATTTCGATCGCCGCCGTGTCGGGGAATTAGCTTCAAGAATCAACGAGTTAGAAAATATTCGCCAATTCCTCACGGGTACTGCTCTGACGGTGGTATTAGATGCCGTATTCTCGGTGATCTATATCGCCGTGATGCTCTTTTACAGTTGGATACTGACACTTGTAGCCCTGGCAACAGTCCCGATCTTTGCCGTGTTGACAATTTTCGTCGCGCCCATCGTCCGCAAACAACTGCGGGTGAAAGCAGAACGCTACGCCGATACTCAGTCTTATTTAGTAGAAGTTGTTTCGGGAATTCAAACAGTTAAAGCGCAAAACATCGAACTTAAATCGCGCTGGCACTGGTACGAACGCTACGCCCGTTACATCAGCGCTGGGTTTAATACCGTGGTGACTTCCACTACGGCAAGTTCGGTGAGCGGATTTTTCAATAAGTTTTCTGGGCTATTACTGTTGTGGGTTGGGGCATATCTGGTGATTTCCCAACAATTAACCCTGGGACAATTGATTGCCTTTCGGATCATCTCTAGCTACACCACCAGTCCCTTGTTGCGGTTGATTCAACTGTGGCAAAACTTCCAAGAAACTGCTTTATCGATCGAGCGTTTGGGTGATATTCTCGACGCACATCCAGAAGTAGACGAGGCAAACCGCGCTCAGCTGCCAATGCCAGAAATTGAAGGGGCAGTCAAATTTGATGGCGTGTCTTTCCGATTCGGCAACAGCGGCGTGTTTCAACTGACTAATGTAAATCTAGAATTTCCTGCGGGTACGTTTGTCGGAATTGTCGGGCAGAGTGGTTCGGGTAAGAGTACCCTAACGAAGTTATTACCGCGTCTGTACGAACCGACGACAGGGACGATTCAAATTGACAATTACGACATCAGCAAAGTTGAGTTGTATTCCCTGCGACGACAAATCGGCATGGTGTTACAGGACACGCTGTTATTTAACGGCACAGTGCAAGAAAATATTGCTCTAACGAATCCAGAAGCGAGTCCAGAACAAATTATTGCCGCTGCTAAAATTGCCGTCGCCCACGACTTTATTATGTCTTTACCCAACGGTTACAACACCAACGTTGGGGAAAGGGGTTCGGCGCTGTCGGGGGGACAGAGACAAAGGATTGCGATCGCCCGTACGGTATTGCAAAATCCCAAATTGCTGATTTTGGACGAAGCCACCAGCGCCCTCGATTACGATTCGGAACGGCAGGTTTGTCAGAATTTGGCAGAAGCATTTCACTCGCGCACCGTATTTTTCATTACCCACCGCCTCGCCACGGTAAAAAATGCCGATGCGATCTTGGTGATGGATAAAGGCGTGGTGGTAGAACAAGGCACTCACCAACAATTAATGGCACTTAAGGGGCGATATTTCTGCCTCTATCAACAACAGGAGTCACAACTGTGAATTTCCTTGTAGGGGCGCACAGCTGTGCGCCCCTACAGATACCTAAATGATCTAGAACAGGAGTCGCAACTGTGAATACCGAACCGCTAGCAAAACCTGAAGAACAATTTCTGAATTCATCGGTAGTATTGAACCGTCCTGCTTTGTGGTCGCATTTGTTTATTTGGCTGATTGTTGGCGCGACAACTTCGGCGATCGCTTGGGCGACATTTGCTAAACTCGATCAAACTGTAGTCGCAACGGGAAAATTAGAGCCGTTAGGGGCAGTTAAAGAAATTCAAGCTCCCACTGGGGGAGTGGTGCGAGAAATTCACGTTCAAGACGGTCAGAGCGTGAAAAAAGATCAGCTTTTAGTCACTTTAGATCCGACTTCACCTCAAGCCGACTTAGATTCTCTCACAAAAGTTCGCTCTAGTTTAGTCCAAGAAAATCAGTTTTACGACCAGGCAATTAATAGTAATAAACCTGTCATTTCTGGAAGTGCCGATCTGGTTTCTTTGTTGAAATTACGCGCCGATTTGATGTCGGAAAATCGCTATTTTCAAAATGTTCTAAAGGGTGGTAATATTGCTGCTGGAGAAACAACGGATTTTGCGAATAATCAAAGTCAATTATTGACAGCTAGTCAGAATGAAATTCAATCGAGAGTTCGGGCAGCGCGGAAGCAAGTTCAAGAATTAGAAAAACAGCGATCGCAGACTTCAAAAGAACTAGCAACGGCAAAGCAAATTCTCAAGGTCAACAACCAAATTTTAAAGCGAATTACTCCCTTGGCAACTGGAGAAGGGGCAATTTCTCAAATTCAATACGAGCGCCAGCAACAGGAAGTTATTACCAAACAAGGAGAAGTCGATCGCTTAACATCCGAACAACAAAAACTAGCAATTTCTATCGAGCGAGCTAAGGAAGAATTACAAAATACAATTGCCACATCAGCCAAAGAAGTTCATAGTAAAATTGCTGAAAATCACAAAAAAATAGCGGAGATTGATAGTCAATTAAGCCAGAAGCGATTGGAAAATAAGACGAAGCTAGCAGAAATTGACGCGCAAATTAGTAAAGCCGTACAATCTGTCAAATATCAGCAGCTTAAATCTCCAGTGAATGGAACTGTATTTGATTTACAACCCCGTGCGGCGGGTTTTGTCATAGGTGATACGAAACCGATTTTAAAGATCGTTCCCAACGATAATTTGGTTGCTTCGGTATATCTGACAAATCGAGATATTGGCTTCGTGCGCGAGGGAATGAAAGTAGACGTGCGCGTCGATTCTTTTCCCTCAACAGAATTTGGTACGCTCAAAGGAAAAATTATTTGGGTTGGTTCCGATGCTTTAGCACCAACTCAAGAGCGACAATACTACGCTTTTCCTGCCAAAATTCAATTAGAATCGCAAAATTTATCGGTGAATGGCAGACCAATTTCCTTACAATCTGGGATGGGAGTCAATGCTGGGATTATTATCCGCAAGCGATCGGTTATGAGTATTTTGACCGATCTATTTGACAAGCAAGTCAGAAGCGTCGAGTCGATTCGGTAGTTGGGATTAAACAATCGATTGTTAATGTCAATTAACACATTATTTGTCATTATAACACATTCATGTCGTCGAGTGTTTTAAAGCTAAAACACTCGCTTTGTATGGATTAGAAGCCTTTTGCATCTCATTTACTTTTCATGCTCAATTTAATATTTTATTTGTCGTAATTTAAACTCCCACATTTGTCACTTTTAGGAGAGTAAAATCTAGAGCCTGCTGTGGATAAAGATTTTGCCAAAATCGCTCCTTTGGGTTGTTAACTATTAGAAAATTAAGCATAAAAGCCATATGTTACAACCCTTTTCAAGTCTTGGTTAGTTTTTTCCTTATTCAGGGTGACCAATGAGGGTTAAGATCGAGGCAACTTAATGACAACGACATAAGTTGCTTCTTCGATGCAATACATAGCATTAGAATCTTTTTTGAGAAAATCCAGACCCTTATCAAAAAGAATGCGGTAAGTTGAATTACTTCGCAGACAGATGGTTAGTTTTCGTCGATGAGGGAAAGGGGGTTGATGGTGTTTGGGGTACGGACGCATTTCGACTTTGAGTTGTCCGGGCAAGCTGGATAACGATCGTTCAATATCTGTGCGGCGCTCTGTATCTCGGCGATCGTACTCCTCTTTCGATTGTTGGATCTGGATAACGATCCGAGAGTCATTATCTAGCCAATTACCGTTCAGGAGAGATGCCAGGGTCTCTGCTTTGGGCTGCTTTTGATGATTAAGATAGCGATCGCTATAAACCAATTTCTTGACCTGATTTCCCTGAAAAATCTGCGTTAGCCCAAGCTCTTCGCGAAGTTGCTCAATTGTTAGGCTTTCCCAGTTAGGAGTTGGGAAAATCACTGCTGTATCAGAATCCTCCAAGGTTGCTGCTTTAACAATTGTTGCATCAGATTTCAACTGTTGTAAATTTTGGAAGACATGGTTGACACCACGTTCGCTACGGGTTTGAAACCATCCTATTGGATCGCCGTTGTTGCTTGTCTGAAGTTGGAGAGCAATCCGGTGGGGTAGTTGACTACTTAGGCAAAGAATTGAGCATTGGATTGCCCTAGTTACATACAGCTTAAGAAATCCCTGGTCAATCCACTGGGATAACCTCTTGCGTATGACACGTACTCGATCGTCACTCGCTTGTTCGGGTAGATGAGTCACCATCAGTTCCAGGGGGCTACTTCTTCCCAATGCCTCAACAATTTGGGTCAATCGTTGGAGTGTGAAAGGTTGGCTAATACTCGGCAAATAGCCAATACTGTTTGCGCCTGCCATTGTGCAATAGCGGTCTAGTTCCGATGCCATACGAGTTAAGCTAATCCGGTTAGCATCTGGAGCAAAAGATTGAAGTAATTCATCGGGTTGTAGACGCTCCACTATCGGGCTAAGGAAATTTGAAACAAAGTGTCGATCGAGTTCGTGATGAAAAACTTGGTTGGTGTAGGTTCTGAGGCAGTCGTAACAACTGCTGCTACAACTACAGGATTCAACTAACTGGTAAGCTCGTTGCAGGATTTCCGAGAAATGATTGGCAATGCGCTTGCTATAGCCTGCCCCACCTGGAACATTGTCATAAATAACAATTTCTGCGGTTTCTGCATTGCTCTCTTCCAAGGGACGAAATAGACCATCGAGTTCGGAGCGCGGGACATCGATCGCTTGGGCGGCAGCAGCGAGTAGGGCATAGGTGAGCGATCGCCAAAATGCAGCCCCATTGGATGAAGTATTTGTATCATCAATATTCAAGCCTGCGTTTGAATGAATTTCTCGCCCTCCATCGAGGTAAATCACCGAACCAAATAACTTGGGTGGATTTGCAGCAGACGTGAAGCGGATTTTCAGGAGATCGCTGCGAAATTCATGCCCCAGATGAGTGTGTTCATACCACCCTTCGCACAAGCTACCTGTGATGGGATGAGTATGACTGATTTGCCGAGAATTATTCTTGGAGGTCTTTTGCTGGCGATCCCGACTGCGTTGATTCCGACGGACTTCTTCACTCAGGTCACGACCACATCGTTTACAGATGGCAAACCCTCGATTCTTCAATCCTCGTCCTTCTTCCAAGGGTCCCTGGTTTGATAAGAAAAACTGCCCGCCCTGGCTCACAATTAACTCAAAGAATTCGGTAGATTGAGACTCTGAGCGATCGCCCTCTTGTGCCAGAAATACTTGAGAAGTAGGCTGGCGCATTGGCTTACTGTAAGGGGTCACTTTGGGCTGTTCTCCCCAATCTGTAATAAAGGCTTTAGGAATTTTGTACGATCGCGGCTTTTGTTCGTTGGTGGATGGTTTTGCCTGGCAGACAGGGCATTTCGGATCGCCGTCAGCCATACCTAAACGGGCTAGCAGTTCTGTATCTGTACTAGCTGCCATGAAAAAGTTACAGGATTGGCAGACCCAGTAAAAGCGATTGGGCAAATCATCTGGACGCAGTATGCCAACGCTAATGTGAACCCGATCGTCTACAACCACCTCCTGTCCAGGGGCATACTCTCCCAGCGCCAGACGGCGATCGCGCTGAAGTCGATGTTTACCCTGTCCTTGGAAGAACTGTTTACTGTCTCTGGTGAGCAATTGCACGACATCTATTGGGAATCCGTAAATTGGGAGAATGCTCGCTTTTGCCAGTTCTTCATGGAGTTGGCGTTTTTGAATTTTCTCTAGTTCTTCTCGAATGCGATCGCGCTTATACTCTAATGCTTTTTGCTTCTTACTATCATTTGCATCTTCTGCATCACAAACAGCTTGTTTCAGACTTTGTAAAAGCTCTGATAAACCATTCCAATCTTGCAATTGCTCAACCTGGAATGCTTGCAAGTTAGTTTCAAACTGCTGAAGGACAAATTCAACAGGTTGCTTGCTGTTTAGTCGATTCAACCACTGTTGGGTACAGGTCTTTGCCTGTTGCCCGTGTAACCATTCAATGAACTTTAGAAGGATTGATTCGGCAGAAATTTTATATACCTTACTGAAGGTATTAGGCAGTCCTAAAAAATCAGCCATCATGACATTTTCTGCTCCTCTACCATATTCAGTGCGAAGAAATTCAGCTAATAGTTCAGCACGAATATGGCGTTTCTGAATCTCAAAGTTCGTTGGATCGAGTTTGGGAACCTGGTTTCTACCATCGATTAATTGGGTCGGTTGCTCAAAGTAATAACGATCGTGGGGACGACGCTGCCCGTACATCAACGTAATTGCTACGCCATCGGTGCGTCGTCCCGCACGTCCTGCTCGTTGCTGATAGTTGCTTACATGGGGCGGAAAGTTACGCAGAGCAACTGCTTGTAATTCACCAATGTCTACCCCCATCTCTAACGTGGTTGAGCAACTAAGCAAGTTGATCTTTCCTTGGCGAAAACGATTTTCTCGACTGGCTAATTCTTCTGTACCCAATTGTGCAGTATGTTCTTGCGATCGCAACGGCAAAACTTTCCGTTCTCGAATTAAATGACGATAGTGATGATCGGCTAGACGGTTAGAATCAAATGGCTGCAAAATCCCATCACAATTAGGAGCCAGACAACGATCGACACCTAATGCGGCCTCTCCTGCCACTGTTGAAAGTCCAGGAACATGAAAGATTTGTTGGCAGGTATTGCACTGATACCAATCTTGGGATGACAGCCTAAGATTGAGCAGTTCCCAGTGGAGTTGCCGACCATCATTATATTTGACTAGAATTCCATGCCTGAGTAACTCATCAAATAACCAAACTAGACTCTCCTCAGACGGAAATCGTGTCAGGAAATTGCGGTAGTAGGTCACAATTTGATTCTGCCGTTGCATAGGTTCACCTTTAGCGTTTTTGCGCCAAAGGAAGGAAACTGCCTGCTTGTCTTTCGATTCTCGCCGCAACTTGAGATAAGTTTGGGAGCGACCCTTGGCATCCAATCGAGCTGGTTGTCCCCCTTCCATACCCCCAGTTTCCGGAAAATAACGGGACGATCCCTGAAGATCGATTGCTCCCATTAGACGAATTATGTCTGTTAAACCTGTTAGGAAAATCCGAGCCTCAGTATAGTCCTCGGACGTATTCAAGCCAATCTGTTCCGTCACCTGTGCCAAAAATGTAGGCGTGAAGTCTTCTACGTGACAGGCAAGTAATCCCAGCGCCTCAATGGAAAATCGCCGTGAAGACGGTAAACCAAACTCACGAATCAAAAGTTCCTTTGCACGACTTTGGGCACGCTTTTTACAATCGATCGCATTCAAACTACTTCCTTCATTCGCATCATTGGAAACATAGCTGCGGTGGTGCTTATCTGCCTCTCGGTCGGGGTGGGGGATGGAAATGTCTAGAAATTTCTCAACCAATTTCTCTTCTACCTGGTTGACTGAAGTGATGCCATTATCCTGCGCGTTGACAAAGGCTTGCCAGACGAGTTGCCGATATAGAGTTTCGGTATGGGTACGTTGAAAGTCAGAGGCAAAGAAGGCAGCATCTTGACGACCATCGGAGAAGGTGAGGAGCTTGCGTCTAGTGTATTGGCTTGGCGCTGGTTCGGGTTCGGGCAAGAGTTCAAATAAGCTATCAAGCATTACTTCTAGGGGAGCATCAGTGTAGGACACAAAGCGTCCGATTGCAGGGGATTGCGATCGCCTCGCTCCACAAGCAGGGCACTGATTCAAATATCCGCCCTGAAGATTCTGAGCTTTTGGCGGGCGGTGCCAGTGTAGCGTCCAATCTGATGAAGACTCAATAGATAAGGTATTCGGTGGGTTTCCTGATTTTTTACCAAGCCAACCGTTTCCACTCCCCTTGTGGATTGTGAAGGTACCTAAGTTGGTTGCAGTCCATTGCTCTGCATCATCCACTTCTTCGCTGTCATCGCCTTCATCATTGGTAACGCTATCAAGCATTCCAGCCGTTAAGACATAAATTGCACTACTATTTTCGACTGCTTCTAGAGAACGTGGTAAAAGTTGCAGTTCATTACCATTTCCTAAGTAGGTTAATCCGTATGCCTGTCCGCATTTGCGGCAACTCGATAGTTCGATGACTGGCGCACCGCAACAGTCGCAATCGGTCTTGCTACTGAGGTAGAGTTTTCCGTAGCGGTTAGGACGATTGCTTAAACCTGGATCGAGCGTTGCTTCCTGACAACTAGGATTGATGCAGGCATACAGTCCTTCAATACTCCGAAATAATAGATGGAGTCTGACTGGCAGTAACGGTAACTCATCAGGATTTCGTCGTGCCAAGGTGCCTAGCTGTACCAGATGGGAAAGTGCCGTCTCCAGTTTTGCGTCTTCTTCGGGCGAAATCGTTCCGTCCAGTGCCCTTGGTATTTCCCATAGTTGAGGCGATCGCGCCAGTTGATGCCAGGGTTGGGGGCTTTTGCTCAGGCATTCAATCAAGCGATGAATGGTAGGATGCTTTTTTAAGGCGAGCCACAGGAAGTGATGTGTATTGCCCTTTGCTTGACTCGCTGCATTTTCTAGAATTTGATGGGGCACGAGATAGCTCAGCTGCTCTTGCCATTGCTGAATTGAGTCATTCAGAGATGGTAATTGTAGGTCGTAAAAATATTCATAGATTTCCGATTCTGCCAACCCCTCTGGTAGCTCATAAGGACTACCCAATCGTTCGTCAACACTGACCCGATCGCCCCAAATCACCCGATTAAAGGGTTCGCTAAATAGATCCCTTGCAAAGTCTATTACCTGACTGACGACGTTAGCGTCATTACGATCGCCTAGGGTTGCACTGGTGGCAATCCCTTGCATCTGCCCTGACTCTTCAATGCCGACCGCAGACTTAAACCGCTCGATCAGCATGGATACTTCCGTCCCTGTTGAGCCATTATAGGAATGGGCTTCATCCACAACTAATAGCTTAAAATGCTGGGCACGAGCAAAAATGTCATTGCGTTCTTTCGGACGAATCAGCATATGCTCCAGCATGGAGTAGTTCGTCACTAGTATTTGGGGGGGGGTTTCCCAAATTTCTTGCCGTGACATCACCTGCACCCGCAGCACCTGTTCCATTGCTGCATTGACTAGATATTCAGGACGGCTAAGATTGAGCGCTCGCCTTTGCTCATCTGTAAACAGTTGTAGGAGTTCCTGGCGATCGCTAGCAGTTAACTCTGCTTTCAGTGCTTCCCTAGCATTCTGTGGATCGGTCTCCGTGCGGCTGGTGTAGAACCCAAATCGAATGAGCGCTCGATCCTCTCCCTGCTGGCAGAGCAATTGCCGTAACCGTTTCACCTGATCGTTCACCAGAGCATTCATTGGATATAAAATCAGGGCTTGAACTCCTGCTTCTGGATGCTTCAACAGGTAATCCATCATTGGAATCAAAAAACATTCGGTTTTCCCAGAACCAGTTCCTGTAGCGACAACAATATTTTCTTGTTGTTCTACTACTGCATGAATTGCATCTTCCTGATGTTTGTAGAGTGGGCGAGTTGGGTTAAACATTCGAGCCATTTCTGGATGCAATACAGCTCGATCCACCAATTGCTGAATATTACTACCAGTTTTGTAAGGCTGTGCCCCTTCCAGATAGGGATATTGGGCGATTGCACCTGGTTCTTCTAGTAGTCGTTTGAACCCATACCGCAAATGCACGTCACGCAAAGGATAAGCAGTTAGAAGATAGCGAATTAGATTCTCACGGGGTTGGTTAGCCACATCAATCGGATCGAGATAGTGAGACATAGCAGTAAGACAAGAAGGAAGAGCATTAGACCAGGGTGCAGCGTAATTGGGTTAGGGCTTGGCAGGCAATTGCACGTTGAGATGGCTCGAAGAGTCGTGTTCGCGGTCGCACGGGATCTGATTTAGAAAGTCGCCAAAGCCATTGGGCATAGGAGCTAGGTAGGGATATTCCTTGCAAGTTCAACCGACCTGGAACCCGATCCCAAGCAACTCGAAGCGGTAAACCTGCTTGTTGGTCTAACCAAAACAGAGTTAAAGCTGCGACATCAGGCGATAATTCATAAACCTGACCTGCTTCAAACCAGAGATATTCACCCGTGGATAATTTGAGGAGAGAATCGCTAGCGAGATCGGCTTGGGTAATACACTGCCAGCGATCCCCCTGGGTCTGCCACTGGGATTTTGGCATATAGGCTTGGATCGAGCCTGATTCTTGCAGGGACTGAAATGGGTTTTCATACCACTCTGCACCAGCAAGTAAATAAAGTTTGGGTTTTTCGGGAATGGGTAGATGCTCTACACTGTCCGTTACTGTCAGCAACCGAATCCCCTGATTTTTTAGGCTTTCTTTAATTCGATGAAAGCTGTGAACTTTAGGGTGAAGATGAGTTTTGGTAACAGATTGTCCAGTCTTTAGGGCTTGATGTGCCCACTTTAAATAAGCGCGATCGCCTTTGAATAACACGCCAGATAAATTCGTTGGATCTTCTGCTAAAACTACAGGAGGAGCCATGCAAAATCGATTCCCTACTCCCGCCAATACTTCTCCTTGAGCTTGCAGTTCTTGTAAATATTCTTGAATTTGGTCAGATGTGACGGCATGATTTGGCGGCAGACTATGTTCGACCAGGCTGGCAATCGATCGTAATGTCAAGGATTGTGGGCGCTCCAAACAATGGGGTTGTCGGTGATTGCTCAAAATTTTGATGATTTTCTCTGTAACCATCATTTCCCCCATGCTGTTAGTTCAATACTGGTATGAAGAATAGATTCCAGCTCTGCCAATATTGTCTTCAGTATGGGTAAATATTGCTGATTTTCTATTTTGACTCGAAGCAAATCCGGAAGAATTTTATCTTGCATCAGTTGAATGGCTTGCTGTTGTAGACCAGCCTTGTGCAATCGCTCAGTAAATTTTTTGCAAAAAGCTCTGCGGATTGCAGGTATATTATTCTTAATCTTTAGTGAATAAATCAAATTTTGAGGTTTGGGGGTAGGAGGAGGAGGTGAAGGTTTTTTATCAGGAGGACTTGCAGAAAGAATAGCCTGTAATTTCTGGAGCAATAGGTCTCGATTGAGCCAAGCAGGGAGACAGTCGTTAGAACTTTGCAAGCCAGAAATTGCTCTCCTAATCTGTTCGCAATCAATTACTAGGTTGACTTTCTTGAATAGTTGACGAAAATCTTCTAGAGACTCATTATCTAAAATATTGAAGCAATAATCATCATTGATATCATCAGGTAATATCAAATTCTCTATTATCTGAATGTCCGACCACCATCCTAAACTCTGTGGGGAAAACCTTGAAGATTCAAGTTGAATATAAAAAATTCCAAAAGTATCAAATAAAGAATCTAACAGAGGGAATGTAAAGGTTTCTAGATCTCTGTTATTTAGTGGCAATCGAAACAGTGGCTTTTCAGGTCGCAAAATATTCCAGAGTGATAAAGTATAGGACTGCCCTGGTCGTAATCCTGATAGATGAATCGCTTGCCGTGCCCAGGTATGGCTCACCGATTCCCCAGTAGACATTTCGAGTAAGCTGTGACGTTCTTCGCCCTGACGCTGATAACTCAAACTGTACCAATCCGATTCGGGTAACACATCGCGTAGCGCCGCTAAGTTAAAGGACAAAATACCCGACAAATTGGCTTGCCTGAAAAAACAGTATTCTTCCTGTCCATTCGTTAGCAAAAATCTCACTTCTTCCAACACCCATAAATCTCGTAAAGTTAACTCTTCTAACCAAAATTCGCTGGATGAAGAGACCTGAATTGGAGCTTCAACGGAATGATTTGTGCGCTCAAAAACTCGAATTTGAGAAATTGGTGATGGCTGGCTTATTTCAGAACTGGAGTGTAACTCGAATTGTTCAGACCAGCGATCGCTCTCACTCCACAACTTCACTGCATAGTTTCCAGCTCGACCGATCCATTTCGGTAAGGCAATCTGTTGCCAATTTGAATTAGCAAATAAGCTGACTTGCTCATTTGATGCAGTAAGAACTTCACGATTATTAAGATCCTCAACCTGAATACTAATTGTCTTTGGCAAATGTACGGGAGGATACCATATCGATGGTACTTCCAAATAGACAGGCTCTTTACGTTTCAGTTTGAGTCCTCTAAGTTGAGGATAGTCTACCTGGCAGCTATCCCAGTGAATGACTTTGGTAGAGTGAGTTAAACGGATCGTCAGTTGGGCTTGCTCGCCGATCGGCTGCAACTGCTGTCCTCGCCAACCTGAAATACTGCAAGGTACAAAACTATCTACTACCTCAATGCCGTCAGATATCTCTAACTGGATTGTTCTATTGTAAAAACAGACGATCTCGGTTTTGCCTTTCAACCCATTGGGAGAAATTAAGCGATCTCCCGTCCAGGCATCAAAAAATAAAACTGGAAAGTCAGGTGGAACTCCTTCACATCGCCATTCAATTAATGATGCATGTGTGTGCGATCGCAAATGCCAGACCCACTCATGGGATATCTGATTAATCGGTAACTTCAGTTCCGGAATTTTCAATGCTCCATCCATTGGTAATGTTGTTTCCCAACCTTGCTCTTGAATCTGACTGTAAGTTCCCCGCAAGTCTCGCCAATCTGACTTCCAAAGCATTTGAGCAGGTAAAACAAGTTGAATATCCATTGAATCAGCAATATCCAGCATTAGTAACAGAGGTTTCTTACGTAGGCTGATAACGTTACGTCGATGAGCGGAGTGTTGTCCCTGCGGCGTGAGAACTCGAACCAAGTTATCCCAATTGCGAAGGAAGAAGGTCTTGGGTAAGCAAAAGTTTTGCAGCAGTTGTTCTTGTTGCTGGGGATTTTGCAACACTGTTGGCTCTAATCCTTGCCTTTCCAATGCTTGAGCAACGAGCGCAAGTCCCTGAAGGAGTTCTCCTGAAATTGGCTCTGCTTCCTCATTCTCATCAGTACAACTACTTTGAAGAAACGCAAGCAATTTTCTCCATTGAGGGTGATGCTCCTGGCAAAACTCATATAGCAATCGAGATAAATCCTCTGGCTCAGCGTGGGCAATATCCCACCAGTCATATTGCCGAGAAAGTTCTTCTAATATCTGTGCAAAATGCTTTAGATTTTGCTGAGGAATCCCACTTTGCAGCCACAGCGTTGAAACATAACGGTTACGCTTTTGTGTTTCAACCACTCCCCAAAGTTGGAATCCGCGATCGAGAACTTCTCTGAGCGCACTTTGAACGCCTTGAGTATTTTGTAAATTTAGACGATCGCATACTCCTTGCCAAAATCCAGTATCGCCTTCGTCATAGTACGCATATTCTGATAATGCCAGCGTGACAATTCCAATCCAATATCTTTGTGGGTCGTAAGTATCAAACCGTTCGCACAAGCGATCGAATGTCGGCGACCCGACATGACCTAAGTTTCGAGCAACACTATCTAACAACTGCTCTGAGACTTGCTTTGGACATCCGAATGCTGCCCAAGAATCGCTGACCTGAAGGACGACTGCGATGCTCCCAGTGTTGTTGAAGCCGTTGCCAAATTTGCTCTGCTTGCCTTGGACGAGAGAAATCCATTGGTTCTATTTCCCGCTACGCCTGCTTTAGCCTCTCTTCAATAAGAATACCCATGAGACAAACAATAAATTGCAAAGAAAGCAAAGTTGTGGCAAGACCTATCTGTGACTGCTCCCAATGCTGCTGCAAGCAAACAGGGATCTATACAGACGGTGAGTGCAATTCACCGTCCGCCTTACTGTCACGGCACGCGATCGCGGCTTGCTAGTTTTTGGTTCTGGAATCACACTATTTCATCTACTCAATTGTTTTGGAAAATACACTGCTGAGATTATGTAAAAGAATAGATGTAGTTGGCAGTGTTTAACTTGTGTAGTTTTCTGCTTGTAAACGCTTGATTTGATTGAGTTCTAACTTCACTACCCACCAACTGAAATTACCACTTATTGCTTCAGTGCTTTGTGTTTTTATAGTTTTACTGTCAGCGATCGCGCTATCCCTGCTGAGACAGTGGCGGGACGATCTCGATCCCGTACAGCACCCAGTACAGAAACTTGTATCAATATTCAAGGTGAGTTGAGAAGACTATCCTTTGCTGGCTCTAGCGTCTGGGTTAGTCCGGTGGCGTTTAGTCCAGTAGATATCGAGTTAGTAGTGAACGTACCCCAGCTATCGCAAGGCTATTCGGACAAGATCGCAGGTGCGATCGCTTCCCTACTTAGTCCAACACAGCACGCTCTTGGGTCATCTATCAGGGTCAAAGAGTTAGAATACTTGGTGCGATCGCTGCAAGGGGTAACAGAGGTAGTGACACTACTAGTTAACAACCAAGCGGTTAACTTAGCCATGCCTAATAAGTACACTACCCCTAAGTTAGAGGGTGTTACGGTAGTCCAGGTAGACCCGCAAGGTAGATCGGCTACTTACCATACTGGAACAGGGTTTGGCAATCCTGACTAGTCCTAAGTTAGTCCAAAGTGTTACGCTAGGTTTCCTACAAGGTATGGAGGTTAGCGGACTCGAACCGCTGACATCCTGCTTGCAAAGCAGGCGCTCTACCAACTGAGCTAAACCCCCGCGAGTCATGAGTTTGCTGTCGTTTTTTCGACAACTTTGTTATTATAGCTACTCTAAAACAATATGGTCAAGAGCTAAACGAGCAAAATTACCAAAAATATTTCAGAAATTTCTACTCATTCAAAGCCATGACTCAGGTTGTCGCCACATTTTATAAGTTTGTCAGCTTACCAGACTGCGCTGAAATACGCGAACCGTTACTGTCTTACTGCCTGTCTCAAGGGGTGAAAGGGACAATTCTACTCGCAGAGGAAGGAATTAATGGCACAATTGCGGCTGCTTCCCGAACGGTAATTGATTCCCTATTTGCTTTTCTCGGTTCCGATCCGCGTCTGACAGACTTAGAGTACAAGTTATCTCGTGCTGAAGCACCCCCATTCGAGCGGATGAAGGTGAAGTTGAAGCGGGAAATCGTCACCATTGGAATACCGGAAGCAGATCCGAGTCAGCAAGTCGGTACTTATGTCAACCCTCAAGACTGGAACGCAATTATTAGCGATCCTGAAGTCGTTGTGATTGACACCCGCAATGATTATGAAGTAAAAATTGGGAGTTTCCAAAGAGCGCAAAATCCACAAACTCAGTCATTTCGCCAATTTCCTGAATACGTGCGTCAACATCTCAATCCCGACAAACATAAAAAGGTAGCAATGTTTTGTACGGGAGGAATTCGCTGTGAAAAAGCTTCATCTTTCATGCTGTCTCAGGGATTTCAGGAAGTTTATCACCTCAAAGGTGGAATTTTGAAATATTTAGAAGAAGTTCCATCTGAAGAAAGTTTGTGGCAAGGAGAGTGTTTTGTATTTGACGAACGGGTAGCTGTACAACAAGGTTTAGCACCAGGTAATTATGAAATGTGTCGTAGTTGCGGACACCCAATTTCGGCATTAGATAAACAATCCGAAAAGTACGAAGAGGGAATTTCTTGTCCTGATTGCTTTGATACTCTTACCGAGGAGAAAAGAAGCCGTCAGCAAGAAAAGTTAAAACAGGGAGTCGGTACGCCCGTACAGGAGTCGGGAGTCGGGGAAGAGAGCTTCAGGTGCAGAGGGAGCAATTAGCAATTAGCCATTAGCCATTAACATTCATTACCTTTCTTGCCAAAGTTAAACCGTCTCCAATTGGTACAAGGCTGAGAGTAATACGCTTATCTTGATGAAGTTTTTGATTTAAAGAACGTAATTTCTTAGTGCGATTATCTTGGATTTGTGGATCGGCAACTCGTCCCGACCATAAAACATTATCAATTGCAATTAATCCGCCTGGACGTATAAGCTGAAGTGCTTGTTCGTAGTAGCTATCGTAATTACTCTTGTCTGCATCAATTAAAGCAAAATCAAATGTTTCAGATGCACCTGTTTCTATGAGATGGTGAAGGGTTTCCTTGGCTGGTGCAACGTGCAAGTCAATTTTATTTGCTACGCCTGCCTGCTGCCACCAGTGACGCGCGATCGCAGCATATACTTCATTCTTTTCACAGGCTACTACTATACCATCAACGGGTAATGTTAATGCCATGATTAAAGAACTATAACCCATAAATACACCAATATCTAAAGTTTTCTTGGCTCCTATTAATTGCAACAATAAGGCGATAAATTGACCCTGTTCGGGTGCAATTTGCATTTTACCTAATGGGTGACGGACAGTTTCTTGACGTAGTTGCGTCAAAATCTCTGGTTCTCGCAATGAAACAGATAATAAGTAATCATATAAATGAGGCTCTAAGCCAAGAGTTCGCCAAGTCATGATCGAGTCAGGAGTGAGTAGCGATCGCCAGTAAATAATATCAAAAAACAGTGTCAAAATAAATATCAAAAATAAAGGTGAGCATTGCTCACCATCCATTTAAACATTTCACAAATTATCCCGTTAGCTGATTTGAAGTAGCTGTTGAACGTGCTTTTGAAAGCCTAGTAGCCCTGTTTTAGAATTCCAGCTTTCTTGAAAAACATTCATATTTTCTAAGTTGATTACCTTTCCATCTCTTGGAAAAAAGATTTTTTGACCGAAGACTTGCTCGTAAGTCGGCGGATTGTGCCAATCATTAGCTATCCAAACCGTTTTTACCATCCGATAAAGGCTAAATTCTGTTGCTGTCAAGTCTTTGTACAACTCGTTATCTAAAACTCGAACCACATGAGTTACCCTAGCGTGCTGTCTTAAAATAATGAAATCGTCTTTCTGAGGCTTGCAAGCATTTTCATATTGATTGAATTTCCAATGTAAACCAAAAATATTTTCTGCTGGTTCAATATATTCAGTTTTATCCTTATAAGCCCAATATCTACCATCTTGATTTTTTACATTTTTAGTCCATTTTAGTCCAGTCAAATTCATATTAAATTCCTCTAAGTAATTTTGCTTAGACTAATTAATTCTCAGGAGTATGAGAAAGCGTAAAGAAAGCTAGTACGAGCGATTGGTATAGCTTCTATAGTTAAGATGCCCGACTGGATGACAAAATTCACAATAAATATCAAATTTCCAATCGTAGGTAATTGCTCCTCAAGGGAAGTTCGAGCGATCGCAGATACAACTAACATCATCAACAAGTTAAGTCAAGGTTAATTTTTGCTGCTTGACTGTGGAACGAGATTTGTATAAATTACTGCCGTAAACTCTTTTTGTCTCAAGATTATTTTTACATCATTAACTACTAGCGGGATAGCGATCGCGCTAAATCGAAGCGCATGAATTGAGCTTTTTGGGAGTCTATTTTGACTTATCAAAAATTAAGATTTTCGAGATTTTTTCAATTTTTCCGTTGTCAAACTAAAGGAACTACTTATGAATTTCAACTTGCGACAAATTAACCGTCGCTCATTTCTGCTCGGTTCGGCTTTCACGGGTGGGGCTGTAGCTGCTAGTTTGTTGTCGCCATCTCGACAAGTGAAGGCGCAAGCCCCAGGAATTGTGACCTCAGACAAAATGCGCCCGACAATCCCTTATGGAGTTGCCAGTGGTGATATAACAGGGAATCGCGCCGTAGTTTGGAGCCGTTGCGATCGCCCCGCACGAGCGATCGTAGAATACAGTACGAGTGAAAATTTTCGCCATGTCCGACGAGTTATCGGAGCGCCAGCTTTAGAAGCAACTGACTTTACAGTCCGCGTTGACCTATCAGGACTGCCAACCGACGAGCAAATCTTCTACCGATTTACTTTTCAGGATTTGGACAACTCCAGTATTTCTAGCGTTCCTGTCACGGGAACTTTTCGCACGCCTTCAACTAAAAAACGCGACATTAAATTTGTTTGGGGAGGAGACACAGCCGGACAAGGCTGGGGAATTAATCCAGAATTTGGTGGCATGAAGATCTATGAAACCATGCGACAACTCAATCCAGACTTCTTCATCCACTCTGGCGATACAATTTACGCTGATAATCCAATCTTGGCTGAAGTCAAACTCGATGACGGTAGCATTTGGAAAAACATTACCACACCAGAAAAAGCAAAAGTAGCAGAAACACTGACTGAGTTTCGCGGCAACTACATCTACAACCTGCTCGATGAAAACGTCCGCCGCTTCAATGCCGAAGTCCCTCAACTCGTTCAGTGGGACGACCACGAAACTACAAATAACTGGTATCCAGGCGAGATTCTTACAGATGTCGGTACAGATGCCCGTTATCAGCTTAAAGATGTGAATCTTCTGGCAGAACGAGCGAGACAAGCCTTTCTAGAATACCAGCCAATTCGCTTCGATCCTAACGACCCAGAGCGGATTTATCGCTCGTTTCAGTACGGAGCGATGCTAGACATTTTCATGCTCGACAAGCGCAGCTATCGAGGCGCAAACTCGGCAAATCGTCAAACTGAGGCAAGCGACGAGACGGCATTTTTAGGTAAAGCTCAGCTCAGCTGGTTGAAGCAGCAGTTACTCACCTCTACTGCCACTTGGAAAGTCATTGCCAGCGATATGCCAATCGGGTTAGTCATTCCAGATGGAACGACAGCCTACGAAGCGCTATCAAATGGGGATAACGGCGTTCCTTTAGGACGAGAACTAGAGTTTGCAGATTTGTTTCAGTTCATCCAACGGCAAAATATCCGCAACGTTGTTTGGTTGACAGCGGACGTACATTATGCTGCCGCTCACTACTACGACCCTAGCAAAGCTCAATTTACTGATTTCAAACCTTTTTGGGAGTTTGTTGCGGGTCCTTTAAACTCAGGCACGTTTGGACCTAACGAGCTAGATAATACTTTTGGACCGCAGGTGAAATTTAACAGTTTGCCAGAGGGAACTAAGCCAAATCGTCCCCCTTCGGAAGGTCTACAGTTTTTTGGTATGGTCAAAATCGATCGCGACAGTGAAGTGATGACCGTCACTCTACACAATTTAGCTGGAGACACCCTCTACAGCGTGGATTTGCCACCAGAGGAGAATTAAGCAAGTCAAAAGTTAAAAGTCAAAAGTCAAAAGTCAGGAACTAGGAGTCAGGAGTCAGGAGCAAGAATCAAAAGAATATATCTAAATTCTCCCTTGTCTCCCTTGTCCTCCTTGTCTCTCTTGTCTCTACACCACTTACCACCCACCACTCACTAATTCCAGTTACGATCGAAGAGTTTATGCATTCCGAGCGAATTGCCATGACGATCAAACTCTACTATTGGACAACTCCAAACGGACATAAAATTACTATCTTTCTTGAGGAAGCAGAGCTACCTTACGAAATCAAACCCGTCAATATTGCTAAGGGCGAACAGTTCGACCCAGAATTTCTCAAGATCTCACCTAATAATAAAATTCCAGCAATTATCGATCGCGACCCCCCTGATGGTGGCGAACCGATAAGCGTATTTGAGTCGGGGGCAATTCTGCAATATTTGGCAGAAAAAACTGGAAAATTCTTACCAGATAATCTACGCGATCGCGTCGAGACAATGCAATGGCTGTTCTGGCAAATGGGTGGATTGGGTCCAATGCTGGGACAAAACCACCACTTTGTCACTTACGCACCGGAGAAAATCCCTTATGCGATCGATCGCTATGTGAAGGAAACCGAGCGATTGTATGGCGTACTCGACGAACGGCTGACAAGTCTACCTTTTATCACGGGCAGCTACTCGATCGCAGATATGGCAGCTTATCCCTGGATCGTACCCTACGAAACGCAGCAACAAAATTTGGATGACTTTCCCAATCTTAAACGTTGGTTTGAGAGCATAAAAGTACGTCCCGCCGTGCAACGTGCCTATGCCAAGGCTGACGAAATTAGCAGCGCTACGCCAACTGTCACGGAAGAATCTAGAGCGATTTTATTCGGTCAGGGACGGCGGCGATCGTCTTAAGTGTTTTTGGTCAACTTTTGGCGTTGGCGGTGCAGTAGCAAACCAGCGCCAATTGCACCGACACCAGCCAGCGTTCCCACTCCTCCTGGTTCTGGAACTGTTTCTATTGAGCCAGTAATGACAGCATCGCCCTCAAGCGAAAGAACGTTTGGATCGGGGTTGAGTCGATCGACTTGAGTAAAATCTAGCGTCCCAGTCGCGCCTGTAAATATGCCTTCGCCGCCTGTAATCGTCAGCGTACCGGAACCAAATCCCGTCAGATTTTCACGGTCAAGTGTAGCCGTAGCCGTGGCGGTTCCCCGCAATTTGTTATCAGTTCCTTCTCCCTCAAATACGATGTAACCTGGTGGAAGATCTGGTAAGCCAAACGTAGCGGGATTGGTATTAAAGTTAAGCGCACCAGTTGCAGGATCGGTTCGCGCGTAGATTAATCCTTCGTACTGAGTTAGACCGTAAGGGGCTTCAGGATCGGAACTCGTAGCTAGCTCAACCGATTGAGATAGCTCCTCGTCAATCGGTACGATCTCGATTTTTGTATCGTAGTTACCGTTGAATGGATATATCGTCTGCGCGATCGCTCTTGTCGTATCCAGTCCCACGCTAGCCAATGCGAAAGCGACTGAAATCAGCTTTACTGTATATGAGTGAAGAGTCATTTGCATCCCGGCTTACAGCTATGCAAACAATCCTACAGCGCCAAATTTACAGGTTCTTGTGCTAATTTTTGGAAACATTTGCCGAATCTTTAGCAAATGGATGTTGACTCTAAGTTGCCTTTCTTCGCCTTGCAGCTGTCCGAGGCGGAGTGCGCCTTGCTTTGTGCCTGGTAGCTGGTTTAGCTGGTTTAGCTGGGGGTGCGGCTGTTTCGGGTTTGGCTATTTCTGGTTCCGGTGCGGGTTCTGGCGCGGGTTCTGGTGCGGGAGATTTAGCAGTTGTCCGAGTTGAAGTTTTCCCCTTGGCTTGAGACTTAGTAGTCGATTTAGCGGAGGGTTTGGCTGTTTCTGGTTCTGCTGCGGGTTCTGCTGCTGGTGGGGGCGTAGACGATACTTCTATAGTTACCGTACCTTTCGTCTCTGGTGTAACGACAGCCACCACCATTTGAGTTTGGCGATCGTGTGCTTCAAATTGCGCTACTAGATCGGCTAATCCCATTTGCCTTGAATATTTGGGAATAACACTTGCTTTCAGAAATTTTGCCTCCATTTGGGCGATCGCATCATTGGGGTAGTAATTGACAAGTAACACCCCATCTCCCTGTACCGCTGTCATATCTAAAAAGTAAGTACCTAAACGAGGAAGGTCATCTTGCAGTAATTTTTGTAGTTTGTCCATGAGAATTAGTGAGTAGTGAAGAAAGGGTGTAGGGTGTAGGGTGTGAGGTGTGGGGTGTGTGGGAAGTTTGGGAAGTTTGGGAAGTTTGGGAAGTTTGGGAAGTTTGGGGTGTAGTGGATTGTTAACTGGTCACTGGTCACTGGTCACTGGTCACTGATAACTGCTCCCTGCTCCCTCAAGAAGATAATAACCGCCCGACCGTACGATTTTCGGGGATGAAAGTTCGTCGGGCAACTCGTTGAATATCGGCTGACGACACCTGAGAAATCGCTTCTAGTTCTTTAAATAAATTTTGCCAGGAACCTGTTTTGACTTCGTACTCTAACAACAACTGTGCCATCCCCATATTTGAGTCGAGCGATCGCAATAAATCTGCTTTAGCTTGTGTTTTGACTCGCTCCAATTCCATTGCTGAAACTGGTTCGGTTTTGAGGCGCTCGATTTCTTTTCTCATCGCTGTCCCCACTTCATCAACTGTATGCCCTGGAGCTGTTAAAGCATAAAATAGCATTAAATTTTCATATTTATTCCCTGGAAATCCACTGCTACCTTGAGCTGCTAAAGCTAGGCGTTGCTTTTCTACTAAAGATTGATAAAGCCGCGATGTGCGTCCGTTACTTAATAACCTGCCAATCGTTTCATAAACCACATAATCTGGATCGTTAATTGCCGGACAGTGATAGCCTTCTAAATACCAAGGTTGAGTCGGTAATTTGAGCGTTACTTCTCGCGTTTTTTGCTGCTTTGGTTCTACTGTTGTCAACTTGGGAGGAGCAGCCTTAGCGCGATAGCGTCCAAAATAAACTTGAGCTAGCTGTTTTACCTGTTGGGGATTCACATCACCGACAATTGCGATCGTTAATTGACTCGGTATGTAATAAGTATCGAAAAACTGCTGCACGTCAGCCCGCGTTAAGTTGCGGATATCTTGTTCGTAACCGATGACAGGACGCTTGTAAGGATGAACTTGATAAGCAGTATCGAGGAACTTTTCCACCATTTGTCCGATGGGCGAATTTTCTACCCGCAGCCGTCGTTCTTCTAAAATGACATCTTTTTCTTTGTAAAATTCCCGAAATACGGGTTCGAGAAATCGTTCCGATTCCAACGACATCCACATTTCTAGTTTGTTAGCAGGAAAGCTGTAAAAATACCGCGTTGCTTCTGTCGAAGTGTTAGCATTTAAACCTACACCACCAGCTTGTTCGACAATTTGCCCTAACTCATTTTGTTTGATTAACTGAGCTGCTTCAGCTTCTACTCGCTCAAATTGCGCTTGTAATTTGGTAACTTCTGCCTCTTTTTTCGCTGCTTTCGCTGCGGTAATTTCTGCTGCTAATTTGTCTAATTGTTCTAACAGCGGTTTTTCTACGATGTAGTTTCGCGTACCGATCCGCGTCGTGCCTTTAAATGCCAAATGCTCCAAAAAGTGAGCCACACCCGTCTTACCTACTGGTTCGTTGACTCCGCCCACATCAGCATAGGTCAGAAAAGATACAACTGGTGCTTGATGGCGTTCCAAGACAATAAACTTCATCCCATTACTGAGACGAAATTCAGTTAAATCCTGACTTACCCGTTTGTAATAAGGTTGGATTGACTTCAATGGAGCAGAATTCGGAATTCGGAATTCGGAATTCGGAATTAAAGCTTCCCTACTCCCTGCTCCCTGCTCCCTGCTCCCTATTTCAGCTTCCCTACTCCCTGCTCCCTGCTCCCTGCTCCCTATTTCAGCTAAAGCTGTTTCCGAACAGACAACCCAAAACAAGATAGTTACAATTGTTAATATGGCAAGCAAGCGTTGCCAGATCTTAAATGTGGATAAAATTGAGCGGATAAAACGTACGATCTGATGCATCATAGATTGGACTCAATTGTGCGTACGAGATAGATCTATTAACGATCTATTAAAGTTTGCCAGTTGTGCAGCTGGATGTAAGAGAATGTCCCTACAAGTTGTATTAACATCGATACAACCATAAATACCTTCTATGCAAGTTTTCAACCGTGCTTCACAGCCAGCAGATTCTTCTCGCGATCGCATTTTACAAGCGGCGCAGCGATTGTTCGCGCGTCAAGGGTTCGACGGTACGACGACCCGCGACTTAGCACAAGCTGCTGGTGTGGCGGAAGGTACGCTGTTTCGTCACTTTTCTAATAAAAAAGCAATTTTGGTAGAAGTTGCAACCCAAGGATGGGTAGAAATTCTCACCGATCTGCTGACGGAATTGAGCGAAATGGGTAGCTATAAAGCTGTAGCACAAGTGATGCAGCGGCGAATGTGGAACTTTCAGAAAAATGCCGATTTGATGCGGGTTTGCTTCATGGAAGCCCAATTTCACCCAGATTTACGCGATCGCGTCCAATCTGAGGTGATCGGCAAAATGACGGATGTAGCTGAGGCTTTCTTTCAAACAGCAATGGAACGTGGTATTTACCGTCCGATGAATCCGCGCATTGTCGCCCAAGTATTCTTAGGCATGTTTGCCATCTCTGGTTTCAGCCACAACACGTTAATGGAACCCAACGCCTCCCCACAACAAATGAAAGAGATGGCGGAAGGACTGGCAGATATTTTTCTTAATGGGGTTTTAGTAAAAAGTCATTAGTCATTGGTCATTCGTCATTTGTGGTTGCCAATGACAGATGACGAATAACTATTCATTCATAGATGAACGCAAGATATTAAAATCTTGTTAATAATTAAATATTGATGTGTTCTGCGCCTCGGAGGTTGCGAATGAAAGACCTAAGTAAATGGTTGAACCCTAGAGCGGCGATCGGAAGTTTACTAAGTGTTATTGTTTTGCTGAGCGTAGCAGGCGGACTTGTTAACTGTACTCCTAGTGGAGATGAAAGAGTCAGAGACACGAACGAGAATGTAGAAGACGACGAGAACGAAGCAGACGACGATGAGGATAATGAAGCGCCCAACACAGATAACCAAGATGATGACTGAATTTGTCATTGGTCATTCGTCATCGGTCATTTGTAAGTGACTAGCCACCAGTCACTAGTCACTATTCACTCTTCACGACTTAGTTTTCAATGACTCATGACACTGAAGTTGAAACTCTGCGGCAGCGGCGACAGCAACTAGCAGATCGCCTTGATGTGCCAGTTATACTATGGTCGGGACGCAGCAGCGCGCGTAATTTTCCTGCTAATTGCTTTCCGTTTCGAGCGAGCAGTCACTTTCTCTATTTTGCTGGTATTCCCCTGGAAATGGCAGCTATTCGCTTAGAAGCGGGAAAAATGACGTTATTTGTAGACGATCCGAAACCAGAAAGCGCCCTCTGGCATGGAGAAATGCCCAGCAGAACAGACATTGCAACTCAGATTGGTGCAGATGCAGCTTTACCCATGAGCGAGTTGGAATCTCATGCTGTGGGGGCAGCTACTATTGCCGCACAGGATACCATGACCGCTCTCCAACAGTCTCGCATCCTTAACCGTCCAGTTTCACCAGCGAAGGTATTGCAAGGCATTGATTTGGATTTAGCTCAAGCAATTGTAGCACTGCGGCTCAGTCACGATCGCGCTGCCTTAACTCAATTACGGCAAGCTGCTGACGTGACGGTACAAGCTCATATTGCTGGTATGGCAGTTACAACTAACGCCTCATGGGAAGCAGATGTGCGCGCCACAATGGAACACGTCATTCTTGCTAATAACATGAGCTGTGCTTATACCAGTATCGTGACGGTGCATGGAGAGGTGTTGCATAACGATCGCTATCATCACCCGATGCAGTTGGGCGACTTGTTACTGGTGGATGTAGGGGCAGAAACATCTACGGGTTGGGCGGCGGATGTCACCCGCACTTGGGCTGTATCTGGGCAATTCTCAGCCACTCAACGGGCGGTTTACGATGTCGTGTTAGCAGCACACGATGCTTGCATTGCCAAAATTCGTCCCGGCGTAGAGTATCAAGATCTACATTTGCTAGCGGCGACGGTTATTGCTCAAGGTTTGGTCGATCTAGGCATTTTGCGCGGTCAACCGGAAGATTTAGTCGAAATGGATGCCCACGCCCTATTTTTTCCCCACGGTATCGGGCATTTGTTAGGTTTAGATGTCCACGATATGGAAGATTTAGGGGATATTGCTGGATATGAGGAAGGGCGCAAACGCAGCGATCGCTTTGGGTTAAATTATTTACGGTTGAATCGTCCTCTCCGTCCTGGAATGTTAGTGACGATCGAACCAGGATTTTATCAAGTCCCGGCAATTTTAACCGATCGCGATCGGCGGGAAAAGTATCGAGATGTCGTGAATTGGGAACGCTTGGCTCAATTTGCCGACGTGCGCGGAATTCGGATCGAAGATGACGTGTTAGTTACCGAAACAGGTAGAGAAGTATTGACGGCGGCATTACCGACGAAAGCAACGGCGGTGGAGGCTTTGGTTCAGGGGGACTTGTCTCAGTTAGAGGCTGTTTATAGTTAGCGCCAGCAGCATTATCTAGTTCTCTAGCTCTGGAGATCTGCTTCGTATAGCAAGATAATCGTTTCACTGCCAATTCTACCCATTTCTGGCTCTGGACCTTGAGCCATTTCTATGGTATACAACCATGCTCCAGCACTGGCTCTACGACCCTTAATCGTGCCTGTACCACCGATGAAATGAACTATTTGGTGTTTGCAAAACCTCGGTATTGTCATGGAGATCGAGCTTGATAAGTTCAACGCAATTTCTTCAGTGCGGGCAGCAATTTTCTTATCTATGCGTTTTCTGTAGCGATTGCTAGCGGGTTGTATTGGCTGTGATTGAGGTGCGATCGCTTGTTTTTTGCTCGCCTTGTCTTGAGTTTTTACCAGAGTGTTAGTCATTTAATTTTTCCCTCGTTTTAACGAACCATTGGCATCTAATTCTAGAGAAACTAACTCTAATTTTTCGTTCAATTTATTCTTGGCACAGGCGATTTGTACAAATGGCAAACCGTTGCGATCGCAAAGTAGCTCGAACTCTAATCTTTAGCAGTAACTAGTGACATCTTCACCGCATTCATCTGCTAAATAACATAAGGATTTGTAGCGCAGTTCAACTAATTGCTCGTAGAGAGGATTTAGCTTGCATAGAGGTGGAATATACAGCAAGGTGCGATTAAACAGTTGAATTTTGCGCTCGAATGGACAACGAGCAGGAATAACTTGACACACTAAGTGCGCTATGCCAGAATCGGCGATTTTTATCGATTCAAGCCACTGGCGAATTGGTAGGAGTAGATCGATTTGAGAGCGATGTAATCTTGAAACGTTCATACTTCAAATAACTAGCCTTGAACTTTGATTTTTATTGGTTAATATTTTTATTATAGCTATTCAATAACTTGCAGAATCTCTTTAAGAAAGTTCCAATCTGCATCTGAAATATTCTCTAACAAAGCTATCTTAGCTATTCGATTAAGCAAAAGTTCTCCGTTAGCATTGGCGCTGAAATCCTGACCTAGAATAAAACCCAAGCTAATCAATTTTTGAATGGCGAACTTAAAAGCTCCTTCTATTAATTTGAGACAAGCATCTAACTCATAAAAAGTGTGTAAAGTCCAGTGGCAAGTATCGGCATCAGTTGCAGCTAATTGAAAGACTGCTGCTGTCATCAAGTCTGTTGTGTAGTCAGAACCAAATAGAGCAATAAAAGTTTTGCGGCAAGATTCTACAATTGCCTTGTTTTTTAGTTTGAAAATATCAACGAGTAAAGCAACGCTTGAATCAAATTCTTCTGTGCGATCGATGTTGTACACGATAAATATCGCTCCATCTGAGTTATCTATCTCTCCAGCTAGCTAACAGCAGCCACGATTTCTAATCGTTAGGGCTTGGTACGGGATCTCAGTTAAAGTCGAAATCGGTTAGCTCTATCTTGAAGTTAGAGTGAAAAAATGGAGAACTCGTGGAGAGGGAAAAGATTTTTTTAACAATTCCAGCCCAAGATTTCTGTCACTCGATCGGCTAATTCCATTGGATCGAAAGGTTTGTCGATCGCTGCTATCATGCCGAGTTGAGCGAAGCGCTGTCGGTCGGCAGATTGCACCTTCGCCGTAAGTAAAATGACTGGAATATGCCCAGTTGCAGGGTTAGCTTGCAGTTGTTGAAAAGTAGCAATGCCATCCATATCGGGCATCATGACATCCAAGAGAATAGCATCTGGCTGTTCGGCTGCCGCTTTCTCCAATCCTTCCATTCCTGAAGCTGCGGTTGCAACTTCCCAGCCACCTACTGCTTCCAAACTGAGTTGGGCTACCTCTCGAATATCGTCTTCGTCATCAATAATCAGGATACGCTTAGCTCCCACCATCGCTATTTCCCTCCCGATGGTAAATAATGCGATTAAGCAAGCCAATGACTCGCCGCTCAAATTCCTCTGGTTGAATTCGTCCTTTGGTGAGGAATAGAGTTTGTCCTAGCTTCAATCGTTCGCGATCGGTATCGTTCAGATCTTTAGCGCTGTAGACAACTAGGGGCACTTGGCACAAACGGTTATGCTGTCGCAGCCAATCTACTATGACAAAGCCATCGCCTTCCGGCACGAACAGATCGAGTACCAGCAAGTCAGGAATAATATCTTGACTGAGTTGAATCGCTTCTCTACCTGTCTGGGCATGGAAAGTTTCAATGCCATAGCGTTCAAACATAGCAATTAGCACTCGTGCCAGATCGATTTCATCCTCTACTATCAAGACTTTGATACTGCGATCGCGTCCACTTAAGGCTCGACCCAAAGCTTGGAACAGCGATCGCTCATCTGGAGGTTTAACAATCCAATCGCTCACCCCTGGATGAGGTGATGCATCTGGCAATAAGCCGCTGAGGATCGTGACCGGAATATCTTTTGTCTTTGCTTGTGTTTTTAGCGCTGCTAAAGTTTCCCAGCCGTTCATCTCTGGCATCATTAAGTTGAGGAGGATCGCATCAGGATGCTGTTGAGCTGCCTCCAAGACTGCCTCCTGTCCGGAAGCTACTGTTATCGCTCGGTATCCTCCCTGTTCGAGTATGGCTTGCACTACAGTGCGGACAGAGGGATCGTCATCGCATACCAAAATCAAGGGTGGGGAGTAAGGGGTATGGAGTGAGGTAGCGGTTGAGATTTCCGCTCCAGCATGTGGTGTAGCCTGGAGAATAGGCAGGGTAAAGTAAAAAGTACTGCCTGCGCCAAGAGTGCTAGTCACCCAAATTTGCCCCCCATGACGCTGCACGATATTGCGACAGATGGCTAAACCCAAGCCAGTTCCTCCTTTTTTCCGCGAGTCAGAGGCATCTACCTGCTGAAAGCGTCCAAAGATAATTTCGAGCTTATCCTCTGGAATACCTCGTCCCGTGTCTTTGACTTGGAAGGTGATGTCGGGAGTGGTGCGTGGTAAGTGGTGCGTGGTGAGTGAATTGAATTGCTGGTTCTGCTCCTCTGCTCCCGACTCCCAACTCCATAATTCGGCGCTGAGCCATACGGTAGATCCTGGGGGTGAGAATTTAATCGCATTGCTGAGTAGGTTGGTGAAGACTTGAATGATGCGATCGCCGTCAGCCCATAGTTGAGCAGAGATTGGAGAGACGGATAAACGGATTTCTGCTTTCTCTGCCAAGGGACGCACGATTTCGATCGCCTGGCTCATTAGGGAAGCAGCATCGCAAGCTTGTTTGTTCATGGTAACTTTGCCTGACTCGATGCGCTCGATATCCAAGATGTCATTGATCAGGCGGATTAACCGATCGGTATTATTGACGGCAATATCTAACATGCGTTGCGCCTTTTCAGGGTTGAGGTGCAGTACGCCACTAGCTAAAAGACCTAAAGCGCCGCGAATCGAAGTTAGAGGTGTCCGCAGTTCGTGGCTCACCACCGAGACGAACTCATCTTTGATCCGCTCGATTTCTCGGCGATCGCTAATGTCTTTCATAAAGCAGTAATGACCGATGAATTGCTGCTGTTGGTCGTATTCTGTAACCATGACGAGTTGCTTGTCGAAGACCGAGCCATCTTTACGCAGCGCCCTGGCTTCAACTTCTACCTTGCCTTGTAGCAGCATCTTTTGATAAGCAGCCTGCATTTTTTCTCGGTCTTCGGGGTGGACGGTCATCTGCCACTCCATACCAATTATTTCTTCTGGTTGGTAGCCCACCATGCTGGCATAGGCTGGGTTAACCATGATATAGCGTCCCTGTGTATCCAGTCGCGAGATGCCCTCGACTGCACTTTCCAGCGCCCGACTCATGGCGTGCAGTTCTTGGCGTTGCCGGATTTCTTGTTCTAGGAGTTGAGATTGGGCGATCGCAATGCCGATTTGGTTGGCTAGATGTTGCAGCAGCTCCAGTTCAAAACTCGTCCACTGTCGGGGGGCAGTACAATGATGTGCAATTAATAAACCCCAAAGGTCTTCCCGCAGCAGAATCGGTACTACCAAGTTTGCCTTGACATCAAACTGCCGCAAAAATTCCACATGGCAAAGTTGGATGTCAGCCTGTTCGATATCAGCGATCGCGCTAATCCGCCCGCGTCGGTAAAGTTCCAAATACTCTTGTTGAAAGCAATGGTCAACAATCTTCCGTCCCAAAATTGCCATGCAGCCAAGTACTACCGCTTCTTGCACGACGGTGCCAGAGCCATCCGACCGTAACTGATAGACTAGTACTCGATCTGCCTGGAGAATTCTTTGCACTTCTGTAACGGCAGTTTGGAGAATTTCTTCCAACTGTAAAGACTGACGGATCTTCAGCGAGACTTCGGCAAACAGTTGCAAGCGCAAATTCTGGCGTTGTAATTCCCTTTCCGAGCGCTTGCGTTCTGTAATGTCGCTGCCAATGCCGAGAAATCCGGTAAGATTACCTGCTGCATCTACCAAGCGCGTCACCGATAGAAGTACTGGAAAGCGGCTGCCGTCTTTGCGGATGTAAGTCCATTCGCGCTCGTCTGGCTCTCCGCGCCGTGCCTTGGCAACAAAAACCTCAAATCCAGGCTCAATCGGTACTCCCATCTCCTGCGATAATTCCTGCGCCCGTTGGACGATTTCGTTCCAGTCGTGAATGAGTGCGGGCGTGGTTTTGTTAACAACTTCAGAGGCAGCATATCCCAACCAGCGCTCGGTAGTGGAGTTGAAGGTGCAAATTGTACCGTCAACACTGGTAGAAATAATCGTGTAGTTGGCGCTCTCTAAAATTGCCTGTTGCAGCAATGTTGTCTGTTTTAGCTTATCCTCTGCTGCTTTGCGCCCTGTAATGTCATTGAAATAAACAGACAATCCGTCTTCAGAAGGATAGGCGTGGACGGCAAACCATGTGTGAAGCGGCGGATAGAACTCTTCAAATTCGACACTAACTTGCTGCGTTCTTGCTTGGTGATACTTTTGGTAAAAATTATAATTTACGGCTTCAGGAAACTCTGACCAAATATTTTGTCCTAGCAAGCGATCGCGCGATCGCTGTAGAAGTTGCTCTGCTCGATCGTTCAAGTAGGTAAATCGCCACTCACTATCCAAAGCAAAAAACGCATCGGTGATACTTTCTAGAATGTTTGTCACTCTGTTGCGGGCTGTTTCTGCTTCAGTCCGTGCTGTTTGTTCGCGAACCAAAAGTTGCTCTCGTTCCGCTTCAACCCGCTGGCGATCGCTGATTTCAGCTCGCAATCGAGCATTGAGTTTCGTCGATTCTGCTAAATTCCGTCGCAGTTCTAGGTGAGTGATGATTTGGTGACTTAGAATGCTTAGTGCCTCTACCTGAGCATCGCTCAACCGTCGTGGAACGCGATCGATAACACATAGGGTTCCCAGTGGATACCCCTCAGGGGTAAGCAACGGCGCGCCAGCATAAAATCGAATGTGAGGCACGGAAGTCACTAGGGGATTTATGGCAAATCGTTCATCTTCTAGCGTGTCTGGGACAATTAAAACATCGTTAGGTTGCAAAATAGCATGGGCACAAAATGCGAGATCGCGAGGTGTTTCCGTTGCCTCCAATCCCACTCTTGACTTGAACCACTGGCGGCAATCGTCAATTAGGCTAACCAGGGCAATAGGAGTGTTGCAGATCTGTGCTGCTAGCCGAGTAATGTCGTCAAAAGCCACTTCTGGGGCAGTGTCCAGAATTTGGTATTGGCGTAGAGCTTCCAGTCTTGCTGTTTCATCTTCAGGTAATGGAGCTTTCATAACATTCCTTCCCCGACTTCTCTTGACTCTCCCAGCTTCTTCAGCTTGCCCCAACGGGAAACTTACTCAACAACTGAGTACGCGATCGCCTCCCGCGATTTTAGCTTGCTGCAAGACAATACCAGCGGCTTGATATAGCGCTTGCAAGTCGGAACCGTCCTGGGGATACTGGACGACACCAGCACTAAAAGTCACGGTCAATTGCTCGCGATCGGGAACGGTAAATTGTTGCTGACGCAAGTTAACCAGGACTTCAACCAGCCGCCGCACTCCATCACTCGCCGTCATCCCATACATCCCGACAACGAACTCTGCGCCACCCCATCGACCTACAACATCTTCACTTTGGAAAGTTCGTCGCAGCAGCTCTCCCAAGCGGGACAGTATTTCGTCTCCGACTGCATGACCGTAGCGGTCGTTAATCTGCTTGAGACGATCTAAGTCTAGAATAGCGAAGCACAACGGGCGATCGTGCAACTGGGCTAAGCGTAGCAGTTGGGATAACTCTTGGGTTGACTGGCGGCGATTGGCAACTTTAGTCAGAGTATCGGTTTGAGCGAGACTCTGTAATAAACGCGATCGCTCTAGCCGGTTGAGAATGCGGCCGATCAGTTCCGGACCAACTATCGGTTTGTTAACGTAATCGTCAGCACCTGCGGCAAATACACGTTGCATCGTTTCAGCATCCGCGTGCGCGGTCAGAAACAGAATTGGCAGACCGCTCCAGCGCGGGTCGTTGCGGGCAACTTGACAAAGCTCAATTCCACTAATCTGCGGCATTTCTACATCAAGTATGAGTAAATCTGGTGCTACAGCTTCCAAAGTGTCCCAGAACTGCAAGGGATTGTTGACGGTCGAGAGTTTGATGCCCCAAGGCTCTAGTAAAGCGTGTAGGGCTTGCAATACCTGCGGGTCATCGTCTACAGCTAGAATCCTTGCTGTGGCAGTACGACAGCGCTGCAACATTTGCGTCACGGCATCGAGAACCCGTGCTGGAGGCAAGAACTTGTGTAAAAACCCGCGTCCGCCCAAGCGAGCCACAGTAACGCGATCGAGTAAGCTATCTCGGTCTGTGAGAATTAGCGCTGGCACGGGTGGAGTAAAAGCATTCAGCTCTGTTAGCAATTTTACGCCCACTTGAGCCGTATCAGCGGAAAAGTCTAGTAGCACCGCATCAGGACGCGATCGCGCTTTGAGTCGCTCCTCGATTGCAACTAGGTCTGTCGCTATTTCGCCGCGCATTCCCCTACTAGTTGCCTCCATGACCAAACCTTCAGACAACGAGCGGTCTGGCTCTACGATCAATAGCCAGGGGGATTCATCTATCGACTGTAGTTCTGGAGTCTGCACGGTTGAACGTTGCAATTCTCGGTGCAGTGCCGCAACGAGTTCGGACAACTGCCGCGCTTGCTCTGGAGCGATCGAGACCCCAGCTTGCAGCAAGTTTTCGATTTGCCGAGCGAGACGAGAACCCAAGGCAAAGCCGTACATTCCCAGCGAACCTGCCAGCTTGTGCGCCTCCTGCTCTGCCTGATGCCGCAATTGCTCGTCCAGCGATCCCTGTTGCAGTAAAGCGATCGCTTGCTTGATTGTGGCGACTCGCCGAATAAACTTTTCTTTGACTCGTTCCCAAACTCTTGCCACCCCTGTAAGGGTCTGCTGTTCTTGTTCCGGTGAGAGACGAGCTGCTTTTTTCCTAACTTTGCTTGTGTCCTTAGCTTTTGTCTGTTCTGCCGATTTGAGGCGGTAACCAATGCCGTAGACAGTCTCAATTGGATCGTCTAGCACTCCTGCCGCTCGCAGTTTCATCCTTAATCCCTTGATGTGAGACCTCACTGTATCCTCACTTGGAGTTTCTTCGTCATAAGACCACAGGCGATCGAGAATTACCCCACAACTAAATACGCGATGGCGATTGCGGAGGAAAAGTTCTAGTAGTCCGTATTCTTTTGGAGTCAAATCGATTGGCTGGTTACTGTAGCTGACTTTACATATACTCGGATCGAGGCGTAGGTCGCCCCACTCCAATACAGGAGGTGCAGCAAAATCACCTCGTCGCAGTAAAGCCCGAATCCGAGCCGATAATTCTGCTAAGTCAACCGGTTTAGTAATATAGTCATCCGCCCCAGCATCTAAACCATGGACTTTACTCGTGCTGTTATCTTTAGCAGTCACTAAGATAATCGGGGTACGATCGCCTTGCGATCGCAACCGCCGACAAAGGGTAATGCCATCTAGCTTGGGCAACATGACATCCAATAAAATTAAGTCGTACTTACATGCGACTAATAGTTCCCACCCTGCCTGACCGTCGGTGGCGAGATCGATAGCGTAGTGTTGACCGGCGAGAGCTTTAGCTAAAGCCTTGGCAACAAGTTCATCATCCTCAATTAGTAAGATTCTCATAGCGGTTAGTTACCGCAAAATCTATTAGAATCAACCGCAGCAGGTAGGAAGTATCGACAATACTAACAACACTAATAGTAACTCGCTGGACTGCGCGATCGAATTTAAGCCTATCCTACGCCTGTTTACTTGCTATTTTCAAGGCGAGAGAAATTAGTGAGAGGAAGGTTAAGAACCCAACGGCATCGAGAATAGTTGTGAGTAGGGGACCGCTGATCAATGCCGGATCGAGTTTCAATCGCTTTAATCCCATCGGTAGCATTGTCCCTAAACTTGCCGCTACAAATACGTTAATTGCCATCACCGAAGCAGCTACAATTGCTACCCAGCGTTCTTGGGGTGGCGACCAAATTAAGGAAAGAATTCCCAAAGCGATCGCCAAAGCTAAGGCTGTTCCTAGCCCAGCCAAGATCTCTTTACGGAGAATTTTTAACGTATCCAGGGGCGTAACTTCACCCACGCCTAACCCGCGTACCGTCACCGACAATGCTTGTATCGCTACATTACCGCTCGTGTTAGATAAAATTGGCATGATTACGGCTAACACGGGAACAACAGAAATCACCTGTTGAAAAGGTGCGATCGCGCTAGCTGCCCCAACGTACAACCCAATATTTGCTAACAGCCAAGGCAATCGCTTGCGGATCGTTACCTGGGGCGGAGATAAAGCTGCTTCGTCACCACCGCTAACCCCTGCTAATTTTTGAATATCTGCCGTAGCTTCTT
Organism: Chroococcidiopsis sp. SAG 2025; assembly: GCF_032860985.1. GTDB lineage: Bacteria > Cyanobacteriota > Cyanobacteriia > Cyanobacteriales > Chroococcidiopsidaceae > Chroococcidiopsis. The sequence continues at coordinate 6,581,464 of NZ_JAOCNC010000001.1, forward strand.
CTTCTAAAATATCTACCACATCGTCAACAGTGATAATTCCGACCAAGCGATCCTCCCGATCTACAACAGGTATGGCGATCAAGTCGTAGCGTTTCATCAACTGGGCGGCTTCTGCTTGGGGTGTATCAGTTCTGACTCGCACGACTCGCTGACTGGCAATCTCGCGAATTAAAACATCGGGAATGGTAAACAATAATTGTCGTAAGGAAACCACGCTCACTAGTTTGCGATTATCGTCGGTGACGTAGGCATAGTAAATCGTTTCCTTATCTTCGTCACTGCGTCGAATCTTATTTAGGGCTTCTCCTACAGTTAAACCTTGACGCAGGCGGACGTATTCCGTCGTCATCACCCGTCCTGCCGTACCTTCGGGATAGCCTAATATTGTTGCTGTGGCTTGCCGTTCTTCAGCACTGAGTTGCTGTAGCAGCCGCTTGACAACACCAGCAGGTAACTCGTCAAACAACTCTGCCCTGTCGTCAGGACTCATCGACTCTACTAGGTGAAATACCTGGGCATCGTGCAGAGAACCGATTAATTCTTCCTGCACTTCTTGAGGTAAGTATTCAAATACAGCGATCGCCTGATTTTTGTTGAGCAAGCGAAAGGCGATCGCTTGTTGCTGGGGGGAAAGTTCCGCAATATAATCCCCTACATCTACAGGGGGCAAACGGTTCAATTCTGCTTTGAGTAAGTTGAGATCGGTAATATCGGTTAGGGCAATACGTCCTTCTTGAGTGAGCATAAACGCCTCCTAAGTCTCCCCTACTCTGAGAGACTAGTTCGCTCAGCTCAGAGGAGAATGCTACTGTGGGGGGATGGACTTCGATCCGTGTCCATAAAATTGGAGCAATTCAACATCGATACCCGTTGTGGGAATCGCTACGTTTAATCGTAACCTGCAAGTGTTGTTTTCGGAAGTCCAAAATATAAATGACCGAAACATTTGTGTATCTCGCTGGTTGTATTATTATCTTGCCCGATTTGCGATTGAATGAAACACCTTCATCTTGTTTGCTGCCGAGATAGGGAATTAATTGCCACTAATGCGATCGCAATCAAAGCAAAAGAAAATAAAGTTGTCAATGTTCCCAAGGCATATAGTGCGGGAGAAGTGACATTTGTTGTCATACCAAAAATTTCTAATGGCAAGGTGTTAGTCTCTCCAGAAATTAATGACGTGCGGGTAAACTCATCGTAGGAAAGTGTAAATCCTAGTAACCCTACACCAATGACACTAGAGGCAATCAAAGGAAATACAATTTGCCAAAATGTTGTCGTGTCGCTCGCTCCCAAATCGCGGGCAGCTTCTTCATAAGCAGGGTTAAAACGACCGAATATTCCTAGCATAATTAAGAAGGCAAAAGGTAACGTCCAGGTTAAATGCCCAGCAAGCGCCGAAGAATACCACTGATTATCTAACCCGACTATACTAAACAAAATTCCAATCCCTAATGAGACTAGAATGCTAGGGACTATTAAGCTAGAAATTGTCAGGTAAAAAATCAAATTCGAGCCGAAAAACTTCCGACGAAATGCTAGCCCTGCCATCACGCTAAAGACAACTGTAATTAGCATGACAATTAATCCCAGCCAAAGCGATCGCCCAAATCCATCGACAAAGTTTCCTACCCGCTGCGGCTCAAACACTGCTTTGAGCCAATGAAAACTAAAACCGCGCATCGGGAAAGTTAATTGTCCTTCTGGTCCCTGCAAAGATAAGAGAAAAATAGCAGACATTGGACCATAAAGGAATAAGACAAATAATCCGAAAAATCCTGCTAGTAGATAGTAAGAAAGCGATCGTTTTTTTTCTGCCATACTTATAACTCAAGTGCTGCTTTCAATTTTGGCTTGTGTACGGGCGGGTTCACCAATAAATTTTGACTCTGACTCAGATTTCGGCTAAACCCGCCCCTACGAATACCTAACCTTTTATAACTCTTTGCGAATATCAACCACGCGCAAAATAGCAAAAACAATTATCAGCGTAACAATCAATAACACAACCGCATTTGCTGCTGCTAGTGGATACTGCAAACTATCGAGTTGGTTCTTAATTAAATAGCCAACAGAAGAAGATTTACCACCACTCATAATCCGCATCGTGGCAAATTCTCCCATCACCAACGTCACCACAAAAATCGAACCGATCGCAATTCCCGCAGCAGATAAAGGTAGAATAATCTCTTTTTGAATTTGCAATGGAGAAGACCCCAGATCCTCAGCAGCCGTCACCAAAGAGCGATCGCTCCGCATCATGCTATTAAAGATTGGTGCAACCATAAATAAACAATAGAGATGCACCATCGCCAGAATGACGGAAAAATCAGAAAATAGAAAAATCTCCACTGGCTGTCTAGTTATGCCTAATCCCATTAATGCCTGATTAATTAATCCCTCTCTCCCTAAAAACGGAATCCAAGAAATCATCCGAATAATATTTGATGTGAGAAAAGGCACGGTACAAATTAAAAATAAAATTGTTTGCCATTTCGGACTTTTAATGTGAAAAGCCAAAAAGTAAGCGGCCGGATAGCTAATCAGTAAGCAAAACAACCAAACGAGAAAAGCAAATTTAAATGTATTGAGATAAGTTGACAAGTAAACTCTCGAACTAAAAATTCCCAAGTAGTTATTTAAAGTGAATCCTGGGGTCATCGCAAAGCCGTTAAAATTCCAAAAACTGACAATTGCGATCGCGATAATTGGTAGCACTAGAAACAATACAAATATCAGCGTTTGTGGAGCTACCAACAAATAATTGCGTAAAGTTTTTGAGCTATTCATCTCAGTAAGTCGTAAATCGTAGGGGCGGGTTTTGACTAAAAATTGAAGGCTTTGGTTGTCAATCTCTTTGCTAAACCCGCCCGTACCGGAGTTAGGAGTCGGGAGTAGTAAAAATACAAATGACCAATGACAAATGACAAAATTACTAAGCCACAATAAACTCAGTCCACTTATAAACGAGATAAACTTGCTGCTGCATGAAGGAGTTCCAGCAGACAACATTACCCATTCGTTCTGTGAAGGAACCACCATCGCGCACCGCACCTTTAGACTCAATCTTTTTACCAAAGGGATCGATAATGTCGATCGTGGCAGGTTTGCCTTCATACCAAAAGTCCCATTCTTCCGGCTTCATGAACTTTCTGGCATTTTGGGGGGCTGCACTGTAGTAACCTTGACGCGAGAGAAATCCGCCTACCCAACCGTCTAGCATCCAGTTGAGGTACTCGTAAGCTGCGTCTAATTTGATTCCCGAAAGATTCTTCGACAAACCCAAACCACCACCCCAACCGCGATAGCCTTCCTTCAAGGGTGCATAAACGCAAGGGATTCCCCTTGCTCTCACAGCAGTCACCGCAGGCGACCACATCGATTGCAGCACCACTTCCCCAGATGACATCAAGTTGACAGACTCATCAAAGGTCTTCCAAAAGGCACGAAATTGACCTGCTTGCTTTTGCTCGATTAACAGGTTCGTCACCTTGTTGAGTTCTTCTCTGGTCATGTTACCTTTGTCGCCAAACTTCATTTGTCCTGTTGCTTCCATTACCATTGCTGCATCCATAATGCCAATGGAAGGAATATCGAGCAGAGATGTTTTGCCTTTAAATTGAGGGTCAAATAAATCTGCCCAAGATTCAATTTTCTTACCGACTAAATCGGGACGATATCCCAACGTATCAGCGTTGTACTGAAATGGAATCATCGTCGCCCAGTCAGTCGGTTCTGAAGCAAATTCAGTTGAATCTTTGCCTTTCAGAAACATGACTTTGCGAGGAGCCGTTCCCTGAGAGGTGTTGACTCTTGCCCCTGGATATAATTCTCCAGTCGTGAAGATCGGCGTAATTTTATCGAATTCTTTGATTTTCCTAATATCAATTGGCTGAAGATTGCCAGAAGGAGCGACTAATGGCAGGGCAAAATATTCACCGTCAAAAATATCGTATTGTTTGGGTTGAGTAATGGCAATTTGAATATTTTCTGCCGTACTCAACGCCCGCATTTGAATTTTGAAACCCAAATCTTTCTCTGCTTGGACGCGAATATCGTTAATTTGTGCCGCACCCGTGCCAATTAATCGCAGCGTCACATCTTGAAGTTTGTTAGTAATAACTGTTGGACCACGGTTGGAACAACTAGCAGCCGCGATCGCAGTTCCCCCTGCTGCCAAACCTGTTTTAAGCAGCTTGCGCCGACTAATTTTCGCCATAACTTTTAACTTTTCTACGCAGCTAAGAAAACGCAGTTATCTTTCGACCAACTAAGTACGACTAATTGCCCTTCTGCAAGTGCGTTTGCATCCCAATCAGTTGTACGGGCTTTATACAATATTTCTTGCCCTGTAGCTTCTGCCATCAAGGAAACTCGCGTCACAAAACCCGTCATTTCTACAGCGACAATCCGAGCGGTAATTTGATTGGCAGCGAGAGAAGACTGAATAGAAACAGTAGGTGAATGAGACTCGATCTGCATTAAATCGGGACGGATCGAACATGCAGCTTGGCTTCCAACTGGTGCAGCGTGTCCGCGACAAAATAGCGAACCAATGCCCTCTACTTCCAGTTGAATTAAATCCAAATTGGTATCTGCAACGCTGTTGACAACTTTACCTGTAAAGATATTGTTGTCTCCCATAAATTTAGCTACAAACTGGGAAGCGGGAGTGTTGAACAGTTCCGCGGGAGTCGCAACTTGATCGATCCGTCCGTGGGTCATCACCACCACCATATCAGAGAGAGAAAAAGCTTCCTCAACGTGGTGAGTCACCTGAATGAAGGTCATGCCGAATTGTTTCTGAATTCGGCGTAACTCCGTTCGCATTCGTACTCTTAAGTTTTCATCCAAGGCGCTTAAAGGTTCGTCCAACATCAATACCTGGGGACGGGTGGCTAAGGCTCTTGCTAGTGCAATTCGTTGCTGTTGTCCGCCACTGAGCATATTCGGTTTGCGCTCGGCTACATGGCTCAAACCCACCATTTCTAGCATCTCTCCCACTCTGGTACGGCGTTCTTGTTCTGGGAGTTTACGCATTTTCAAGCCAAATTCGACGTTTTCCCAAATGCTTTTATGTGGAAACAAGGCATAGCTTTGGAACATCATCGAAGTATTGCGTTTCGCTGCTGGAATGTCGTTGACGCGCCGATCGCCAATTAAAATATCTCCGCTTGTGACTTCTTCGTGTCCGGCGATCGTTCTCAGCGCTGTAGTTTTGCCACATCCACTCGGACCTAACAAACAGCAGTAGTTTCCAGCGGGAATATCTAAGGTCAAATTTTCAACTGCTGTAAACGAGCCGTATTTCTTCGTCACCGATCGCAACGATACGCCAGCCGCCGCATTAGCTAAAGCTTGTTGCGTTGCTGAACTCGTTTGGAGGAATTCTTGTCTAACTCCAGTTGTTGTCATGATTAGTTCTGTAGTGCAATTGCTAGCTTGACTCAAACCTGCTGCAAACGGACGATGCTAGAAAAGCTGTAACAGTAGTTCGCTCTTGTCTTTGCACTTTACTCATCAGCAGGTATGCACGTTTGGACTCAGAAGTCTAGCTGAGAACTGTGTATGCTGTATACGATGATATATAAGAATAAATCGAAAAAATAAACTGTATGTTGGACTACAATCTCCCCCGATAGAAAGGGCATGTCTATCTCAGGCGAGGGATCTCGACGATTAAGGATCTCTATTTAATAATTGAGGGTGGCGATCGCTAGCAAAAACTCACGCCCGTCCAGAGAAAAAATGTATACTGTATGCAAAGCCTCTGAAGAGGTCAGGAGCTAGCCGCACAAAATTCATTCTGGCTCCAATCGCCTGACTTCTTCCTCAATAACACGTACAAATACAGTTAAGGGAGATCGTGCCGTCAAAAACATAAAATAAGAATAGCTAAAATATCCCTCTTCAGACAGATGCTAAGGAGTCCCGCTTTGTCCCTGTCTCCTCAGTCGCTCCAGCGACAGCGATCGCTACAAGAACAAGCATATCAGGCGTTGCGGAATGCCATACTCTCAGGGGAACTAGCACCAGGAGAGCGACTAGTAGAAACCAAATTAGCGAACAAGCTTCAGGTAAGTCGAACGCCGATCCGAGAAGCAATTCGCTTACTTCAGCATGAAAATCTAGCGACAAGCGACCTAGATGGAGTCCTGCGGGTTGCGACGATCTCAATTGTGGATGCAATGCAATTGTACGATTGCCGAATTGCTTTAGAAGAATTATCTGTCCGGGGAGCCTGTCACCATGCGACAGAAATGCAACTGCAAGAACTTGAAAGCATGGTTGAGCAAGCAGAAAAGATAGTGAATAGTAAACCTACACAACTGACTAGCTTTCGCTTGTTAGATATTGACTACCGTTTTCATCGGTTATTAGCGCAGAGTTCCGGCAATCCCTGGCTTGTCTCCCTGTTAGATCGAGTTTTCGATCAAATGCAACTGTTAAGGATTCAGACAACCAAACATAACCCCGATGTATTAGAAATTCGTACAGAACATCGACAAATTTACCAACCCATACAGCAGCGAGATGAAAAAGCAGCAGTTGAGGCAATGGTTTCCCACTTAAGAGCAAGTAAAGCGCGAGTCGTACAGGAAGTCGAACAATTACAGCAAACGGAAGTGAGCCGGGAGTCGGGAGTCGGGAGTCGGGAAAGTTTGGATTTTTGACTTTTGACTTTTAACTTTTAACTTTTGACTTACCAATTACCAACATGACAACAACCAACTCAGGTATGAAGAAAGTTTTTATTTGTGGTTCGGCATTGCGCGGACAACCAGATCATCAAAATCTTCAGTCAGCAAAGTTTGTCAAAACAGCAGCAACTCAACCCCGCTATCGCCTTCATGCTGCTGGTGACGGTTGGCATCCGGCGATTTATGAAGTCGCAGAAGGTGGAATTTCTATTCCTGGGGAAGTCTATGAAATGACGAAAGAGCAGTTTGAATATTTGTCGGCAAATGAGCCACCGAATATGTATGCAAGCGATATTGTTCTAGAGGATGGAGAAGTCTTAACAGCATTTCTTTATCCGAAAGAATTAATTGAAAAATACAATTGGACTGATATTTCGCATCTTGGTGGGTGGGCTGCTTACAAAGCCAGTTCGAGCGAAAGTTGAAGGCGATCGCTGTTACTTTTTGGGAGCAAAAGGGGCAAGCATACCAGTGTAAGGCTTAGGAATGGGATAGGCTAAATCTCCCACCTTACTCGTACTTAAACCCAAACTTACCAAAGCTTCTACAAATTTGACAGCAGCAGTAACACCATCAATGACGGGAATACCAATCTCGCCGCTAATTTCAGCAGGTAGGTCAGCCATACCACCACATCCTAAAACGATCGCCCCGCAGTCATCTTCAGCTAGGGCAGATCTACACTCTTGAATAATTGCCTTGCGAGCTGGAGATCCTGCAATCTCCAGTTCCAACACAGGGAGATCGATCGCGCGAATATTACGACAAAAGCGACTCATACCGTAGTTTTCTACTAATTGCCGAGCAATGACTCGCGTGCGTTTGAGGGTGGTAACGATGGAAAATCCAGTAGCCACAAAACTCGCAGCGTGCATCGCCGCTTCCGCAATACCGAGGACGGGACCCCGTGCTAGTTCGCGGGCAGCCAGCAAGCCAGGATCGCCAAAACAAGCGATGACATAACCATCTACCCCCGTCGCTTCTCCTTGGTGAATTTCTTCAAGTAAGCCAACTACGCTGAGTGCTTCATCGTAATGTCCTTCGATCGAAACTGCTCCCATAGTTGAGTTGCAAGCAATAATCTCAGTGTCAGGACTGGCGACGGCTTTTGCTGCTAACCCGATTTTTTGGGTCATGCTAGCTGTGGTATTGGGGTTGATGACTTTGATTTTCATGGTTTTGCTGCATGGAAAGGGCGGGTTTATGAAGATTTTTGCGCGACGTGCAACTTTCTCTCGTTCTCCCTTTATAAGGCAGGGTGAGGGGGAATCTTGCCTTAACCGAAAAGTATTGAGATAGGAGGTTGGGAATTGTTTTGTTTTTTGCTTTCTACAGCGAATGCCATACTTGAGAGTTAAAGTGTTGTAGAAAAATTGCTATTCTTGCAGACTATGCCAATCAATCCAAATAAGTTTGCCAAGCATCCAGACGAGCTAACGAGTCAGTTAGAAGCAATGTGCCGTCGCTTAGAAAATTTGTATATTCGTGCAAAAGAGCCAGCTTGGTCGCCAGCCGAGTTACTGGCAGAATCTTTTAGAGAACTCAGTTGTTCTCTAGAAGAGATTTATGTTGCTATTGAGGAGCTGCGGCAGCAAAATGAAGAATTGGCAGCAGCTAGATTTTTAGTCGAGCAGGAGCGCCAACGCTACCAAGATTTATTTGAATTGGCTCCAGATGGCTATTTTGTCACTAATGCTGCGGGAGTTATTCTCGAAGCTAATCGTGCTGCTGTTAGTGGGACTTTAAAACTTTCTAAGCCCAAATATAGCCGAACTTAGCTCTGTGAGAGGCAAATACATCAACATGCTCATTAAGCCAGCGGACCAAACGAAACTCGACTGCGGTGCGGAATGCCTCCAATGCTTCGGCAAAGGTTTGTAAGGGTTTGGTTGCCCAACGTCTGCGGAATCCGCCGGTCAACTGATGCCAAAGGATGAAGGTGTAAGCGATGAACACTAAAACCCAATGACGCTTCATACTCAGAGCATCCCGAACTTGATACTCACTCAAACCCAACCAGCCCTTGGCTTCTCGATAGAAGACCTCCACCCAGTTGCGAGCAGAATATGTTTGAGCTACCCAAGCCGCACTGACTTGGTTGTCAGAGGCATTGGTGAGAAAGTAATCCACCTCCGTCGCTTGCTCGAAACTAGAGGCATTGAGTTGAATCGCCAGCCAGCGAGTGCCTTCGAGCTTCGGAACGTGAACTGGTAACAGCGCCACCCAAACTGTCCGGGGCTGCTCCAGATTGAGTTGCACAGGTGTGAACTGCTCCACTGCCAAGGTTTGAGCAATAGCTTCTAATCCCTGCTTACGAGCAGACTCATCACCTGATGTTTGAGCAGTAACTTGGCGGTTTTTGGCGATTGCTGCCACGTAAGTTAGGTTTCTCGACTCCAACTGCTTGAGAAAAGGCGTGTTATTACCGTAGCCTGCATCAATTACAGTCACACCCGGTCGATAACCGCGCTTCAAGCATTGGTCAACCAAGTCTAGAGCCAGGTCAGGTTTTTTCTGGAAGTTGGGGTCTGCCTTGCCTTGCTCGAATAAACTTGCGTGTTGATAGAGTGCAACATCTAACGGCAGACGTCGCACTCCATCATACAAGTAGGTAGTCAGCAGCACAATACCATTGTCAGTCTTGCCAATCTCCCCAATGTACTGCCGTCCTACCCCATCAGTAGCCGCACCACTTTTGCGATGTCCCGAATCATCTACAATCAATGTGAAACCTTGACTCGGGGTCGTCTGGCGACACTGGTGCATCACCTCCAACCGCCGATTATTTAGCTTGACTTCATCCCAAGGGGCATTGTTGAGAAAATGTCTGAGGCTGTTGTAGGAGCCATCTACTGTATTTGTGACCAGTTGGCTCAGGTTTTTGCGCTGACTCTCACCCAGCAGTCCCCCTAGATAAACACGAAATTCCTGCCGCTGCTTCTGACGCGAAAATACATCATCAAACCGACGACACCAGTTCTCAAAGCACTGCGGCATCGCTGCTGGTACTTGATCTTTCACCTTACGTTGCTCCTGTCGAGACTGACGTAAAACGCAACTCCTACCCGCATTCTAGCTCAATTTGCTCCATCTTTCTTACAAAGTCCCATTAGTCTACTGAATGCAGCGCCAGAGTATTTAGTTGGCAAACCACTTGTCTTGTTTGTCGAACGAGGCGATCGCTCATCCTTTCGTTCTCAACTCAATCGACTGTGCTATCAAATTGACCGACTGCAAAACTGGCAAGTCCGCATCCAACCCCACAAATGGGAACCCTATAACGCAATACGGTTCATTTAAGGCTACGCTGTGCTGAGGATAAAGAAAATAGGAGGATTGGTTCGGGAGGGGGTGGCTCGATGTCTTGGCTTTTTTGAGCGAAACTTGGATACAGGTTTTTTTACAACTCTGGGATTGGTACGAGAAACTCGTTCAGGTAACAGAGTGTCTAAAATCTCTACAGTTAACCAACTTAAAAAAAGGGGAGTTCTTGTGATTGCAAGCGTTGAAATTTCGGGATAGCACGACGAATAACTCGCAATGTCCCAGTGAAACTCAGACGCAAAGGAGTGATACCCGCGCTCTTTGCAGCTTGAAACATCAATAACCGCACAGCCCAGTGTCCTAACAACCACCCGTAAACTTCCTGCACAACTTCACGCGGTTTTTGAGAGCGAATATGAGTTTTTCGTCCTGATAAATGTACTTTGAGTTCATCAATAGTATTTTCTACTTCCCAGCGTTGATGATATTCAATCGCCAGTAGTTGAGCCGGAAATTTCTCCAATTCCAATAAGCTGGTAATTAAGCGATATCTTAGTTGTTCCTCTGGGTTGTCGGTATTACCAATTGTGTATTCAATCACTCGGACTTGTATGGGCTGGCAAGCTTTTGAGCGGAATTTAGCAGGTGGATAAATCCAACTCAGATAAGAACCATCCGCCAGTGGTTCTTCGCACAAAAACTTGACATTTGCGGGAATTCTTCCTAAATAATCGCTACCAGTTGTGACAGTTGCTTGCACCATTGCATAAGAATGTAACCCTCTGTCCCACATCAACAACATCCCTGAACTCACGGAGCGTAATAATCTTAATGCCCGCACTCGTTCTCCTATTCGATATGGACACATCAATGCATCAAAGATTAAATGTGTTCCTGCTTCTACCAAAATGACTAATCGCAGTTTGGGAAATGCGGCTTGTGTGCCAGGACGGCTGCTCGGACGACCAAAAACTCTCGCATTTTCATCGCTGTCTGGCAGATCGAAGCAAGTCCGATCAATTACCACAATTCGCAATCCATTGAGAAATGCTCCTTTGGTATCGGTGCTAGCCATTGGTCGCACCAGTTGATGGAACAATTGACTCATCACCCTTGGACTTAATCGTTGTCGGGCTTGCGTTATTGCTGATTTACAAAAAACTCGCCAGTATTTCCCCACTTTCACCCATGCTTCGCTCAGCCCATCAATTAAGTTTTTCAGCACATCTCTCATCGAATCTCGTGACCACAGACTCATCGCAATTACCAAACAAATTACCAATTGTGCTGGTAACGAGCGTTTACGTTGTTCACAAACTTTAGTTTTAGCGATCGCTTGCTCGATCTCCGTGGATGGGATGGCTGCCTCTATCGCTTTGAACACATCACTACTTTGTATCGTAGGAGACAACAATGAGAAATCCTTCAGATGCACTACACTCACTTTCCATTCTTGGGAACAATGCTTAATTTACAACACTTTGAGCCTTAACTGAACCGTAGTGGAATCTAACCCAGTTTTCTGTAAAAAAGTGTTGCGCCAGCAACAGAATGTCACCAAGTATGGTATGGAAACTGTAGAGACGTTGCATGTAACGTCTCTACAATTCCCGACTCCCGACTCCCCTGTACGGGCGGGTTTTGAATGAAGATTTCCGGTTGAGGCTGTCAATCTATTTGCGCGCACCCGCCCCTACAAATCCTGCTTAATTGGCAGAAAACGTCAAACTATCAGGGTGGGCGGGATCTCCTTGCATCGTCACCCCTCTCCGATTTACTTGCAGATGGCGCAGAATTTTATAAATTGCCTCAATTTGGTCTGCTGCTGCGGCTTTCTCGGCAATTTGTGACAGAGATAAAGGAGTTTTAGCCTCTTGCAGGACTTGCAAGACTTGTTTTTGCAAATCTAACACCACGGCGGCTGCTTTTTTCCCTGCTTCTACGCCTGGTTGGTGGTAGGCGTTAATATTCACTAGCGAACCATAAAAACCTACAGCTCTTTCGTATAGGGCAATTAATGCGCCTACTGTGTGGGGGTTGACCTGGGGAATGGTAATGGTAATGGAATCGCGCTGTTTTTCATACAAGGCTTGGCGGGTTCCTTGGAGGAAGCCAGAGAGATAATCTCCAACAGTTGCACCTGGATCGATTTCTGGCGAGGACCCCGAACGGTCTTCCAAGACTTCGATAAAGGTAGCAAAGAAGTTAGGTACGCCTTCGCGCAATTGCTGGACGTAGGCATGTTGGTCGGTCGAACCTTTGTTACCATAGACGGCGATTCCTTGGTGGACGATGTTACCGTCGAGGTCTTTTTCTTTACCCAGAGATTCCATCACCAATTGCTGCAAGTAACGGGAAAATAGTAAGAGGCTGTCTTTATAGGGCAGCACCACCATATCTTTTTCACCGCGTCCGTTCCCAGAGTAATACCAACTGAGGGCAAGTAGGGCGGCGGGATTGGTTTTGAGATCGGCAACGCGGGTTGCTACATCCATTTCTTTTGCGCCAGTCAGCATAGCGCGGATATCAATGCCCTGCAAAGCGGCTGGTAGTAAGCCGACGGCGGATAGTTCTGAAGTGCGTCCCCCCACCCAGTCAAACATGGGGAAAGTGGCTAGCCAGCCTTCTGATTTTGCCTGTCGGTCGAGTTTGCTGTCGGGGGTAGTGATAGCGATCGCGTGTTTGGTAAAGTCCAAATTGTGACCTGCATAGGCTGCTTTGAGTTCAATCGTGCCGTTACGCGGTTCTGGCGTGCCTCCAGATTTGGAAATGACGATAACTAAAGTGCTGGTGAGACGATTTCTCACCCGCGTTAACACGCGATCGATCCCCGCTGGATCGGTGTTGTCAATGAAGTGAATCGCCAGGGGAGGAAAATCAGGAGCCAAAGCTTCAGCGACAAATTCGGGACCGAGTGCCGAGCCGCCAATCCCAATAGAGATAATATCAGTGTAGCGGGGTGCTTGAGGCGGATGAATTGCTCCGCTATGAATTTTTCGGGCAAAGGTTTCAATTTGGTCTACAGATTCAACAATCTCTTGTTTAATTTCTGGAGTTGGAGCCAGATCGGGATCGCGCAGCCAGTAATGTCCTACCATCCGATTTTCGTCAGGATTAGCGATCGCCCCTGCTTCTAAAGCCGCCATATCCGCAAATGCTTTCTCTAACTTGGGCTGCAACCCCTCTACAAATGCATCGTCAAATCGCATCCGACTGATATCTACGTAAAATCCGAGTCCGGCGTGATAATAGAGCCAGTCTTGATAGCGTTGCCAAAGTGCCGCAGCATCCATAACAATTCTCTACTTACTGTTTGCGCTGATAACAAGTTTTAGTTTAAAGGAAGCTGTTGCTTGCGTTTTGCAGTCTTATATAGTTTTTAGTGTTGACTAGAGGGCAGGCTTGCCGCGTACTCCTTTAGTTCGATTTCCCATCGCTACCAAAGTATTCCCTGTAGCTGCAAATTTTGTTCTCCCGCACAAAGATGCGATCGATACTGACTCCTGCCTTCGTTAGGTTAAAATCTTTTAGCACAAAAGCAAACATTCCCTAGTGTGGCGATTGGTTTAGCAACGCTTATGTTAGATTTAAATGCCCTGATGAACGACCCAACAATTATCGGTTGGGTTGCCTATATCTTGTTTCTGACAGTTTCTACAGCAATTTTTGCCCTGTTCAGCTTGGGGTTAAACTTGCAATGGGGTTTAACGGGGTTAATTAACTTTGGTCTGGTTGCTTTCATGACTTTGGGAGCATACACGACTGTATTATTAAGTATGTATGGAGTTCCCCTAGTCATAGCAACGCTAGCCGGAGCTTTGGTAGCTGCTCTACTAGGATGGTTGATTGGTTTATCAACACTAAGGTTGCGAGAAGACTACTTAGCAATTGTCACGATTGGGGTATCGGAACTCATTCGCTTGGTGGTCAACAATCAAGATTTGCCAACTCCTAATACTCCCACACCTGGGGCTTTTGGATTGCAGGGATATCCTCTACCATTAACAGATTTTAACCCCGACACGGTGATGAAATGGATAATGGTAGGGCTACTAACATTAGTTGTTGGTGTGTGTTACTGGAAACTTTGGAAATGGGTGATTAAGGGGCGAGGAGAGAGGAGTGAGGGGCGAGAAGATAAGAAAAAGCTGTCGATACTAAATCTAGTCATGAGAATAATTATAGGTTTAGTGACGACGCTGTTAATTTTTGTTCCCTACGCATCTGGAGCTATTGGACTATACAACTTCACCGACTACGAAAAATCGGGATTGATGCTGATCTCGGTGTTGGTGTTAGCTTTTGTCGTGTGGCGTTTGGAAGTGTTAGCGCGATCGCCCTGGGGAAGGGTATTAAAAGCAATTCGCGAAGATGAGGAAGTTGCCCGCGCTTTAGGAAAAAACGTCTTTTGGTATAAATTGCAAGCGTTAATGTTAGGCGGGGCGATCGCTGGGATTTCTGGTGCTTTGTATGCATGGCAGCAAACTTCAGTTTACCCAAATGATTTTCAGCCGCAGACAACTTTTGATGCTTGGATTATGGTGATCTTAGGTGGTGCGGGTAACAACTTCGGTACGATCCTCGGCGCAGTTGTTTTCTTTGCTTACGACAGCGCCACCCGTTTTGTCTTACCCAAAATCGTACCCCTCGATGACGTGCGCCTGAGTGCGTTTCGGATTATGGTTATCGGCTTACTACTGATGATACTGATGATTTGGCGACCGCAAGGAATATTAGGTAAAAAAGAAGAATTAACACTTGGAAAGTAGTCATTTGTCATTTGTCATTTGTCATTTGTAGTTGCACCTGAAACTCCTCTGCTTCTTTCCCTCGCTCCTCACTCCACGCTCCTCACCCCTCAAACAAATGGAATCCGAAGACATAAAATCCCAACCAATGCCACTATTATCAGCTAGCGGTCTTACCAAAAGTTTTGGCGGGATTAAGGCTGTGGATAATGCCGATCTCGAAGTGGCGAAAGGGAGTATTACGGGATTAATTGGTCCCAATGGCGCGGGTAAGACAACTCTATTTAACTTACTGTCAAATTTTATTCGTCCCGATCGCGGCTGGGTAATTTTTGACGGCGCGCCAGTGCAGCAATTGAGAACCTATCAAATTGCCCTACAGGGTATGGTACGCACGTTTCAAGTCGCACGGACGCTTTCGCGGCTAACAGTACTAGAAAATATGATGTTGGGAGCGCAAAAGCAAGACGGAGAGAACTTTTGGCGGTTGCAATTTCAACCTTGGGCGATCGCTAAAGAACAGCAAATCCTGCGAGAACAGGCGATAACGCTACTAGAGTCGGTGGGCTTGGCGCATATGGCGCACGAGTATGCGGGGGCGCTATCGGGAGGACAGCGCAAGTTATTGGAAATGGCAAGGGCGTTGATGACGCAACCCAAGTTAATTTTGTTAGACGAACCTGCGGCAGGTGTCAATCCGAAATTGATCGAACAAATTTGCGATCGCATTCTGACTTGGAACCGCGAAGGTATGACATTTTTGATTATCGAACACAACATGGATGTGATTATGTCCCTGTGCGATCGCGTTTGGGTCATGGCAGAGGGGCGTAACTTAGCTCATGGTAGCCCAGAGGAAATGCAACAACATCCTCAAGTTCTAGAAGCATATTTAGGTAAATAATTCAATACTGTTGTCAAAGATTTATATCGCTTCAGACAATCTCTCTCTTAAGGAGTATTCTCATTGAACGTTGAGATTTGTTAATGGTATCTGAGGTGGAAGGTTAATTTGAGCCACATTCTAGTCTCTGGCGCTCTAACTGCAATAGTCAGCTTTAGCCAGCGCCAGTTAACTTTTCTTATCAAGTTAAGAGTTTGTGTTTTTTGACACAAAAAACCGATCGAACAACGACATACAGTATGCACCCAGTAGTCACTAAATTTAAGTGCAAAAGGAAGCATTCATGTCGTTAGAGTAACAAGCCTGACTGACGCTTGCTGGTAACTTCCTCAATATTGATAAGCAAAGATAACTTGGTGGAGACAGCCAAAGAATGAGCAGCGATACAGATCGATTAGAACTACAACAACCACCTACGCCACAGTATACGGGTTGGCAAGCAGCGATCGCTCGTTTTTTTAAATTTGACCTGTATAGAACTAACTTTCGGATCGAGACTCTGGCAGGATTGACAACCTTTATGACGATGGCATACATCCTTGTCGTCAATCCCTTAATTTTGTCAGATGCAATTTTTCTACAGCAGCCAAAAGATTTATTTGCCGAACAAGTCTTTGCTACCGCAGTGTCAGCGGCAATTGGGACGCTCGTAATGGCATTTGTTGCCAACTATCCCTTTGCCCTTGCCCCAGGCATGGGATTAAACGCCTTTTTTGCCTATTCCGTCGTTTTAACCCTAAAAATCGATTGGCGTTTGGCGCTGGCGGCTGTATTTGCCGAAGGATTGATTTTTATCGCCCTCACGCTCACCAACGTTCGCAGTCAAATTGTCAATGCCATTCCCATGTCGCTGAAAACAGCAACATCCGTAGGGATTGGTTTATTTATTGCCTATATTGGGATATCTGGCGATCCGAAAACTGGAGGTGCTGGGCTAATTATTGCCAGCGAAGTGACAAAAACAACCCTCGGTAGCTTCAGAGAACCTAATACTCTACTAGCTGTTGCCGGAATTATTATTACTACAGCTTTTTTAGTGCGCCGCGTTAAGGGGGCATTACTCTGGGGAGTACTCGCCACCGCCTTACTTGGTTGGATTGTAGGCGTTACACCCCCGCCCAAAGGAATTTTCCAGATCCCTACTTTACCGACAGATCTCATCGGACAAGGCATTTTCGGTTTATCGCGATTAACTGCTAACAACTTTCTCGACTTTATTGCTGTACTTTTGGTGTTCTTGTTTGTCGATATTTTCGATACCGTTGGTACTCTGTCTGGAGTCAGCATGAAGGCAGGATACATTAAAGAGGATGGAAAACTACCGCGAGTCAATCAAGCACTGTTTGCCGATGCAGTAGGAACAACAGCTGGAGCGCTAATCGGTACGTCTACAGTCACTACATATGCTGAATCAGCCGCAGGCGTATCGGAAGGGGGGCGCACGGGTTTCACAGCTGCGATCGTGGGTGTATTATTTATCCTGGCGATCTTCTTAGTTCCTTTGTTCGAGGCAATTCCCGCCTACGCCACCACGCCCGCCCTAGTCATTACAGGCGTGTTAATGATGACAGGTGTATCAGATATTCGTTGGGGTGACGTAGCTGAAGCTGTTCCAGCATTTTTGACAATTCTATTTATGCCCCTTGCCTACTCAATTGCTACTGGATTAGCAGTTGGTTTTATTACCTATCCAATTGCCAAAGCACTGCAAGGTAAAGCCCACGAAGTTACGATCGCAACTTGGATTTTAGCCGCAGTCTTCGTGATTCGATTTATGTTCATGACATTACGCTTCGGTACATCTGAATAAGTCGTAAGTCGTAAGTTGTAAGTCGTAAGTAAAAAGTTACTGACTACTCACAAACGACAAATGACATAATGATTAATTCTTCACCATGAATTCATTCTTTTGCCAAATTCCTAAAGCCGAGTTGCACATTCATATTGAAGGTTCCCTCGAACCAGAAATGATGTTTGCATTAGCCGATCGCAACAACATTCAACTACCCTATAAGTCGGTAGAAGAGATTCGGGCGGCTTACAACTTTCAAAATTTGCAATCATTTCTCGATCTCTATTATGCAGGAATGAGCGTGTTGCAAACAGAACAAGATTTCTACGATTTAACTTGGGCATACATGCAAAAAGCATCTGCTCAAAATGTGCGCCACGCTGAAATCTTTTTCGATCCTCAAGGTCATACGTCTAGAGGGGTTTCGTTTGAAACGGTTCATCAAGGAATTTATCGCGCTTTACAGAAAGCACAACAAGAACTCGGCATTTCTTCTTATTTGATTCTCTGCTTTTTACGCCATTTAAGTGCTGAATCGGCAATGGAAGCTTTGGAACAAGCTTTACCTTACAAAAAGACAATTCCAGCCGTAGGCTTGGACTCTTCAGAAGTCGGAAATCCACCTTCAAAATTTCAAAAAGTCTTTGATAAAGCCCGAGAAGAAGGATTTCGTACCGTTGCTCACGCAGGCGAAGAAGGACCACCAGAATATATTTGGGAAGCCATAAATCTTTTAGGCGTATCTCGGATCGATCACGGTGTACGCTGCATCGAGGACCCGAAGTTATTAGAATATTTGATTGAGAAACAAATTCCTCTGACTGTCTGTCCGCTATCTAATATTAAACTTTGTGTTTTCGATTCGATGGCAAAGCACAACATTAAACAATTATTAGACATGGGATTGTGCGTGACAGTAAATTCTGACGATCCATCTTATTTTGGCGGCTACGTGGCTGAGAATTTACAGGAAATAGAATCAGCTTTAAATTTGAGCAGACAAGATATTTATAAATTAGTCAAAAATTCCTTTCAAGCAACATTTTTAAGTGTAGAAGAGAAGCAGACTCGAATTGCTGAATTAGATGAGTTTATGATGAAGTAAAATAACTATGGATGAAAAACTCGTTCCACTTATTTCTCAGTCAGAAATAGCAACAACAGTACAGCGATTAGCGCGGGAGTTGGATCGAGATTATCAAAACAGCTTTCCAATTGTTATTGGTGTTTTGAAAGGATCGTTTATCTTTCTTGCCGATTTGATCCGGCAGATGCAAACTCCAATTTGTAATGTCGAACTGATCCGATTATCTAGCTATGGTTGTTCTACCACTAGTTCGGGTGAAGTCAAGATGTTAATGGGTTTGGATGAAGAAATTATTAACAACAAGAATGTTATTTTAGTTGAAGATATTGTCGATACTGGGTTGTCAACGTCAAAAGCAATAGAAATATTGAAAACTCATAATCCATCCTCGCTCAAACTTTGCGCTTTACTTGATAAACCCTCACGTCGTAAAGTTCAAGTTGAAATCGATTATTTGGGAATTGAAATTCCCGATCGCTTTATTATTGGTTACGGTATTGACATGAACGAAAAGTATCGGCAATTGCCAGCAATCTATGCGATCGAGGAATAAGCTTTGCTCACTACACTAGAAAAACGTCGGCATCTTGTGAATGATTTAGAATTGCTATAAATTAAGATATTAGTTATTGATGTAAGTTACTATATTTTTAATGATGAAGATTAAGGCTAATAGTTATGCTATCTATCGAGAGGCTTTTAGAAGAAGCATTATCCTTACCAGGTGAATCAAGGGCGCTTTTAGCAGAAAAATTAGTAGAAAGCTTAGAGTTTGATGCAGATCCAAGGGTTCAAGCAGCTTGGATTAACGAAGCGAAACAGCGGCGAGACGAAATCCAAAAAGGTACTGTTCTATCTATTTCGGGAGATGAAGCTTTAGCGCATGTGAGGCGGCTGCTGGAGTAATGAGATATGTATTTCACCCTGAAGCACTTGCTGAATATGCCGCAGCTGTTCAATACTATGCTGAGAATCGTACTGAAGTAGCGCAAGCGTTTATTGATGCTGTCGAGGACGCAATCTATAGAATTAGGGAATCGCCTACTCGTTGGCGCGTTATTGATGAAGATATTCGGAGATGTCTGACGCGAAAATTTCCCTATGGAATTCTTTACACAGTTGAGTCAGAATATATTCTTATCCTAGCTGTTATGCATTGCAGCCGAAAACCTGGCTATTGGAAAGAGCGCCCGGAAACAAAACCTCTAGATGATTAAAATGAGTCTTGGATATAGCCTGGAAACTATAGGTTATTAGTCACTGATAACTGATAACTGTTCACTGATAACTGTGTGTAGCTATCGGTAGACAAACTGTAAAACAAGTCTTCCCAGGTTGCGATGCAAATGAGATTGTCCCTTGGTGGCGGTTCTCGACAATGCGCCGCACTGCATCTAAACCTAACCCCGAACCCGAACCTACAGGCTTTGTTGTATAGAAAGGCTCGAAAATCCGCGATTGAATTTCTACGGGAATTCCCGCACCAGAATCGGTAATTTGTACCTGGATATAATCGCCATTTTGAGCGGTAGCTAATTCAATTATGCCTTTACCCGCAATCGCATCAACTGCATTATCCATTAAGTTCGTCCAAACTTGATTTAACTCGCTACCGAAAGCGAGAATTTTGGGCAAAGAGCGATCGTAATTCCGCTGAATTTCAATTCCTTGCTTGAATTTGTAAGCAAATAATTGCAATGTATCTTCAATTCCATCGTGAACGTCAACAATTTGTTGCGCGCCGCGATCCATATAAGAATAAGATTTCATCGACTGGACGAGCTGAGAAATTCGCTGCGCTCCTCGCAAGCCACTCGAAACCGTACACATAACCTCAAAAGAAAGCGCCAGCCAGCGCAACCCCATATCTTTTAATTCTGTCGGATCGTCTTTCCAGCGCTCCATCAGCTCGGTTAAAGTCTCTATATCTACATTTCCAGCTGCTAATGGTTCGGCGAGTTTCCAAGCATCCTCTACGCCATAATCCTCTAGCCATTCTAGTATTTTTTCCTCGCGATCGCTAAATTCAATGGGGTTCAGGCGACGGTTGACAACCGCATCCCAACCATCATCACGCACTTTGAGCCATTTTTCTGTATGTTCTGCCTCTACTTGGCGCTGTCCGTAAACAAAGTTCATCCGTTGGAGTTCGAGCAGTGCTGGGGTGATATCTTGCAAGGCGCGAATGACAGCCGCCGCCGGGTTGTTAAGTTCGTGTGCTAAGCCAGCCGCTAGAGTACCTAGAGCTGCCATTTTCTCGCGGTTTTGAATAAAAGATTCTAAACCGCGCAATCGTTTCTGTACGGCTCGAAATATTAAGCGCTCGAAGCCTTGGCAACTATGTAGTAGGGTACGAAAGTCATCGCCTGAGATTTCGTAGAGCCGACAATCAGAAAGGGCGCGTAATGTCACGGGGACTAGTTCATCGGTTAAGACTTGAATCTCGCCAAAAAAAGCGGGTGCTTGGTGCTGCCCGATCGGCATTTCAATCCCTTCGCTGATGCGAGTAATACTAACCCGACCTGATAGCATGACATAAAAGCCGCGTGGCGGATCTCCCTGTTTGACAAAGACTTCGCCGCTAGATAGCTCCATTTCTTGAGCGCGATCGCAAACCCAATGAATTTGCTCTTGGGAGAGCTGTTGAAACAACTCCAGCGTTAACAGTTCGTCTACACACAGCATGGTTCAATTTTCTCCACGCGAGTTGTACTGTTACTGTATCTGAGGATTTACAAGGAAGGGAAGCACGGGAATAATGATTTATTTGCTGTATTAAAGGATACTTTCCGTGAAAGTTTTTGCTGATGAGATGCGATCGGAGTGACACAGGCGATCGCGTTGGGTAGATTCCTTACATGAAAAATATAGATATACTCTAGTTGTTTGCATCTGCTCGTGATGTCAACTCGATTGTTAGTTTAACCTTGCGGCTTGACTAACTAGACGGAGAAAAGAACAATGCCAGAAAGCGAGCCACAGCGTCAGAAAACGGAACGGGAACGGCAAAACGCCGAACAAGCTCGGCGCGAGTCGGAAATAAAGCGAGAGGCAAGTGCCGAGCAGCAGAAGCAAGCTGCATTGCGCCAATCTGCTGCTGAAGAACAGCGCATTCAGTCGGAGAAAGACCGTCAGACTTCTGAGGAGAGCCGAGAATTCGCGGAGGAGATGCGGCAGACAAATGAGGCAATGCGGCAGGAGGCTGAAGAGGCGCGACGTGTTGCGGAAGAGGCGCGACGTGTTGCGGAAGAGGCGCGGCGTGCTACTGAAGAGGCGCGGCGTGCTGCTGTAGAAGCGCGGCGTGCTGCTGTAGAAGCGCGGCGTGTTGCTGAAAAGGCGCGACAGCAGGCTGTAGAAGCGCAAAGCATCGTGCAGGAGCAAAGCGAGATCTTGGCGGAAATGGCGCAGACTGTACAACAGTACCGAAAAGCGATGGCGCAATACGAAGAGTAGCTGAAGTTGACGCTAGTTTGGCAGCCTACATAAGTCGATCTATCATGTATATCCCCAGCGCCTTTCGAGAGAACGATCCTGAGAAGTTAGTAGCTTTTATGCAAGCTCATAGTTTTGCCACGTTGGTATCTACAACTGATAGTTTACCTGTTGCCTCGCATATTCCGCTTGTTATCACAGTGCAGGATAATGTTGTCAAACTAACTGGTCATCTTGCGAAGCAAAATCCTCAATGGCAAGCTTTTGGCAAGCATGAATCATTGGCTATTTTTACAGGAGCGCACGCTTATATTTCACCATCTCTTTATGAGAAACGCGAGAACGTACCAACGTGGAATTATGTTGCCGTTCATGCTTATGGCATACCTCAAATTATTACTCGCGCTGGCTCGCCGGAACTAATGGACAAGATGATGGAGGAGACAATTGACACCTACGAGTCTGAATATAAAGCGCAATGGCACGATCTATCTGACAGCTACCGTGAGGGAATGATGAATGGTATTGTTGGCTTCGAGATGATTGTGACGCGATTGCAAGGGAAATACAAACTCAGTCAAAATCGCAGCCATACAGAGCGGCATAATGTTGCTCATTCATTATTAGAAAGTACCGCTCCGGCTGCACGGGAAGTAGGTGAAATGATGCAACAACTTGAACCATGAGCTTATCCCTTCCATGCTGGAAACTGCTTGCCACAATCTTTACACAAATAACGCTGCTTCCCGTGGCGATGCCCGTTTTTAGAGAGTCGCTCGGATTGGCAATGAGGGCATTTCATTACTTTCATTACTTTGTGCTGCAATAGCTCATCACCGACATGAGGACTGAGGTAGGATACGAGTAAATCTTCAATCTGTTCTATGAGCTGCTGGCTGTGAGTTTCGCTGCTGCGTAGAGCAATTAGAATTAACGTATTGCTGCAATGAACGCAGACTTCGGCTAATAGGCTACACCGTCCGTCACTCAAAGTAGGATGGCGCTGTTTCAATAAACTAGCCATAAATGCGATCGCCTCTTGAGTCAAACTCTCGTCAATTGTTTGAAATATCTCTGGTGCGGTGAAAAATTGCACGAAAACAACGCGAGAAGTTGGTTGCTCGAACAAATTGGCAACAGCTTCTACTAGCTTATGAATCATCTGCCTGAGCGGTAACTGAATGATGCTAGGCGTGTTTACCTTAGCCCACATTGCTTTTACTCGTTCGACATGACGAATTTCTAAGGCGCGGAAGATAGCTGCTTTATCAGGAAAAAACTGGTAAAGCGACCCAACGGCTGTATTTGCCCGTGCTGCGATCGCATGGGTTGTAGCGGCTTCATAACCTATCTCAGCAAATACCTCAGCCGCAGCATCCAGAATTTTTTCTACCCTTTGCTTACCTCGTTGTTGCTTCGGTGAACGACGCATAGATTTTGTAGGTGACTCACCACCCTTGCTTGACAAACACGAACGATCCGTCATATTTTGAGAAAATACGAATAAACCGTCATATATTTTAGGTCAATTTGTAGGTCAATCTATGCATCCTATTCTCCCTGGTGCGCCTTGGTTGATTGCTCATCGCTCGATGTTGGGAGTTAATAAACCCCATAAAATTACTCTTAACGGTCGAGATTACGTACTGTGGCAAAATCAACAAGGTGAAGTCTTCGGCTTAGATAATATTTGCCCTCATATGCAAGCCCCTCTCTCCGATGGCTGGATTTGTCGAGAGCGAGATACCATTACTTGTCCGTTTCACGCTTTAGAATTTGACACGCAAGGGCGGTTGTACCGAGAGGAAACAGTAACTCAACCTTTGTTAGAAAAATTAGATTTGACTGCGATCGGCGATAATATCTGGACATATGGAGGATATGAGCCGAAAATTCCCATTCCCGAATTAATTGAAAGAATTACCCCTGGTTTTGAATTTGTTGGGATTGCTGGAAGTAAAAGCATTCAGGGTGATTTTTTAAGCAATCTTTTAATTAATTACGATTACAATCACCAAAATGGAACGCATCGAGAAATATTTAGAATTAAAGCGATTGAGGTCGATGAATACCAGGAGAATGGCTACAGTACAAAACTCCTCCAGAAAGTTACTAGAGACAGGAACACGCTAGGAGAGCTTGCTAGCAATCCAGTTTTACTCACCGTTCCGAAAACCTTTGTCAATCAATTTGAATATTCCTTTCCTTCTCTAACTTCATTTATTGCTACAATTCCATCTGGTCAATTCATTCAAATTCATTCTTTATATCCTGAAACAGAAAATCGTACTAAGACATTTGTTTTAGTTTTCGCCAAAATTCAGAATTTAGTTTTAAAAAGCTTATTAAAGAATTCGCTCCTCAAAGCAGTAGATGAAGTCATCCGCCAAGATACAGAAACAATCGAGAATTTATATCCCAGGCAAAAACCAAAAATCCGCCTGCCAAACGAAGAAATTATGTTTTACGCCCAAAAGCTATATCAAGAATGGTAAGCGATCGCCTTATCAGTCAAACCCGCGCAGCATCTAGGACAATTTCAACCTATAGGCAATCCAGTAATTGTGGCAAGAATAGAAAGAAGTGGTAAATTGTACTCGTTCCCTGCTGACATCTGAGACAAGCCAAACAGCTACAAAGAGGAACGTTAATTCACTACTCTATTGACACCTAGCCTTGAGTATTAAAACTTAGATGCGTCGTTGGATATTGACTGGGGATAATGCTAAGAATTGGAAATCTCAGCTGCATAGCCGAGCCGATTGGTTATGGATTTGGGGACTGCTCTTGGCAGCACTACTTCTATATACTAAAAACTTGGGTGACTTACCATTGCGAGACTGGGACGAAGGTACGGTAGCGCAAGTCGCAAGAGAAATATGGCGATCGCCTGCAAACTGGCTGCACCCAAAAATTATAAACGGCGAGCCTTATTTAAATAAACCACCCCTCATGCATTGGCTCATCGCTCTCACCTATACAATTGGAGGGGTGAATGAGTGGACATCTCGTTTACCAGGGGCATTACTAACTGCGCTTGGCGTACCAATTTTATACAGTATTGGACGAGAAATTTTTCACGATCGCACGCCAGCGATTTTCTCGGCTTTAGTTTACCTAGTCATGCTACCCGTACTACGTCACGGCAGGCTGGCAATGTTAGATGGTGCGATCGTCAGTTTTTTTCTATTTACAGTTTGGTGTTTGTTGCGATCGCGTCGCAATCTGCGCTACTGCTTGGGCGTAGGCATCGGTTTAGGATTGATCGGACTAACTAAGGGTATAGTAGGGCTGTTACTCGGAGCGATCGCCCTCTTATTTCTCTTTTGGGATACGCCACGCTTGTTAGGTAGTTGGTATTTATGGGGTGGAATCGCGATCGGCAGCTTGCCTGTAGCGGCGTGGTATGCTGCTCAGTGGTGGCAATACGGACATCAGTTTACCGATCGCGCTGTCGTCGATCAGTCCCTCAGCCGGATTTGGCAAGCGGTAGAAAACCACCAACATCCCCCCTGGTTTTATTTGCTCGAAATTCTCAAATACTGCTTCCCTTGGTTAATCTTTTTACCTAGCGGTCTGCTTTATACCTGGAATCATCGCAACTGGAGTTGGGCAAAACTGATCTTGGTTTGGGGTGGAGGCTATTTGCTAGCAATCTCCTTAATGGGAACTAAACTGCCTTGGTATGTTTTACCAGTTTACCCCGCGATCGCTTTGGCTGTAGGAGTCCAGTTAACCCAGTTTTGGCAGCAATCCTATCCAGCTAAATATCCCCGTTACGCGATCGCATTTTTAACTTTACTAGCAGTGGTGGCTTGGGCAGCTAGTCTCTACTATAGTTCTTGGAGTACCGCGCCAGACTGGGAATTACAGTGGATTTTAGCAGCAGTAGCAGGCACGATGACTTTGAGTGCTTGGTTAGCTGTGAGGGGAGAAAGACAATTTATAATCGTACTCATTTGGGGCATGTACGTTGCCCTACTACTCTTCGTCACCTCTCACCACTGGGTTTGGGAACTAGCAGAAGCCTACCAAGTCAAACCCATAGCTGCTCTCATTCAAGCTCGCACGCCTCCAAACCGAGAAATCTACACTTCCTTTGCTTATCATCGTCCTTCCTTAGATTTTTACAGCGATCGCCGCGTCATCAGTAGCAGCTTCAGCCAACTGCAACAACGTTGGCAGCAACCCCAACCTTTTCTACTATTAGATCGTTCTACCCTCAAGCGCTTGCAGCTACCATCAGTTAAATCTCTCGGTCAAGCCTCTGGCTGGACGCTAGTTACAAGGGAGTAGGGAGTAGGGAGTGGCTAGTGGCTGGTGGCTAGTTGTATTGACACATGACGTTAGCCGAACTCGATCCTCTACCCAAAAGCATTTGACCAGCATCATCTTGAACTAACCTTGTGTGTCATTGCAGCTAGTAGTAAAATTCTTCATCTAGTCACTAGTCACCAGCCGCTAGTCACTGATAACTGATAACTGACTCAATTCGCCATTTCCTTCACATCTTCCACCAATCTGTCCCAGGGAGATTGTTGTTTGTTGAGACTATCTAGACTGAAGATACTAATCCCTAACAAAAAGATACTACCCGCAGTTAAGACTGCTACAGGACGTTTGAGCGAACCAAGGTCGCGGATGATTCTTGCCCAAGGTCGGCTTTGACGACGTAGCGCGTGTGCTACCATAACTTGTTTTAAGCAATGGGGATCGCGAACGTAATGACCGCTCCAACTAACAACTAGTTTTTCTTGACAATAAGGACAGGTAAAAAGCCCGCGATTGCCTTTGATTGGCTTGAGTTGTTCGGTACGTTGACAAATCGGGCAAGTGAGAGAGTGGTTTCCAGTGTGAGTGTTCATCAGCGATAACCTAATGCGTCGAACCTGGGGAGCGTGATAAATAGTTGGCATAAGCAATTAAAAGCTGCTAATTCCAACCAATAAAGCGATCGCGATCGAACCAAACTAAAAATTTAGCTTTTGTCCACAAGTCGAGGGTGAAGACTGGCGGATGCAAACCACGACAATAGGTAGCTTCTGCCAAACCTTTTTGACAAAACTGGTAGAAGTATATACCAGCCGCTCTGATATTAGCCCCTATCTTTGAGAGTATTTGGGGCTTTACGAGTTTCTTCACGCCTAGAGCGTTCGATTACGTGAATCTATGAATTTTTATTTTTTCTATCTTAAACGCTAATTCAATATATCGTCTGATTTTATATGCATACTGAAAATAGTTAAGCTACAAGCTAGATGGTGTTTGTTGTCATTTGTCATTTGTCATTTGTTGCTTGTCATTTGTGAGTGGCTAGCCACCAGCTCTCGTTGCTACCAACTCATATCGCCACTACTCACTTTACTCTAGTCATTTGTCATTTGCGGTTGCCTATGACGAACGCGAGAGGATTAGGGATTGCTAATTAGCTCTCAACATACATTTAAGCACTCTTATAACTCTTTTTCGAGCGCGATCGCACTTACTTAGCAAAGCTTCTTAAACGATCGCGACTATCTACTTGTCTGGCTTCAGAAAGATCGCTGAGAATGAGTAATAGTAGGTTGTGAAAAAATTTAACTTTATTTTTCGTTTTTGTCTCTAAATGACCGATCGTTCCCTGCCCGAGGTGAGTCAGCCACAATCTGGCGGGCTTGCTGCTACTTCTAACCCTATTGCCCACATTCTCAATCGCTTTCAGCCTTCTCCAGAAGCCGTTGTCTTACTTCTAGCAGTATTGATTGGCGGTGGTACGGGTATGGGTGTGGTGACATTTCACTATCTAATCGAACTCGTTCACGACGTTGCTTTTGTGAATTTGATGGGGACGCTCTCCGCTTGGGGTGCGTGGACAATTGCTCTGGTTCCAACTCTGGGCGGATTCATTGTCGGATTGATGCTGACGCGCAGGCAAGATTTTGGTCCTGGGCTGTCTTCTTTAATTGCTGCGGCTTCTGGTAGTGCCACGCGACATGCTATTTTGCAGCGACTCCAACCTGTCACTAAGATGGTAGCTGCTTCTGTATCTTTGGGCAGTGGTGCTTCGCTCGGTCCCGAAGGTCCCAGCGTCGAAATTGGCGCTAATTTTGGCGTGTTACTCGCTCACGTCCTACAAGTCTCGCAAGAACGCCAGCGTCTACTTTTAGGTGCAGGGGCAGCAGCAGGTCTGGCAGCGGGTTTCAACGCTCCCATTGCCGGAGTGTTCTTTGCTCTAGAAGTAGTGTTGGGAACGACATTTGCTAATTCGGCTGTCAGCGTTGTCTTGCTAGCAGCAGTTGTATCGGCGCTGGTTGCCCAAATTGGTTTGGGAGGACAGCCAGCTTTTGCTTTACCTGTATACGAGGTTCGCAGCCCCTTAGAGCTACCGCTTTATGTCGGCTTGGGAATTGCTGCTAGCCTTATTTCAGTCGCCTACACTCAATTACTCCTTTGGGGACGAGCCTGTTTTCGCGGACAAGTTAAGGGTTTTGCTTGGCTGGGTCGCGTTCCCTTGCCAATGCATCCGGTGATTGGTGGTGCTTGTGTCGGCTTGGTGGCGTTGCTCTATCCGCAGATTTTAGGCATTGGATACGAAACCATAGAAGCTATGCTTCAGGATGTTGAGTTTTCTTTGCTGCTATTGTTAATTCTGCTGGTGTTGAAGCTAGTAACCACGGCGATTAGTATGGGCAGCGGTTTGGTTGGCGGGGTTTTTGCTCCAGCCATGTTTCTCGGTGCTTCGTTGGGAGCAGCATATGGCAAAATTTTAGCGGCACTGCTACCACAAGTTGGCATGTATATGGCGGGTCCGCCAGCTTATGCGATGGTGGGAATGGCAGCTGTATTAGCTGGGAGTGCTAAAGCTCCTTTAACAGCAATTCTATTATTATTTGAATTGACGCGCGACTATCGCATTGTTTTACCGTTAATGGCGGCGGTAGGCTTAAGTGTCTGGTTAGTAGAACGGCTGAAAAAAAGCGTAACTCCTGAATCTAGCGCCAATTTACAACAGTTGAATTTGAATTTAGTTGGGGACGAAGATCGAGAAATTGTGCAGCAAATATTGGTAAGAGAAGCAATTTACGAATCGCCTCTCATGTTGCCAGATTCTATGTCTGTATCTCAAGCAGGCTTATCCATGACTAACGCTCATTGTCGCAGTGCTTTGGTGGTCAATCCCGAACTGCAACTACTAGGAATTGTGACTTTAGAAGATATTAATCGGGCGATCGCAACTTGGGAAAATGCCGATGCTCTTTTGGTCGATATTTGCACGACCGATTTACTTTATGCTTACACGGATGAACCTTTATCTGAGGCTCTATCTCGAATGGGAGCCAGGGGGTTACATCAGTTACCAATTATTGATCGAGATCGGCCAGAGCAAGTTTTAGGCTTGCTCGAACGGGAACAAATTGCTTTAACGTGTAAACTAGCAGCAACTCGCAAAGCGCTTCATCCTTATCTCAAAGTTTCACTACCTGTAGAAGAATTAGCGTTGCCAAAAAGTGAGTAGTGACTAGTGGCTAGTGAGCCGTAAATTTTCTAACTCCCTGCTCCCTACTCCCTACTCTCTACTCCCTATTAAGAGAGAGTGGTTTTAATCGTCAACGCCCTGTCAATCGCAAATTGAATTTGCGCTCGATAATATAGTGGCGGGCTTTATCAGTTCTAGTCAGGAAACCTTAACAATAAATTGCTTGCCTCTGGTGGAAAGTTTATTAAGCTGCGTTTCTCCAATGGGAACTCGATAAGTACCCGCCTAAGTAACTGAATAAAGTTATCGCGCTACTATAAGTTGAACAGCTTAGTCTTTCACCCGCTAGCTTTACTTTCGGGTGAAAAACTAACTCTGCAACTCTCAAAAAGCGCTTTTCTAGCAAAACTTGAGGCACTGTTTGCTGGTGATAAAATTGAGCTTGAAGTCTGACGAAATAGCGGATCGATTTGGATGCGATCGCGTCCCCTAAATCTCAAGCTGTAGCCTCTACGTCTTCTTTTGCTCCATCTATTTGCTTGAGATGAATGTGTTTTTTCCCTAGAGTGATGACAAATTCATCTCCTTGTTGTAAACCCATTTGCTTCGTATATGCCGAACCAATTAGCAAATTACCGTTCGATTGAACGCTAATGCGGTAGCTGGCACTACGTCCGCCACGCCCATTCGAGTTGGAAGTACTATCTAATTCAATCCCTTCCGCATCTATTAGCGCGTTGAGAAACTTCATCATATTGACACGCTCTACACCATTTTTGGTAGTCGTGTAGTAGCCGCATTCCTTTGCCTTTTCTTCTTTACTCAGGCTATCTAGCTCTTTGACTTTCTTGAGCAGTGCTTCTCCGGCTAGAGGCTCGATCTTTTTCTTTTTATTCATCAACTTAGTTTTGTTTTGACTGGAGCAGGTGGTTTACAGTTTTGATTGTCAGCTAACTGAAGCTATGATTTAGTTTACTTTAGCTTTATATCAGCTTAGCTAACTATAATACACTGATTATAGTGATTCTTTCAGCTTTTCGATCTTAATTTTGAAAATTTTTTTGATTGAAAATAGTATGAATCATCCTAATAACTGTCCGAGCTTTGTCAATCCCCGATCGAATCGAATCATCCTCAGGAAATAGCATCGGCAAAAACTGACTGAAGTACTGTTGGTTGTGTGGTAGCGATCGCGATCGCCATCTTCGGGAAAAATTATTCGTTCGGGAACGAGTGATGTTCGTCTATTTATCTACCCTCAGTAGGTAATTAAACTGAAAAATTGCTCTACCCCAGAAGACAACTACGTGATTTTCGCTGCACGCATCAATGTGTAAAGTAATTTTCTCTAAATATAAAAAGAGTGAGTGATAGAAGTCAAAAGTTACAAGTCAAAATTCAAAAGTCTCCAAGCCACAAGTCGCAAGTCGTAAGTAAAAAACCTCTTGCCTCTTGTAAGAGCGCCTCTTGCCTTACTGATAACTGATAACTGAGAAATGAAACTGACAACTAGGGGTCACTACAGCGTTAAAGCATTGCTCGATCTGAGCCTGCAACCAAATTACACTCCGGTAGCAGTTAAAGCAATTGCCGCTCGGCAAGAAATTCCTGCTCCTTATTTAGAGAAATTACTGATTGAAATGCGACGAGCAGGATTAGTCACATCGGTGCGGGGAGTCCAAGGAGGATACAAATTAGCGCGATCCCCTGCGGCAATTTCATTAGGTGAAATTCTCGCTGCTGTCGGAGAAACTATCGAACCTTTGCCCCATCATCAACCAGAACCAGGACAAGCAGAAGATTGGGTCACTTTTACGCTCTGGCAACGATTGCATCAAAAAATGAGAGAAGCATTGTATAGTATTACTCTTGCCGATCTCTACTACGATGCCCGTAGTTGGCAAGCCGCTCAAGGAGAAGAAACAAATTTTGTTGTTTAGGAGATAGGGAGCAGAGAGCAGGGAGTAGGGAGCAGTGAGCGGTTATCAGTTAATTCTAAATTCGGAATTCAAAATTCTCGCTCTAGTCACTGCCGCAGTTTTAGACTACTTAATTAGCGATCCTTGGGATTTTCCCCATCCAGTGCGGGTGATGGGATGGCTAATTTCTCAGTTTAATTATTTCGCATTCAAATATTTGAGATCGGAGCGATCGCTCTACTGGGCGGGTGTGGTTTTAGGTTTGGGATTAATTCTTGGCAGTGGTGCTGTTAGCTGGTTAATGGTTTACATTGCTAGCCAATTACATCCATTACTGGGTCTAGTGACAGATAGCATTTTATTAGCCAGTTGTTTTGCTGGGCGCAGTCTCAGAACAGCAGCAGAAGATGTTTTGCAACCTTTGAAAACTGGCGATTTGGTACAAGCGAGAGCAAAATTAAGTCTTTATGTTGGTAGAGATACGCAAGAACTCTCAGCACCAGAAATTTTGAGAGCAGTCTTAGAGACAGTAGCGGAAAATGCCACTGATGGGGTCATGGCTCCTTTATTTTACGCGATCGCCTCTGCCTTCATACCATATACAAATGTGGCGTTTCTGCCCTTGGCATACAAAGCAGCAAGTACTCTCGATTCGATGGTAGGTTATCGAGAAGCACCATACACTCATTTAGGCAGATTTAGCGCTAAATTGGAAGACCGATTGACGTGGTTGCCTTGTCGTTTGACATTATTAACTCTCGCATTGCGATCGCTTAAGCCTATGTATGTGTGGCAAATGTGCCAGCGGGATGCAATTAAAGATCCTAGTCCTAATTCGGGTTGGAGCGAATGCGCCTATGCAGCTGTCTTAGGCGTGCAATTAGGAGGGACAAATTGGTATCGGGGAGTAGCCAAGCAAAAGCCTTTACTTGGAAATGCAACTTATCCCATCACAGCCGAAAAGATCCATCAAGCTCTACAACTGACAAGGTATTGTTTTCTCTTGTGGTTGAGTTTGGCAATCGGGGCGCTCGCAATTACCACTTATAGCTTTTAGTCATAAATAGGATTAACTCCGAAACAAGCGCGTATATTGAGTTTCGTGAGCCATACTAGCCAGCGATAAACCCCAGCTACAACTACTGAACTCGTCATCTGTTAAAACTAGAATCTTGGCAGATGCATCAACTATATGAGTTTGTAAATTGATTAAAATCTGTTGTCCGGCAGTTTGTCCCAAGGGAATCAGTTTAATTCCAGCAGTCACTAGATTTGTCGCCCAACTATGTAAATAACCTAAAACAGCTGCATCTTGGGGAATTTGCCAACAATGAGCAGCCACTCCAAAGGCGATCGCATAATTCACTGAATGACCTACCGCATTAAATATAGATTCTAACTGTGGCTCAAGTTCCAACAACAACCGCACCAGCGAT
The DNA here is from genome assembly GCF_032860985.1 of Chroococcidiopsis sp. SAG 2025. Classification (GTDB taxonomy): domain Bacteria; phylum Cyanobacteriota; class Cyanobacteriia; order Cyanobacteriales; family Chroococcidiopsidaceae; genus Chroococcidiopsis. Next base: position 6,614,203 of record NZ_JAOCNC010000001.1, read on the forward strand.
CGCCCCATTTGCCAGCTAGAATTACGCAACTCTTCCGTTTCTCGCGCCGCCGACAGCCAACTATTCCAATAATTTAAATCTGTTAAATTGCTGGTCGCAACAGCATTGTATGCCCTTACCACCATCGCCGCTTCAATCCGAATTGCGCCAAAATGCAATTCCCGTTCCAACCAATGTTGCAAACTTTTAGCATCTGCGATCGCCCCCCATTCTACCAGCGTTTCTATACCCTCAGAATAACTGTAAGCCCCTACTGGTAAAGCCGGACTCGTCAATTGCAATAAATTGAGAATACTCAATTGCTCCACATCCAACTACAAATACCAAATGACAAATGACAAACTAATGATGTCCATATGCGCCAACTTCGGGCTGAAATGGAGCATTTTCTTCTACTACCATGACTCCTAGATGTTCTAACATAGCTTGTAAAACTGGATCGGGAGATAAGCGGAGGTAGGTAGTACCAATTTCTAGGGGTACGTGACGATTACCCAAATGATATGCAGCCCTAAGTAAATCTAAGGATGTGGCTGCTGTGACCGTCAAGACTAGTTCTGATTTTGCCTTGACTAAAATCAAATATTCGCCATTATCCGATCGCAGCATATCTCCATCCCGCAACACCGTTCCTCTGGGTAAACGTAAAAATACCGTTTCTCCTTCCTCAGTTTCAAAGCGATGGCGGCTTTTCGTACGTTCCTCCGCCGTCAGCACCAAGGTAAAAGCATTGACAGCACTGTTAATAGCTGGTAAGCGATCGGTTATAGTTAACATTCAGTTATTAGGGAGCAGGGAGCAGGGAGCAGTTAATTCTCTACTTGCGAATTACGAATTACGAATTACGAATTACGACTTCGTTAAGGATTACCTTGTAGTCGCAGCATTTCATTTTGAATTCGCTGTCTTAAATCGGGATTATTTTGGACTGTTTTGGTAATTTGATTAAATTCTTCAAAAGAACTAAAGTATTTTTTCACAATTGATTCATACTGCGAGCAATATCCTTTGGCAATACTGCGAGCGTTATCTGGTAGGTTAGAGATGCTATCTTCGCGATCGCACGCAATGCGGGGTAACTCTTCAGAACCCATACTTTGTTTGAGATCGGTTAAAGCCGTTTGGCGGACTGGTTCTGCCTCCAAAACAGCTCTAGCATAATTGTTAACTTCTGCTTCGCTGAAGTCTTGGGCAGATGCGGCAGTGCTGAAGTTGAAATTGCTGAAGTTGTGCAGATCGGGTAGTCCAGCAACTACACTCAACGCGCTAATTGCGCCAATAAGCAGCGATCGCGATAACATCCGGTTGAAGTTGGTCAGTAAATAGAGATAGCAAAATTTAGTCATATTTTATGTTGGCAGAAAATGTCATACCGGAGGCATCAGTTCTTTTGAATCATTTTAAGAGTTAGAAGTTCCAGCCATTTCTCCCTGCGCTTTATTCCAGCTTACAGCTAGCTGTTAGATGATGAAAAAATCTGGCAAAGCGCGATCGCTTTTGTTTGCAACGTCGTTATTTGTTCTGCACCTTGTTTCAAGCTCACTTCTAATTCCAGCAAGACGGGTAAAGCAGCGATCAGTTGCTGTATAGAAATCTGCATCACTTCTCGCTTGAGAATAAATACTCGTTTAGGATTGCTAATTTCTGCTGCTTGAGCGATCTGTTGTTCCGAGTTTTCGCCTCGTTCTAACATTAGCTTCACCCATAGCCAAGTCCGAAACTGTCCGATCAACGTCGCCACGATTTTGAGTACGGGTTCGTTGCGACCGATCAACTGCCCGATAAGGATCAAAGATTTGTCTGTATCTCCCTGACGAATTGCTTCTGCTAGCTTTAAACTATTTTGAGTATTGACTTTAACCAAGTCTGCTACAATACTCTCGTCTATAGGTGAAGAATTCTCACCTGCATAGAGTTTGAGCTTTTCCAGTTCGTTATAAAGCAGCCGCGTATCGTTCCCTACAGATTCAACGATCGCTTCTACTGCACTGGGAGTTAGCTTCACCCTTAAACTTTGGGCGGCTTGTCGTACCTGTTGAAGCAGTAAATCGGTTTTCCACGGTGGAATCAGCGCAAATTCCTGCACCTTGGCATATTCTTGCAAAAGTTTAGTCGATTTCAGCCTGCCATCCGGTTTATTGCGACTTGTCAGTAACAAAACTGAAGTCTCGGGAATAGCTGGTAGGGTGCGTTTTAGTTCAGCCAACAAGTCATCCGTACAATTTTGGCAGACAGTTGTATCCACCAGCCAAACAAGACGACTACCCATCCCAAATGGTGGTGTCATCGCTTGATTGAGTCCCTGAATTACAGCGTCTGGTTGTGTAAGCGGAATTTGCGTGTAGTTAAAACTCATCCAATTTGGATCGAGGTAGCGATCGCGCAAGCTATTAACTGCTTGTTGCAACGAAAACTCATCCTCACCCCAGTAGAAGTAGATTGGCACGGTTAGTAAGTCGTAATTCGTAAGTCGTAAGTCGGTAAGTAACTGCTCAGAAGCTCCCTGCTCCCTGATAACTGATAACTGACAACTGACATACTCTAGCATCTCGATCGCCGTAGATTGACTAACTCAAATGAGAAGTATAGTTTCAGTGGAGTAAACTTGTTTTATGGTGGAACTAGTTTTGTACAGACGTTACATATAACGTCTGTACACTGACAACTGATAACTGATAACTGATAACTGTGAACTTCCCTATCCATCCCATCATGACGCAGAGTTTTGCGGTTATCGATCGCGAAATTGGCACGTATAAAGATAAATTTAGTCCGGCTGAGTATGCGATCGTCAGACGGGTAATTCATAGTACGGCTGATTTTGAGTTTCAGCATTTGATTCGTTTTAGTCCCAACGCCATTGACGCAGGAATTCAGGCAATTCGCGATCGCGTGCCGATTATTACTGATGTCGGTATGGTGAAACAGGGTGTAGTGAGTTTGCTCAGAAAAACTTTTGATAACCCACTCATTAGTGCTGTAGAAGGAGTTGAAGTAGCTCTCCCAGGCAAAACCCGCACGGAAACAGGATTAATCCAGTCTTATGAAAAGTTTCCTACAGCAATTTTTGCGATCGGTAATGCTCCTACAGCGCTTTTAGCTTTATGTCAAGAATTAGAAAGCGCCAGTGTGCTACCAGCTTTGGTAATTGGTGCGCCAGTAGGTTTTATCTCAGTCGTTGAATCTAAGGCTGCTTTAGCTCGCTCCCCAGTCAATCAAATTCGTGTAGAAGGACGCAAAGGAGGTTCCTCCGTCGCTGCTGCGATCTTAAATGCTTTAATTATGTTGGCGTTAGAACGGGAGTCGTAAGTCGTAAATCGTCAGTGGTAAGTCGTCAGTATTTCCCGCGCTACGCAACACTTTCTACCGATCGCCGATCGCTGTCAACTGATAACTAACAAATGACACCAATACACGTAATTGGCATTGGATTAGATGGAACTGAGGGACTGGTTGATTCATTACGTCAATTGGTTGTGGAGGCAAAATTACTTGTAGGGAGCGATCGCCATTTAAATTACTTCCCACACCACCCAGCACCACGCCTGATACTAGGAGATTTCATCGCAGCGATCGCTCAAATTCGCCGTTATTTAGCAGATGGGAAAGATGGTATTGTAATTTTAGTATCGGGCGATCCGTTATTTTTTGGTTTAGGGCGATTGCTACTTGCAGAACTCCCACCAGAACAACTAACTTTTCATCCTCACCTCAGCTCAATACAGTTAGCATTTAATCGGCTCAAAGTTCCCTGGCAAGATGCTAGAGCAATCAGCGCTCACGGGCGATCGCTAGATGAATTAATTCAGGCGTTGCAGCAAGGGGTAGAGAAGATTGCCGTATTGACGGATAAAACAAATAACCCTCATGCGATCGCGCGTCTATTAGTATCGCTAGATTTACTCGCTCGATACAAATTTTGGGTATGCGAAAATTTGGGTAGCGAGGACGAAGTATGTCGAGAGATTAACTGTAACGTTTCTACAAACAATCTGTCTTTTGCACCTTTAAATATTGTTGTCTTACTCCGCCAATCCGAGCCAGAACTGCAACTGAACTTAGCCAGCTTACCGCAACTAGGGATACCAGATCGTTTATTTCTGAGTTTTAGCGATCGCCCAGGATTGATGACAAAACGAGAAGTACGCCTCTTGATTTTAGGCGAACTGGCGCTGCAACCCGAACAAATTGTTTGGGATATTGGGGCGGGAACTGGTTCGGTTTCGATTGAAATTGCTCGTTTATTTCCTACTAGTAAAATTTACGCAATTGAAAAAACGGCAGCTGGTAGCGCGTTAATTGCTCAAAACTGCCAACGATTCGGCGTAAAAAACGTTACGTCCATCCACGGTACTGCTCCAGAGATTTTACAAAATCTTCCTAGATGCGATCGCGTTTTTATCGGTGGTAGCAGTGGTAACTTAGCCTCTATTCTAGAAACCTGTTCCTGCTTATCTTCTGGCGGAGTTTTAGTCATTGCTCTTGCTACCCTAGAACACCTCAGCACAGCTCTAGACTGGTTCAAGCATCAAAATAGCTGGGAATACCAACTATTGCAAGTCCAACTCTCCCGCTCCGTACCCATAGCGCAACTCACCCGCTTTGCCCCTCTGAATCCAGTTACAATTATCACTGCTAAACATCTTTAGCGATCTTCTTCGCGCCTTTGCGTCTAACGCTACGCTTTGCCTACGGCTGATGCGTGACATAAAAAATTGACCATAGCACTCAGCAATAATCCCAAACCCCATAATTTCAAAGCTTTTACCTGCATTTCTCATCTCGGTTTTCAGGCTGGGAAAAACTCAGCATCTAACACTTGCACCAAGCTGTAAGGACACACAGGTGGAAAAACCTCGTATGGCAACTCCGCCTCTTTAACTGCTAAGTTAATGCCACTAGAATAACCGATCGCCACTGCTTCATCTAAATAGCTTTTTAGGCTAGGGTTTTCATTCATTAACAATAGAATCTGCTGGCGCTGTTCTTTAATTGTGGCTAGCCAGCTATTACCTCGATGCTGGGGTTGATACTGCCATTTCAGTAGATGTCCGATTAACACTCCCAAACGATTTCTCAGTTCTTGTCTCTCTCGCCTGCCCAAGCTTTCTACTTCCTCAATCAGATTATCCCAGTCAACTGCATCAAAATTCTTTGCCTTCAGTGCTTTAGCAGTGGCTTGCGTCCAAGCATAAAAATCTTTTTCGTAGAGATGTTTCATGAGGCGATCGCGCTTTTATTTAAGCGTAAAAAACTCGGTATAACCAAATAACCGTACCTGTTGCGAGTAAAAATAGTAACCCTACAACACCAGCCAAAGGCTTGCCATATTTCCCCGTAACCCATTCTGCTGCATTACCCGTATATACTACGACTTGTAAGGTATCCAAACACGCGATCGCCCATACCCAACCCGCATGAAGTCCCCACGCTAAGCCCAAACTTCCATTGTCTACCCAACGGGCAAGTACCAACACCATACCCATTAACCACAGTCCAGGCAATTGTGGCAATGTTTCTTTTTGCTCCCAAACTAGATGTAACAAAGCAAAAATTAGACTGGAAATTGCAGATGCCCAGCCTAAATAAAAGTCGCGTTCTAATTGAGTGAAAACGAAGCCGCGAAAAATTAATTCTTCCGTGCCGCTAATCCACACTGCTAATAGTAAAGTTAGCAGCACAACTGATGCAATTTGTCTAGATTTTCTTGGTTCGGATTGCTGCCATTTCACCCAACCAAGAGCTATTTGTCCGGCAAATAAACTAGTAATGCCGATCGCGCCAATTACAAAACCCCCACCACTAGAAATTAACAGATGCCAATTCCAGGTGAAACCCCAATCAGTAAAAGGTACTGCCAAAATCTGGCTGGCTTGCCATAAAATCAAGGGCGCGATCGCGTAAAGTGAGGCAAGCAGTGGTAATTTTTGTCCACTTGTAATTGGTTGAGACGGTCGCCATTTAATTGCGATCGCGCAACCAATTGCTAATGGTAGCCAGCAAGCAGTCCATACTAGAAAAAATTCTGTCACCTGTATCATCGATACAGGTGCAATTGTCTGGAATGACATTAAGATTTGGCAGTTATACGATCCGCGATTAGCACGCCTCAGATAGAATTTGTCATCGGTCACTTGCCATCGATTGCTGGTGGTTAACCAATGATGATTGACCAACGACCATTTTTATTCGTCGTCTTCATCGTCTAAGTTATCGTCTCTACTTTTATCGCTATCGAGTTGAATTAGGTGAATGTGTTTGTAACCTAATTTAATCTCAAATTCATCACCTGGCTTTAAGCCCATTGCTTCGGTGTAAGTAGCACCAATTACAATTTGACCGTTTTTGTGTACGCTGACGCGATAGGTTGGTTCCCGTCCGCGACCATCTTTTGGTCCTTCAGGACTTAGAGGAATGCCCCTTGCTGCGAGTAAGGCATCATAAAAATCGGTTAAATTGACGCGAGTTTGGCTGTTTTTTGTGACCGTATAATAGCCACAGGCTTTTGCTCTTTCTCGTCTAGGTAAGTTAGAAAGTTCTTTTACCTTTTGCAGCAATGCTTTTCCAGTTAATGGATGGGTTGCAGTTTCAGTACTCACGCTCCAAATATCCTTACGTTCTCCAAAGTGGGTAAAGTTTGCTTGACAGATATTGACTTGGCTGTTTGCTTTTTGTCTATCGTCAAGTTGCTCTTTGCTAGTCGCACATTGTTTGTGCGATTTTTTCAGTCATCAGTTACACTTTGTCAGTTGTAGGCTGTTGATTTGCCACTGACATGCGATCTTCGATCGCCGACTGCTCTGGCTAATTGCCAAGTAGCTAATCTCTTATTTTATAGAAGAAGTATGTCCAAATCTCTCCTGTTCTCCAAAAATTTTTTCCATAATTAGATACTACCCATTTTAAATTCAACTTTGCAAATTTAATCTTAATTTTTTAACCAACCTTACCAAATATACAATCTTCGATCGCTAGCATCGAAGTTTTTTAGTCAAGCAGACACTCCTCGGACTCTAACTGGGAAATGCAACAAACATCAATAATTTTTCCCATTTCTGTAGCGGACTGAACTAAAGGCTAGCCATAAGGGGACTATTTGGTTAGGCATAGCAGAATCTAACCCCCAAAAATGGTTGCAAGCGCTTAGCTTTCACTGTAAAGAACCAAAAAAATTTCGATCGAGACAGGTAAAATCGGAGCAAAGAGGTCATCCCTTTTTACTGATTTATGGCGAGAAAAGAGATCTGCCTAGTCCCGAAATCATCAGAGCGGTCAGGGAATCGGATCTGTTGTCAGAGCAGATAAAATTGGTATCAATCTAAAATCCCTGACCTTTATGAGTACGAAATTGCTCTAGCTTCATTTCTTTAGCACCAGCGACTCATGCGCCCACAAAGAGGGGAAATATATTTTTTTAAAAAAGGGGTTGACAAACCTGAAACTTGACCCTGGTGCTAGATAAACTCCACCAGATTTAGGTCGATCGTTCTACACTAGAAGCAGTTCCAGCGCGATCGACTACAGAGCAGTAATTTAACTAACCAGACAGCAAAATCTCCTTTGAAAGGATGGATTAAATGTCAAGTAGCGTTAACAACGATTTATCAGCGCGATCGCTCCTATTTACAAAATTTAGTTGATGGCAATGCAAGTTCTATTTAAAATCGTCCGACAATCAGAAAATTCCGCGCCTCGGGTTCAGTCTTATCAGCTAGAGGTAGAACCAGGAAATACAATCTTAGACTGCTTAAATCGGATTAAGTGGGAGCAAGATGGTAGCTTAGCATTTCGTAAAAATTGTCGCAATACTATTTGTGGTAGTTGTGGAATGCGAATTAACGGTCGCTCAGCTTTAGCCTGTAAAGAAAATATTGGTAGCGAAGTCAGCCGACTGCAATTAAGCACGGGTGAGAGCAGGAATAGAGATGTTAAGACACCAGAAATCATTATCTCTCCTTTGGGGAATATGCCAGTCATCAAAGATCTGGTAGTAGATATGAAGAGTTTTTGGAATCATCTAGAAGCAGTCGATCCCTATGTCAGCACGGGGGCAAGAAAAATCCCAGAACGGGAGTTTTTGCAATCACCAGCAGAGCGATCGCAATTAGATCGAACGGGTAACTGTATTATGTGTGGTGCTTGTTATTCTGAATGCAATGCTCGCGAAATCAATCCAGATTTTGTCGGTCCTCATGCTTTAGCCAAAGCATACCGAATGGTAGCAGATACTCGCGATGCTGAAACCGCAACTCGGTTAGAAAAGTATAACCAAGGAACCCAAGGCGTTTGGGGCTGCACTCGTTGTTATTACTGCAACACTGTTTGTCCAATGGATGTTGCACCGATGGATCGCATCAGTCAGATTAAACAGGAAATTTTACCATTAAAAGATGCTGCCGATAGCCGTTCCATTCGCCACCGTAAAGTTTTAGTCGAGTTAGTCAAAGAAGGTGGCTGGATCGACGAGCGTAAGTTTGGACTGCACGTTGTCTCGAATTACCTGCGAGATCTCAGGGGCTTACTCAGTTTAGGACCTTTAGGATTGCGAATGCTCGGACGCGGCAAATTCCCCCTCAAATTCGAGCCTTCTGAAGGCGTGGCAGAGGTGAGATCTCTGATTGAAGCTGTGAGACAAGAAGGAGCGAGGAGTGAGGGAGACTCTCGAAGACAAGGGGTATAAGGGGATAAAAGAGTTGAGGGAGCGCAAGGTTGCTGAGGGAGCAAGACAAGTCGCAAGTCGCGCATTCGCAAGTCGCAATTAAAACATGCACCACTCTCTTACCCCTCACTCCTCACTCCTCACTCCCCACTCTCCACTGATAACTGTTCACTGCGGGTTCATCGGCACGTTAATTAGGTTGCCAGCGCGATCGCAAACTAAAATATCCCATTGACCGTTAGCGCTCGATTCAAAGGCAATCCTGTTGCCATCTTTGCTGATGGTAGGGTGGCGTACTTCTGCTGCTAAATTTGCCGTTAAATTCCTGAGCTGGCGAGTTTCGCGATCGTAGAGAAAAATACCAACTTGACCTCGCCTGCTGCCAGTGAAAACAATATAGCGACCATCGGCTGATAAATCGGGATCGGAGGCGATCGCATCAACAGAGTTTAATCCTGGTAAATTGACGAGGCTACTCGTTTTTAAATTGAATAAATAAACATCTTGTCGCCCGAAGCGATCGGATGTAAACACTACATATTCACCTGCAACGCGCGGAGACAATTCTGCTGCGGGACTGTTGAGGCTGCGTCCGCCTGGATCGAAGGGATAGCTTAAAAGATGGGGAGAGCCGCTACAGCCACTCAGGAAACTAACTAGGAGCAATATAAATAGAGAGAAACAGATAGACAAGGGGGACAAGGGAGACAAGGAGCGAGGAAGACAAGGGAGACAAGGGAGACAAGGGGGATAAGGGGGAAATAATTCTAGCCACTAGCCACCAGTCACTAGTCACTCTTTACTGGTCGCTGATAACTGGTCACTGCTCCCGACTCCCTGCTCCCTGCTCCCTAACAACTGTCATCGTACCATCTGGAATATCCAACTCAACGCGATCGCCTCGATCCAGGATTTCGATATCCCATTGCCCGCTTTTACTGCTTTCAAAGGCAATGTAACGCCCGTCAGGACTGATGCTGGGGTTGCGCACCCATGCCTGATACCATTGGCTGACAGTCTGTGTCTGTTGTGTAGCGCGATCGTACAGTGTCAAAACAATTTTACCGCGATCGCCAGTTAAATAAGTTAAATAGCGCCCCGTATAACTCAAGCTCGGATGTTCTGCGATCGCTGCGGCGGGAATGTGCGGTAGAGAAACTAGGCAGCGATCTTGTAGATCGTATAACAGTAAACGGTGCTTGCCATCGCGATTCGAGACATACGCTAACCAACGCCCATCACCGCTCAAGGCTGGTTGCTCGTCGCTATAGGGGCTATTCAGGAACCCTGACAAACAAACTCGGCGCTCGCTGGGACTACATGCTGCGAGCGCCAAACTTAAGATACATATACCGACCGCCCAACACAGCCACTTCAGCAACTGTCTCAGCGTAGATTTGTTCATCTATGCTGTCGCCATCCGCGCGAAACTATGGCTCGTCAAAATTAGCTGAATTATCGCGATCGTCGTCAAACCGCTCGATTGGCTTGTAATCGACATAATCGGAAGCTGGAACTTGGACATCATCCTGACCGTACACTGAATTTTGAGGCGGACGACGTTTTCTCGGTCTAGATGACACTTCTGTATCCGCTTGTTCCGCACGCCTAGAGCCATTACTACCGGAGCGAGGCGGCTTGCTGGTACGAGTCACTTTTTCTTCCCAGTCATCTTCTGTTGTTGCCTGAGAAGAGTCATTCCAATCTTCCTCCCCTGTGTCTGGTGGTAGGGGACGAGATTCTGGACGAGAACGTCGCTTGCTGGTGCTAGTACGAGTCCGGTCGGCGGGTGCAATTCTCTCAGTCGCGCTACGGCTTGACGAGCGGCGGGGTGGTTCTTCCTCATCGCGGCGATAGCGTCGGGGGATTTCATCCTCGCGATCGTAATCGTCCGTGCGCGTGGAACGTCCATCTCTGCTCCCTCGAATCCGCCGTGGGATCGTGCGTTCTTCCTCTAAAGGATCGTATTCGTCTAACTCTGCTTCGTATTGATATGCAGAGCTGACGGGTCTTTCTTCGTCTACAATTCGAGTATTGCGTCGAGCTTGTTCTGTAGCTACGCTCCGCAGCCTCACGCTTTCTACAGCAAAAAATATTGTTCCTCCTGTCAGCAGCAGTTGACCGAATTGCATAATTGGGTCATACCGCCAACCTTGAAAAATTAGAACGAAACCACAGACTAAACCGATTGCGGCAAAAAAAATGTCGTGATCTCGCGCCAATCCAGGGCGAAAGTTGCGGAGGAAATATAGCGCTGCCCCAGCTACAGCTAAGACAATGCCCGAAATACTCGCAAAGTTAAAGTTGAAGTTGACCATTTTCGTTCTCTCAAGTATGTCTAGCCTAGCGAGTCAACTAGAAGATCGTCAAAGGTTGCTGGGTAGATGAGGGATTGGGAGTTAGGAGTTAGAGATTAGGGGTTAGATACTTTTCCCTACTCCCTGCTCCCTGCTCCCTCTTATGAACGTTGAATCTTGTCTTGTTGGCTAATAAAGATCAAACCAACTGTAACTGGGATCACCACAATTGCCAAACCTGCTAGCAGACTGTAAAAGAAATTCATTAAAGAAGGTGTCATAGATTTTTAACCACAATGGTTTAGTACTTCAACTTTAATTGTAATTTGTCGTTACACGCTTGAGAAGGCAAATTAGTTATTGGTCATTGGTCATTGGTCATTGGTTATTTGTAAGTTACTCCCTATCAACTATCAAAACTAAGGTATGGCAGGATTAGTCATTAGTCATTGGTCATTTGCGATCTACCCATTACCCATTACCCATTACAGTCGCTAAAACTATGAATCCTAACGTTGCCGATCTTCGCATAGATTATCAACTTGAAGGTTTGCGGGAAACTGATGTCGCTCCGAATCCTTTGCGTCAATTTCAAATTTGGTTCGATCGCGCCCTATCAGCTCAAATTCCCGAACCAAATGCTATGACCTTAGCCACTGCTACGACTGATGGTATACCTTCGGCTCGAATTGTCTTGCTCAAGGGTTTTGACGAACGCGGTTTCGTTTTTTATACCAATTATCAAAGTCATAAGGGGCAAGAACTGACAGCCAATCCCCATGCAGCGCTAGTTTTTTGGTGGGCGGAACTCGAACGCCAAGTGCGGATTGAAGGGCGGGTAGAACAAGTTTCAGCCCAAGAGTCAGATGAATATTATCGCAGCCGTCCGTTAAATAGCCGCTTGGGAGCCTGGGCTTCCGAGCAAAGTCAAGTGGTGGAAAGTCGCGCAGCTTTAGAACAGCGCTTGCAAGAATTGCAAACCAAGTATGAAAATCGAGAAATTCCCCGTCCGCCACACTGGGGAGGTTTTCGCGTCATTCCTAACGCAATTGAGTTTTGGCAAGGTAGACCGAGTAGATTGCACGATCGCCTCCGCTATCGCCTGCTAGAAAACGGTAGTTGGGCGATCGAGCGGTTGTCTCCTTAGAGTATAGAAGAGACGTTACACGTAACGTCTCTTCTATACTGCTCTTTGTTCCCTACTCCCTGCTCGTGCGCTCCCTACTCCCTCCTAAAGTTGGCGCAGTGCGATCGCGTAAATAAACCCCTAAAGCAATGAATAAAATGATGAAAATTGTGCCAATTCCCAGGGGACTGGGGAGCCAGAAAATAGTTTCTATATGATTGATTTGTCCTGGTTGCAGTTGCCATATCAACCGATCGCCCTGTTTCTTGGCGGAAATGGCGTTTTCTGCCTTTTCGATGCTGCGTCCTCCCCAAGGGGCGTTGAGGCTGAATTCAAAATCTAAGATCGAACTGGGGTTAATCGCGAGATTAGTGTTTGTGGAAATTAGGGAGAGCGATCGCAAGTCTAAGTCGAAACTCAACCGATTTCTCACTAACAATAAAAAATTATTTTGCTTCAAACTCAATTGAGAATCAATTGGTGGCAAGTTCGTTTCTGTTAACTTATTTGGATTTTCCTTGTCAATGTAATGAAAAAATGCATTGAATTTTTCTGCTAAGTCCGCCCCATTTTTAAACGGAATTGTGACCGTGACTTCTCGATCCGATCGCCGCTTCGCTTTTCCGTGCAGTTGCTTGGCGCGACGTTCGATGCTGTCTAACCATGTCTTTACCGAATCGCCACTCAAACTCATCAGCCGTTCGTCTAGCTGGATGTGTTGCACGATTTCGCCATAATTTGGGCTGTCAAAATTCACTCCGACTTGATATTGGACGCAGCTAGAAAGCAATAAAGACGACAACAGCACGATTCCTAATAGGCGCAACTGTCCGATAATTTTTTTCACTGATGCGGTCAAGATCGATAGTTTCACAGACACCCCTCCGAATACTCTGGCGCGAAGCTCAACCAAGTTATCGCTCTTATTTACTATTGATATCATCATTGCTTGTCGCATGATGACATAGTATTTTTACTCGCTCCATAAGACACCCATGAGAAGTTAGAAGTCGTAGGGAAGGATCTATGCAAGAAATCACCATCCATACTGTCTCCGAATATATAGAGCGTCTTTCGGATGTTAACTGTGGAAGACGTGCCGTTTACCGTGGTCAGCGACGCGATCGGAGCCTGTTACCGAAAATCGCTCGCCTCACAACTTACTTACCTATTCTTCAAGCAGAACGGGAGATGCTCGAAGTTTTTAAACTCAGAAGTCTTCCTCTGCTTGAGCAGCACCCCAATAATGATTGGGACTGGCTGACAATCATGCAGCACCACGGGCTAGCAACGAGATTGCTAGACTGGAGTCTTAATCCCCTAGCTGCTCTCTGGTTTTGTGTCTGCAAACCACCTGCTGAGAACGAGTCCGGCGTAGTGTGGCTATTTTATCCTGATGCTGATGATTATGCTGTACCCTCAAAGCAAGCAGATCCAACCAGCATCAGTAGAGTTTATTTGTTGAGAGGCAAATTGGTTGCGTCTCGCATTCAAGCACAATTTGGTTGGTTTACCGTTCATTATTTCAATCTAGAACAAGAGAAGTTTGTTGCTTTAGAAAATGATTCATCCTATGCATCTCGTCTAGTAAAAATAATCATTCCCTCTAATACGTTTGCCAACATTCGCTTTCAATTGGATCGTTTGGAGGTTAATTCAGCAACACTATTTCCCGATCTTGATGGACTGTGCGCTCAAATTGAATGGGCTTTTTCGAGCTTGGCAGACGAAGAACTTCAAGATATTCCAAAAAAGAGCTTTCCTACCCCAAAAAATTAGCATTTTAACCCAGCATTCTATAGTCCCCACCAAATCAATGCACCAAGGGTTAGGGCGATCGCGAATAGGGCAACAATGATAAAACGATTATCTTTCGTGTTGATTTTGCTCAGGTCTTCGATTTCGCGTGTTGGTTCTGGCTGGGGCGATCGCTTGCGATTATCGCTCTTGATGCTCAGTTTTATTTGCGACTCATTATCTGATATTGCGCCCAGATCGGGGATTTGAGTCATCCATTCGGCGGGGCGTTGCAATTGTGGTGCTTGCAGAATATACAGTAACCGCCGTCCTTGCTTATTAATTTCATAGTGGGGGTGGCGTTTGAGCTGTTCGCATAAAGCGATCGCCTCTTGTCTTTGTCCGGCAGCTTCGTAAGCATTGACTAGCCATAGCTGCACTTCACCACCCTGGCGACTATTACGGTTAGATAAAGCGCTAGCCTTTTCTAAGTGTTGTACGGCTTGGCGGTACTGTCCCCGCTCAAAAGTTGCTAACCCTGCTTTGTACTCAGTCTTGACAATTTCTTGGGATTGGGAACTCACGTTTGATTGCATGAATCTCTCTTTCTCGATTGTGTCACTCATGGGCAGCTTAACGACATCTGACTTAAGTAACAATTTTACGCAACATCGATCGCCATAATTGTCTAAAATTTTAGATAGTGGGCTGAAATATCGGGAACATAGAGGCAACAACGCAGCATCAGAGTGTTTAGACTGCCGCTCGCGCTTGGACATTAAGCGCTACCAAAAATCTTAGGTTCTGGATATGAAAAAAATCACCGAGGTTTCACACAAATATATTTCAGACAAACATATTGTACGGAAATATATCAGCTGGGTCAGATGGAGTAGCATGGCTTGCTCAACTGCTGCGCTTTTACCATTGGGAATAGCATTTCTCAATCCAATACCCGCATCTGCCCAATCTACGATTATTATCAATGGTGGTGGGTACTATCCTCATGGTAACTATCACCGAAGGAACCAGCCACAGTCTGCCCCCTATATCTACGGTAGTCCTATTCCCTCACCCATTCCAGTTAATCCAGCAACCGGGATGACTCCTAGACGATCCGATCGCTACTTCGATCGCTATCCCGATTCTGCTCCTAGTAGAGACCAAAATATCACGATTATCAATGTCGATCGTTCGTATGACCGATATCCACACGATCGATATCCAAATGAAGTAGGGTATCCAAGAGTACGTGCTGTAGAAGTTATACCTGCTCCTCCAATCCCAAATGGACTCGATCCTTACAGGTAGGCTGTTGGCGATCGCGCAGTGTCAAACAGTAAACTGAGACGATCGCACGAGCGATCGCCTGCAATTTAGTAAGTATATTCGGAAGCAACGATCATCGAACCGATACCTACGTCGGTGAATACTTCTAGTAGAAGGGCGTGGGGGATGCGACCATCGATAATGTGAGCTGCACGTACTCCTTGGGCGAGCGATCGCACGCAGCATTTAACTTTGGGAATCATCCCGCCGCCGACAACACCAGCAGCGATTAAATCTCGCGCCTCTTGAATATCCAATCTAGGTAGTAGCGTTGAAGGATCTTTGTAGTCCTTGAGAATTCCGGCTGTATCTGTCAATAAAATCAATTTTTCTGCTCCCAGGGCTGCGGCGAGTTCCCCCGCTACAGTATCGGCATTAATGTTGTATGCCTGTCCGTTTTCGTCTGCTGCTACGCTGGATACGACCGGGATATAACCTTCTTTGAGTAGGGAATTTAACAGCCGCACATCCATACTCGTAACTTCTCCTACGAAGCCAATCCCCTCACGACCTTCAGGACGGGCTTTAATTAAATTAGCATCTTTACCGCATAGCCCAATTGCAGAACCACCAGCACGGTTGATCAGAGAAACTAATTCCTTGTTCACCCTGCCAACTAACACCATTTCTACCACGTCCATTGTCGGCGCATCCGTTACCCGCAGTCCGTGCTTGAATTGCGGTTCAATGCCGAGTTTATCTAACCAACTATTAATTTCTGGACCCCCGCCGTGAACTACGACAAGGCGCACTCCCACAGAAGTTAAAAACACGATATCGCGAATAACTTTATCTTTTAGGGAGCTTTCTTTCATCGCTGCGCCGCCATACTTGACGACGACGACTCGTCCGGCAAATTTTTGAATGTAGGGTAGTGCTTCGCTGAGAATTCTTACCCGCGTGGCTTCAGTTTCTCTAATGTACTCGCTCTCGTTGCTCATGAATTGCTTCCAGAACGCAAATAAATACTCGATAAGAGTGCAGTTTAAAAGAGTTTGCGTTTTGCCACAATCTCAGAAATAACAGTTTGAACAGCCTGGTGTGTGGTAGTTGGTTATTATTTCATGAGCCGTGGAGCCACGCTGCACGCACAAACGCGAGTACAATCGATCTCGATCGCGCCGTATTGTACCGAGCGCACGGTGGCGATTTTTATCTCGTCCTACCCGTACTGGGAACTGAGATGAAAGTTGGCGAGCATCGTTTCACCCTCACTTGCTGATAAATCATAACTGATAACTGAAATTAGTGAAGATTAGTTGCAGGAAATGTATTTTTCCAGTCGTTAGTAGTATCTTACAAATAGAAGCTTTCTATAGCTTCTGTGGCAGATAAACAGCCAAAAGTCCAATAGATCAACTGAGTTAAGAGGTAAAAGAAGCTGTTTTACTATCTGTCCGACCGACCGACAGCAACACCCAACTCGAACGCTGATATTTCCTCCTAGTTGAAAACAGAGGGCAATGTAACCGACGATCTAACCTTTCTCTGAACAGGAATTGTGATCGGTGCAACCCCAGATAGGATTACAAACATGAGGAAATCGCTAAGCAAGTAGATGCTTGGGTGTTGTTGTTTTGAAATCCAAAAATAATTGAAAAACCGAAACTGGGATAGTCGAAGCGTCGAACTAGGTTAGGTTTCCCGTACTCCCAATATTGCAGATATCCGTACAAACTTTTACCTAACTTTCAACTGATACTTTCAGTTCGGTAATCATCATTTCAGCATTCATAAAAACCGAATTTCCTCGAACTTTCTACATCAGTAAGATAAGAAGCAAGAACACGGAAAACAAACTCAAAGCAATTAATTAAGGTGTAGTTATGGTATTAGTTCGCTGGAATCCTTGGCAAGAAATGAATACTCTGCAACGTCAAATCGATCGCTTATTTGAAGATTCATTGGCATCTAATTCTGTAGCGAATGGTAACATCGTTAAAATGCCAGCCGCAGAAATTTCTGAAACTGAAGATGCCGTCTACCTCAAACTAGAAGTACCTGGAATGGAAGCGAAAGATTTAGACGTGCAAGTTACAGAAGCTGCTGTTTACGTTAGTGGCGATCGCAAGTCTGAAACTAAGCAGGAAGAAAACGGCAAGACTCGCAGCGAATTTTACTACGGTAAGTTTCAGCGTGTCATTCCTTTGCCAGCACGGATTCAAAACACCAACGTTACTGCAGAATATAAAGATGGAATTTTGAATTTGACTCTCCCTAAGACTACGGCAGAAAAAAATAAAGTTGTCAAAGTTAATTTAGAGGGATAAGTCATCAGGGAGGAAGAAAATTTCTTCCTCCACAATTTCGCTTTGTCTTCACTACAAAAGCATAAGAACGTTTTGCCTAGCTTCATACCGTAGCTAGGCTTTATTGTTTTGACCTTTATTGTTCTGACTTTTAACTTTCAACTTTTGACTTTTGACTTCCTGATGTCTCTACAGATAGAGGTAGCTGCCTTGACAAAAATTAATAATTTTAGAACGGAAGTTATAGGAGTTCAGCGAAATGACGAGTGAAATTGCCGATCGCTTCATGCAGACGCTTCAGCAAATCGAAGCTAGTGGCGATGTAGAACCATTAGTTGAAATGTTTGCCGAGGATGCAGCAGCGACTAACCTAGCAATGGTAGAACCACTCAAGGGAAAGGATGGCGTGCGGCGATTTTGGCAAAAGTATCTCTCAGTGTTCGATCGCATCCACTCTGATTTCACCCATATCACCGCAGATAACAACACTGCGGTTATGGAGTGGCAATCGCAAGGGACTTTATCCAATGGTGAAGACGTACGCTATAGAGGTGTCAGCATTATTGAAATTGACAATGGATTAGTACAAGCCTTCCGCACCTACTACGATTCAGCCGTATTTCTGCCTACAGGTGCAAAGCAAGCACAGGGATAATTGAGAGGTGATTAAGGCGATTAAAATGAAACAGCATCGATCTGCAAATAATTTAACTCATGCCATCTGAGATTCAGCTGTTACCTAGCATTCATGCCAAATCCGTGCGCGAGAATGGCAAGCAATATTACTTAAGTACAAATGGCGATCGCCTTCCTAGTGTCTCTACCATCCTCAACGCCACAAAACCTCAAGCAGATCGAGATAGACTATTCAACTGGAAACAGCGTGTTGGTGTAGAAACCGCAAATCAAATCTCCTCCACCGCCAGCCGTCGCGGTACGCAAACGCACAAATACATTCAGCGTTACTTGCAGGGTGAAGATATATCTTGTTCTGAAGCCAGCCGTCCTTACTGGGAGAGTATCGCACCAGTCTTGCAAGAAATTGATGTCGTCAGATTAATTGAAGGTGCAGTTTTTCACTCAGATTTGAAATATGCTGGAATTGTAGACTGCGTTGCCAGTTATCGAGGTGTACCTTGTGTCTGTGAATGGAAAACAGCAGATCGACCAAAAAGAACCCTCGAACGGCTATTTGATTATCCTTTGCAACTAGCAGCTTATTTAGGTGCAGTCAATCACTATTATCGCGACTATGGAATTCAGTTGAATCGCGCCTTAATTGTTGTCGCAATTCCCCAAACGCCAGCAGAAGTCTTTTGGTTTGAACCAGAAGCGATCGCGTCTTATTGGCAACAATGGCAACAGCGCGTTACTTCCTATTGGCAACTAATGAGAAAATGATTATCATTTATCATTTATTATTTGTGACTAACAAACATTTGGTTTGCTAATTATGTCTTTAGATAGAAGCATTTACAGCAATATCATAATTAAAACTGACGTGGGAGAACTGCTTGTCATAATTTTGACTTTTGACTTTTGACTTTTGACTTACTTATGAACTCAAGTACTAGTCAGCCTAATCGACGCAAAGAAATTTTCCGAGGAATTCTGGCTGTAGCAACTATTATTGTAGGAACGACTCATTTTCTCAAACCATTAGAATACGCTAAGATTGTTCCGCCGCAACTGCCTAATCCCGTCGAACTAGTTTATATCAGCGGTTTTTTTGAAATTTTGGGTGGCATTGGTTTGTTGATTCCCTTTATTAGCGTTGCTGCGGCTTGGGGACTGATAATTTTATTTATTGCCGTTTTTCCCGCCAACATTTATTTGGCAACTCACAGCGATATTGTCATTGAAGGCATTCCTCATAGTCCAATTATGTATTGGGTGAGGCTGCCGTTACAAGCAGTTTTAATTGCTTGGGCATGGTGGTATACTCGTAAACCAGAAGCGCAACCAGGAGCGAAAAGTTTTGTCTCTGGTACAGAAAAGTTAGTGAGTCGCGATTAAATTGGTAATGGGTAGTTGTTGGCTAATGGTTAACGGTTGATGGCTAACTACTCTCTGACAACTTTGTACAGACGTTACATGTATCGTCTTCTACACTGGTAACTGACAACTGATAACTGACAACTGACAACTGTATGGGACGATCGATTGAAGCAAATCAAAATAATTTTGCCACTGAGGTTATCGAGCGATCGCAACAACAACTCGTTTTAGTCGATTTTTTTGCTCAATGGTGCGGTCCTTGTCAGGTTCTCAAACCAATTCTCGAAAAACTTGTAGAAGAATATAGCTTTACCCTGGCTAAAGTCGATATCGACAAAAACCCGGAACTGGCGCAGGCGTATCGCGTGGAAGGGGTTCCCGATGTCAAAATTTTTAGTCAAGGACAAATGCAGCTAGGATTTGTCGGCGTGCTACCAGAGGCACAAATTCGGGAATTACTAGCTCAATATGGCTTAAAATCTACTTTAGATACCGAAATAGAAGCAATCCAACTCGATCGCGCTGCTGGTAATATTGAAACAGCCAAGCAACGCTTCCGCGAGCTGATCGAACTCTATCCTCAAAATCCCAAATTAGCGATCGCTGCCGCAGAGTTTTTAATTGGAATTGGTAGTTTAGAATCGGCAGAAAAATTGCTTGCAGCAGTACCTTCTGGTAGTCGAGAATACGATGCTAAAGTACGAACGCTGCGAGAGTTGATGCAGTGGCAGCATCAAGCAGCACAGCTCGTACCAGAAACAGATTTAGACCGACAATATTTGCAAGCAGCTCAATTAACTCTTAAGGGGGATTACGAATCAGCACTATCTATTCTATTGGCAATGGTAGAGCGCGATCGCAAGTATCAAAATGATGCCGCTCGCAAAGCGATGATAACGATTTTTGGCTTACTAGAAGACGACCATCCCTTAACTAAGGACTATCGCAAGCAATTAACTTTTGTCCTGTACTAAAATCAGTTATCAGTTATCAGTTTTCAGTTACTTCTTTTCACACACTACACACCGCGCCCCACTCAGTTTAAACAAATCTCATTTTCTATGAAAAATCGCTATCAAACATTACTAAAAAATAAAAAAATGCCAATCGAGACTGAACATAACATTATCATAATTAGTAGGGATTAATATTGACGATAGTAAATTTAATGTCAGCTCAGGTTCATGTCAGTTCAGGCAGATACGACTGCTCCACAACTTATCTTGCACATCACGCAGCGATCGCAATGGGAACAAGCACGGAGAGAAGGAACATATCGAGGTGACACGCTCGATACTGAAGGGTTTATTCACTGCTCTACGCCAGCCCAAATTGTTAAAGTAGCCAATAAGTTTTTCTTTCAGCATCAAGAATTAATCGTTCTTTGTATCGATTCTCGGCGCGTGCTAGTTGAGATTAAATATGAAGAATCGGAACCCGAAGAGCAATATCCTCATATTTACGGTTCGCTCAATATAGATGCTGTAATTCAGGTAATCGAGTTTGCACGAGGCGCAAATGGCAAATTTGAATTTCCGCCACAACTTGTGGGATTTACTTGAGGAATGCCGTCTGTGCATCTTGTAATTAATTGGTGTAAGATGCCGATGCTATGAAGTTAGGGGAGTGGAGATGAGTTTAGGTATACTAGATCGAGTCCGTGCAGCCGCGCAAGAAGTCGCTGCTAGGGCAAATTACGTCCGCATTGACGAGTCAAGTATTCCAGCCTATGTTGCTTCTTTGCCCATAGAACAGGCTAGTTCGCCCAAACTCGATCCCCGCTATCATTATCTTGGCGATCCGCGAGAAATAGTCGCTTATATTCTCACGCTCAATGCGATCAACTTTGGGTCTGGCTACTTTCCCCACCTACAAAAACGTCCTCGTCTCTCGGGATACTTTACCATTGCCACCTGTTTGAAAGAGCGGTTTGAAACTCGTGGTGCTTTTAGAGCGCGAGAACTTTGTCGCCTAACGCCGGAAGATTGTGCGAATATTTTCGCACAAAATCTCAATAAACCACCAATTCGAGAGTTGATGGGGTTATTTGCCTCAGCCTGGAATGAATTAGGACGACATCTACTCGATCGCTATGAAGGAGATTTTGTAGGATTAGTCAATGCGGCTGACTCATCAGCCGAGCGTTTAGTAGAATTGTTGGCAAAAATGCCTCATTTTCAAGATATACAAACATATAACAATGTAGAAGTTCCATTTTACAAACGCGCTCAAATAACCGCTGCCGATTTATCAATTGCACTAGGAAATCAAAGTTTTGGTTTTTTCAACGACTTACCACGATTGACAATTTTTGCTGACAATCTCATTCCTCACGTTTTGCGTGTCGATAATGTTTTACAATACGAGCAAAGTTTGGCTGCAAAAATCGATGCCGAAGAATTAATTGCTGCGGGAACTGAGGAAGAAATTGAGATCCGTGCCTGTACTATTCACGCTGCGGAGTTGATAGTCGCACAGTTGCGCCGCTTAGGGCATAAAGTTTCTGCCTTAAAATTAGACTATTTCCTATGGAATCGCGGACAGCAACCTGAATACAAATCACGTCCGCGCCAC
The DNA here is from genome assembly GCF_032860985.1 of Chroococcidiopsis sp. SAG 2025. GTDB lineage: Bacteria > Cyanobacteriota > Cyanobacteriia > Cyanobacteriales > Chroococcidiopsidaceae > Chroococcidiopsis. Next base: position 6,636,172 of record NZ_JAOCNC010000001.1, read on the forward strand.
CGAACCCGTACGATATTTTATTAACTATTGATAGCAATCTCGATCGCGATCGCTAGAGGGCGGGTTGCGATTTGCAAGTTGTGAAGGTGAGTTAGTGACTGGCGATCGCCTGCAAGACTCGCTATTTTTCTGCTGTCCCGCGCCTCTCACCTCTTACCAAACACTAACAACCGAGCGCAGGAGTTAATATAAAATTCATAAATCTAGTGAATTAATCGCTGTTATTTAAAGACCTTGTAAACAATGGTCGTTACGGCTCGGAATCGAGAACAATTATAGTGTATCTTAATGTATCTTGTTCTTAGTAGTGATTTAACCTATAGTCCAAATTTATCTAAAAGAATCAATTTATTTCGCTAGACAGCTAGCAGAATAATTCTTCTAAAAATGGCTAGTGACATGAGTGATTGGTTATAGGGTATGTGTTTCTAACTAGATCGATCGAGAATTGCCATCTCTGGAATTCGCCTGTAGGTTAATAGTTATAAGTTCTTGAGTATAAACTCGGAATTGGAGCGCAGCAGCAACATGACACCAATTCAAATAGCCGCGTTAGAGCAGTTTTTGGCTAACAATGGTTTTCTATATGATGATTATGATGAAGAAACTGGTGCGGTTATCTATAGTGTCAGCAGAGGTGACTGGACGATGCAAATAGCTTATGGCGATGAATGCTACTACTGTTTGTATAACGATGTCACCGAGGATGCTGATTGTGCAGAAATTACTCACCTATCGGACTTAATGGTGAAGTTTGATAGGCTTGCCAAAACTCATTGGCACGCCGCTTAGCAAGTGAAATAGGCGCGCCGCCTTAAGTCACTCGGTTTGACTGTCCTCTGAATATGTAGGTAGCTTGCGGATCATCTCCCGCAGCAAGTCAGTTTTTGTTCTCTGAGTTTGATGACAATATGTTTCGAGCGCTTGCATTTCTAGCTCCGAAACTTTGAATGTGATCCACTGCTTTGAATCCTTAGCCACTTGTTTACAGTTGAAGTAACATTAACACCACAATGAGCTTCTGTATAGACTAGCACGATATCTTGTGTGTTTAACAAGTAGTGGTATCGCATGAGACCGATTCTGTGCACTAATTGTGAAAAATTAGATAGTTATTGCTACTAACGAATGTATGACTATTTAGTCTGGCAACTTGAGATTAATAATTCGAGATTGTGAATTGAGACTCCCTTAACAATCTAAAATCCAGAAATGTTGCCTTATTCAATTTCTTTTCTGATTGGCTGGTCGATTTTATTCGCAATCTAGCTCTTGTTAGGTTTACCTCTCGCTCCTGGTGCGCCTGTAAGACTTTAGCCAAGGTATTACTTAACATATTGAAGAAAAGCTATAGTAATGATTATAAATCGCTCTAAAGCTGCATGTAAATCTCCGTGGCTAGATAGATTAACTTGTAAGTCAGTAGACAAACAATGGTAGTAGCTTTATGGTTTAGTAGTTTTAGCAAAAATTATTAACAAGTTGAACGTACAAAATCTGCTGAAGTCACGGGGTGCGCTATGCCAGAAGACATAAGTTTGACAAAAATTAAGGCAATTGGAGAAGTCATTCAGAAGAATTTAGCGATCGTACAGCAAGCGTTGGGAATTGAGGAAACAAATGGTGATGACTTAAGTGAATTAGAAATTGAATCAGAAGTATTTGCTGAGAAAACTGTCAGTAACTTTCCCATCAGGAGACTGACTGCATCAGAACTAGCAGAAGAAAAACTCCATATGTTTGCTATGAGAGAGGCAAACATAGCTTGATTTTTGGAAAATCAAGCTATGTTTGCAGCAAGCGTGACCAAGTTTAATAACTCGAAAGATAGATTTGTTCAACGACAAAAAGTCAGACATCGGTAAAACCGATGTCTGACTTTTTCAAATTTTTGACTCTGACAGCACTTTCAGATATTCTTTTACTGCTGTTGATAGTCCTATGTCTAATGCATCTGCTATGAGTGCATGACCGATTGAGACTTCAAGTATATTGGGAATTGAGCAAAATTTTGCCAAGTTTTGTAAATTTAAGTCGTGTCCGGCATTTACACCTAAACCGATCGCTTGAGCTTGTTTAGCAGCAGCAGCATATTGTTGAAAAACTGATTCTACAATACCATGACGAAAAGCTGTAGCATAGGGTTCCGTATATAATTCAATGCGATCGCTACCAATCTTTTTAGCAATTTGAATTTGCTCTAGATCGGTATCCATAAACAGGCTGACGCGAATTGCTAAAGATTTTAATTCGTCAATAATGGGTATCAACTTTTCCTCATCTTGAACCAAATCCCAGCCGCGATCTGAAGTGAATGTATCTGGTGTATCTGGAACCAGAGTACACTGAGTTGGGTTTACTTGGCGAACTATCTCCATAAATGGAGGGTGAAAAGGATTACCTTCAATGTTTAACTCAACTGTTAACATTTCTGCTAGCTCATAAACATCTGAAGGTTTGATATGTCGTTCGTCGGGACGAGGATGAACGGTAATTCCACTGGCTCCTGCGTCGATGCAAATTTGTGCAGCGCGAGTAACGCTTGGAATGCCAATATTTCGAGTATTTCTCAATAAAGCAACTTTATTCAAATTGGTACTAAGGTTGGTCATAAAGTTGGAGTTTTTTATTTTAGGATCGTTTCATACAAGCAACTCGATCGTAAAAGTTAATTGTTTAAGTTCAACCAAAAAAACATTGTATCACCAGTCATCCTGGGAAAACTAGGAGGTAAAACTAATTGATGTATTCTGATAAACCCATTTTTTTCGTAAAATTCATGCGCCGCTTGAAAAACATCAACTGTTCCTAAATAGATGTCGCAAATATTTTTTGTTTGCGCCCAATTTAAAAGCGAATTTAATAGCCGTTGACCTAAGCCTATTTCTTTCCCGCGATACTTAGAATCGACGAACATTTTTCTCAAAGCTAGCTGACTATTACCTATATCGATAGCGGCAATCGTACCAATAACTTTTTCTCGATCTAAAGCAATCCAAAAATTACCATTACCTTGTTGATAGAAACTCGGAATATCTAATAAGTCGCGTTGGTCTTTGAGAGTAATTGGTAAGCCAAACTCTTGTTGTTGAATGTTTAAGATGAGCTTGAGAATTGCTGCTTGATACTGAGGCTGGTAGGTGAGAATCTGAATATTCTGAATATTTGATAATTTGCCTGAGAAATTAGGTGAAGTAGATTCTAACATTGAGCTAATAATCTCATTCTAATTCTGCAACAGCTTTATAGGAAGTTTTATCTGTCTTGCTGAGGATTTTTAGTAAGGTGGGGATTGCCTACCCTACATTTGATTTTGATTAAACGTACTTCTGCAAGATTTCTCCTAAAATGGCGATCCCTTGCTCGATTTGTTCTGGTAGAAGGGTAAAATTCAAACGCAAAGCAGGATAACTTTGCTGTCCGCCTGGGAAAAATGGGGTTCCTTCGGCAACGAACACGCCTCTAGCTAATGCTTTTTGACAAATTTCTGCTAGCGGTAAGTGGGCAGGCATTTGCACCCACAAGAAAGTTCCACCTTTGGGAATTGTCCAATAAGTAGCAGGAGGATAGTGACGCTGCATGGCGCTTAGCATGGCGTTGCGACTCTGAAGATGGACGGCTTGCAAATGTGCTAAATGGTGGCGATAATGTCCAGATGCTAAATACTCGCTGACAATAGCCTGTGAAACTGTAGATACGTGGATATCGTAATGCAATTTACGCTCTACTAAGGGCTGATAATCTTCTCCAGTTACAACGAGATAACCGACACGAATCCCCGGCATAATCGTTTTAGAAAATGTGCCAGCATAGATGACGCGATCGCTTGTATCTAATGCTTTAATTGGCACTGGCACGGGTTCAAAGTTCAGTCCTTCATAAGCATTATCTTCTAGTACGACACAATCATATTTTTCGGCTAATGCCAACAATTGACGGCGATGATCTAAGGAAGTGGTAAGACCTGTAGGATTGTGTAAAGTACTAACGGTAAATATCAGCTTGGGACGATAAGTGTAAAGATTTTTTTCCAACAGCTCCAAATTTATGCCTTCGGGTGTCATAGGTATACCAATAACCCTTGCACCCATGTTGTACAGCAGAGATAGCATACCGTACCAAGTTGGGCTTTCAACCAACACCCAATCACCAGGTTTGACATAGTGATGTACGGCTAATAATATTCCTTGTTTGGAGCCATTAGTAATAATTAAATTGTCCGCCGTGACATTTAAACCGTGCTGCTGTACCAATAGCCGCGCAATTTGTTGCCGTAGTACGAGCTGCCCTTGGGGTAAATCGTAGTTAAATAAACTACCCGATATTTGTTTCACGGCACGTCGGGCAACGCGCGGTAAATCATCCAATCCAGAAGCTAAAGAAAAACCGCTACTGAGATCGATCGTCCCTGGTTGCTGACGGGCTTGCACCGATTTCATGTAGAGATTGAAAGACGAACCGCCCTGAAATTCTTCAATCAGTGGTGGTAGGGGGGGTTGTTCTAAAACAATCGTGTCTTGGGGGGGCGCAAATTGGTGCTTCGACTCGGCGCGATCGATTTTTGCCGGACGGACGAAGTACCCAGATCCTTGACGGGCTTCTACCAATCCCTCTGCTGCTAAGACGTTGTAAGCTTCGATGACGGTAAGCTTGTTCACCCGCGTACTAGCAGACAAGGTACGAATGGAAGGAAGCTTATCCCCCGATCGTAATGCACCCGTTTCAATCAGATGGCGGATGCGATCGCGGATCTGGAGATAAACTGCCGTAGATGAGTGTCTTTCAATAGGAATTCTCACGATGCAATCCTTTTTAAAGATGAGAATTCAGCCTGTTTGAATATGATAAATGATTCATCTGAATCTGTGATGGTACACTTTGACTTGATTTACCTAGAACAGTTTTAGATCGAGTCAACTGTTCTATTTAAAATTTCTAAATCCGTACCTTATCAATTTTGTCTGCTGAGGATAAAACTAGAAGTAAGCAAGTCAAAAGGCAAAAAGCAAAAGGCAAAAAGATAGAAATTTGCTGATGAAATTTGCTGTGAATAAATCTCACTCCAAGATTTACTATGATGAAAACCTCAATTTTATCTACGCAAAAAACAAAAATATCTTTGTTCCTCTTTGAGAGTTTTAAGGCAATTATTGAGAAATTAATTCAGGCTTTAACTCGCAGTCACGAATTGCAAGTTTGGCGTAAAAAAGACCGTAACGGTAACGCTTACTGGCAAGCATTCGATCCAAAAACCCGTAGATCTACTACTCTCAGTTCCGAGGCGGAAATGCGAATTTGGATCGAGCAACGCTACTACAACTCTGATTAATTCACTGGAAGGTTCGGTTCGGCAATTGCTTTCTGATGGCATGAGAAATCGGGGAAAAATCGCTCGTATCAAAGTACGGGCGGGTTTACCTAGATTATCTATTTGCCTACAGGCATTTCGGGTGAAACCCGCCCCTACAGCAATAAATTTGGATAAACATGGAACTCATCATGACTTACTCAATTGTCCACATCTGTTTAGTAGCAGTATCGTGGCTATCAACCAATGCAAAAAATTACCCCATCTCTCCCCCAACCCGCTACCTTGGGAGTACGCATATTAAACCAGAAGTAACAATAGAAATGCAAAAAACACGACTTTGGTTTTAATAACCTCGCATCACAACCAAAATACCTTTTGCGCCCTTACTTTGCGTCTACTCTACGAGAAGCCGCTTTGCGTCTTTGCGTCTTGGCGTGACATTTCACTCTACCACTGGCAACAACAACCTTGAAGCACGATCGCCACCACACTCAACCCTCAAAGTCACAACTTGAGCATCCATCAACCGCGTGCTACCGAGAGGCGAACCCGTACCAGGGTTCATCGGATAAGCCGGAAAACAAGCCGCACTTAAACTCAGCCGCAAAGCATTCCCCTTTCTAATACACACACACGTCGCTTGCAGAGACATTTTTAAAGGTCGATCTTGCCCTGACGGAACGTGAATGTAACCCTGAGTCAGGTTATAGACACTCCCATTTGGGTATACCTCAGAAACCACCGCACACAAGTCATGACTGGGCGTATCGGCACTGCACCAAATCTCTGCCATCACTTCCCCCGCCAAATGCAAATCTGCCGCTAAGGGCGCGGTAGTATAAGTCAAAACGTCAGTACGACAATCAATTTGCGATCGCTCAAACGATCCTGCGGGTACGACTGCATGACCCCCCAACGCTGGCACGGGTCGCCAAGGGTCGTGAACGAAAACATCTGAATGATAGGATTTGGGACAAGATTCGCTTAGCATTCCTGAGTCTTCCCGAATACTTGCCAATCCAGTGCTTGACAAAAAATACGATTTTTGGTTTGATTTAGTTATTATGGGAAAAGTGCGCCACATATTAGCTCCCATCTCAAACCAACGGATTGGTAACTCTGCTTCTAAGCCCATATTCAAACCCTTTACAAACCGATCGAACCAACGGATTTGCATCTCATCTACAGGACTGACAGCTTCCAGCCCGTAATCAACTGTACCGACTTTGCGCGACCAAGGTAAATGCGCCCAAGGTCCCACAAGCAACTGCTGACGATATTGACTCCGTTCTGCCATATCTTTGTACAAACGCAGCGTCCCGCGCAGGTATGTATCAAACCAGCCGCCAATATGAAACATCGGTAGATCTACATGTTGCAAATAGCGCTGAGGCGAAATTTCCTGCCAGTAGTCATCCTCTTGAGAATGTTCCAACCACTCGTGATAAAAGGCATTAGGCGCGAATTTACGCAAACACTCATTTAAACTGGGGACGCGATCGTAGACAGATATATCTTGAGCGGCAGCGTAGAGAGTGTAATGTGCCGCAACATCACCCTGTATCCTGGCGGATTCGGCAGCGAGTTGAATTGCCCAGCCCAAATTCGTTTGCAAGCAAAACGCCCCACCCTCGTATACCCAGTCGCTGTAAAGGTTATAGGCAACCATCGCAGGGCAAATCGTTTTTAAAGCAGGAGGCTTGGCAGCAGCAGCATACAACTGCGTCATTCCCTGATAAGAAAAACCGTACATCCCAACTTTGCCATTACTACCAGGTAAATTCGCCGCCCAATTTACCGTATCTTCACCATCTTCAATTTCATGGACGAATAGCTTAAATTCTCCCTCTGATGTACCTCGCCCTCGCACGTCTTGAATTACGACAATATATCCACGGGCAGCATACCAAGTTGGATGGGCGTAGACTACAGTAGAAGCGATCGCCCTACCATAGGGTTGACGCATTAATAATACGGGAAATTCACCCTCAGCATCAGGATAGTAGACATCTGCATCCAACCGCATGCGATTGCGCGTCAGCATCGAAACAGTTTTTTTCGGGCGCACTGCTAACATAAAACTGGTGCAGGTAAGCGACGCAATACGGAAATATCCTCCTCATCCAGTTCTACAGGCGTACCGCTACGGATCAGTTCGGCAAAATCTTCGTTTGGAACCATGATACACAGGGCATACAACCGAGTCGAACCAGTATTTTCTATGATATGAGTTCCCGTAGCAGGGACTAAAATGCTATCTCCGGCTTGGATAGAAACCGTTTTCCCATCACACATTGCTCGTCCTTCGCCTTTGAGGATAAAAAACATTTCTACTGCCCGTCGGTGTCGATTAGGAGGAGTCTTGCCATCCACATCAAAAATTTCTACACACATCGTCAGTGACTTGTTAGCAGTTGCCGTGTCAAAGACAAGCGCCAATCTGTTGGTATCTTGAGGGCTAATCCGAAAGGCTTGGTAATCTTGGGGAGACTTAACAACGGGAATTACACAACGATTTGTATTCATACGTGGTAATTGGTAGTTGGTAATAGGCAAGAGGCGAGAGGTAACCGATAACTGGTCACTGGTCACTGGTCACTGTATCTTTAATTGCTTCCACGATAGCTTGGGAATCGGTGACAAAACCAAAGCATTGCTTAACGTTGTATAAAGTTGCCAGCCAGCAATACTCTGGGGATGTGGTAGCAGTACAGTCTTCGACTAACATGCAGTCGTAGCCTAAAAAATTAGCATCTTGTAATGTTGCCATGACGCATTGATCGACATTTACGCCTGCAAAAAATAGCGTCGTTCTGCCCAAATTACGCAAAATACTATCTAAGGGAGTATCCCAAAAACCACTCATGCGGTACTTATCGACGCGGATATCTTGGGGAAGTTGTTCTAACTCATCTACCACCGCCGCCGCCCAACTTCCAGCCGTTAGTACCTTAGCACTGTTGGTAGGGAGAGGATCGCCTAACCCGACTCCCGTACCTGTGGGGTTGTAAACGTGGCGCGAACCAGCACTAATATTAACTAAATCGGCACGATTGCCCCAGTTGATCCAGAGGACAGGGACATCTATTTGCCGCAAAACTGGCAGTAAAGATTTTAGCGGTGAAATCGGGTTGCGGGCAGGAGTAACATCCACGCCAATATGCGCCAGCCAGCCATCGGGATGACAGAAATCATTTTGCATATCTATGACTAGAATGGCAGACTTTGCCAAGTCGAGGCGTAGAGTTTTGGTTTGAGTTGGTAGGGTAATAATTTTTGTGTCTAGAGGCGGACGAGTGATATCTGCGATCGCTTCATTGACTGCCCAGGCGTTAGGAGGTATTCCTAGAGTTGTTAATTGATTCATGGAATTAGAGCGTAGTGGGTTGTAGGGGCGGGTTTTCTGCATAATTCCTGTAGTTGGGCACATCATCCCGATAAACCCGCCCTCACCAGAGTAAAGGCGCACATGCGCCCATACACGCAAGTTTATTATTCAGTGACTTTGTACCCTGAGTAGAAATCTTTTTTACAGAATTGATGTCACACTAAATAACAAGATTTTATATTTGTTGATATTTAAGGATAAGTTTGTGAGTTATACGATTCAACAAGCCTTAATTCCGGTTGAAGACGGTTACACAACAGTAGACGTACAGATAGAAAACGATCGCATTGCTGCTATTGCTCCCCAATTACCTGTAAACGGCATGGCGATCGATGGTAAAAATAAGTTACTCCTACCTGGTTTGTTTAACGCTCACACGCATTCTTCTGAAATGTGGCAACGGGGGATGATTTCTCCCGTTCCTTTAGAGTTGTGGCTTGCCGAACTGTACGATTTTGCCCCCCTCGATCCCGAACAAGTCTATCTCAGTGCTTTGGGTACGGCGGTAGAAACCCTGCTTTCAGGAGGGACTAGCGTTGTCGATCACTTAGTTTCGATCCCAGGAAAGGAAATTGAAACTGTAGCAGCGGCGGTGAGGGCGTATCGCGAAATTGGCATCCGGGCTTTCGTTGCGCCCCTAATTCAAGATGAAGCTTTGAGTGCGGGAATACCAACTGGAGGGAAGGAAGTAGAAAAAGAAGCTTTCTTTCGTTCTACAAATGAGATATTAGCAATGATGGAGGACGTTGTGACTCAATTCCACCGCCCAGAGGAAGGAATTAATCTACTCGTCGCCCCTACAGGAATTCAACTATGTTCTGATGCTTTATTTACAGGGTGTATTGAATTGAGCGATCGCTACAATCTCTGTCGTCACTCTCACCTACTCGAAACCAAAGCCCAGCAAAAATTAGCACTAGAGAAGTACGGTTGCAGTGCCGTAGAACATTTAAAACAAATTGGCTATTTGAGCGATCGCACCTCTTTAGCCCATTGTGTATGGTTGGATGACGACGACATTGCTATCCTTGCCGAAACGAAATCAACTGTAGTTCACAATCCCTTAAGTAACCTACGTTTAGGTAGCGGGATCGCCCCTATTTTAAAATATCGTCAAGCAGGAATAAACGTGAGTTTTGGTTGCGATGGTTCTGCAAGTAACGATTCGCAAGATTTGTTAGAAGCAATCAAAATTGGTTCAATTCTACACACCGTTACCGACCCAGATTATCGTCACTGGATTACACCCCGTCAAGCAGTAGAAATGGCATCTTGCGGCGGGGCGAAAGGACTAAATGTTTCAGATACAATAGGAACCTTAACAGTAGGAAAAAAAGCCGATCTAGTAGTTTATAATTTGACTAATTTATCGCTCCTACCTCGTACCGATCCAATTGGTTTACTAATATTAGGTCGTCCAACTCAGGTTGTCGATAGTGCTTGGGTGAATGGCAAGCAAATTGTGAGTAGTGGGAAGTTAAGAACTATTGATGTTGACGAATTACGACAAAAACTATTTCATCGCAGCCAATGGAGTAGCCAGCGCCAATCTAAAACTGTGACAGAAATTGAGGTTCGCTATCGCGTGGTGATGGGACTATAGGTTAAAAACGAGAAAGAAACAATCTCAAATAAATCATACTCTTCGATCGAGCTGCGCGAGCGCTCTCATTCTCTTCAGCTCGAACAAATTTACCTAACTTTTCTGTCATTTCTTCATGTTGCTGTGAGCGCAGTGCGTGTTTCTCTGCTTCGGCAATGTGTGCTGACGATAACTTTTTTCTATTCTAGTATTTACGTCTATTCTGCCCTCTGTCTGCCCAATCGATGTCTGACAAAAGAATGAGTTTTTCTCCAACTCCTATGATTCCAATTAGCAATCGCATTCCTAGCGGTAGGCAACCAGTTGTTGTCTATTTAATAATAGGTATAAATATTGTTTTATTTATCTGGGAATGGAAACTCGATGTTAAAGGAGAACTAAGCCATATCATTAATAGTTGGGGAGTGACTCCAACAAAAATATTTTATGTCACGACAGCAGCTTTTACTACCTTGAATCCTGCTGCTTGGATAGCTTGGCTTTTACTTCAGTTGTCCCTAGTTCAAGGACTATTTTTGCATAGTAGTTTCAGCCATTTAATCGGTAATTCACTATTTTTATTAGTATTTGGCAAAACTTTAGAGAACTTATTAGGACATCTCAAGTTTTTATATTTTTATTTACTATGTGGCGTTTTAACCTTTGGATTGCAGATTTTAGTTGAGCCTACACTCAATTTACCTTTAATTGGCTCGAATGGTGCGATCGTGGGAATTTTAGGAGCTTATCTCTACAAGTTTCCTAGAACTAAAATCGACACTATATTACCCTTACTAATTATATTTATTCCCCTGGAAATACCAGCATCCTTTTATTTGTATTGGTGGTTTATTCAACAGTTATTCTATAGTATTGGCAACTTAAGCATTCATAGCAGTGTAAATTCTTTCAGTCTTGGCTATTGGATGCATGGGATTGGATTGATTATTGGTATAGTTTTGATGCGCTCTCTAAAATATAAGTAGTTATAAAAAATATCTATAGATAAATAGCAAAAGCCCCTATTTTCCTAGAGGGGCTTTGATCGAAAAATCGACCTGGCGCGGAGCTATTGTCCCGTGGGGCAACCCCCAGAGTATCGTCGCCGCAGTCGCGTTTCACACCTGAGTTCGGGATGGATTCAGAGTGGGTCCACAACGCCATGCGCCCAGGAAACTTATCAGTGACCAGTGACCAGTGACCAGTGACCAGTGTTTCTACTGGATGACTGATGGCTGTATCACTACGGCATCACCCTGAAGACTGCATAGACAAGAGAATTAAGTCGTGGGAGAAATTCCTCATTGCGGTGGTCAAGCCCTCGGTTATTAGTATCAGTCGGCTGCATGCATTACTGCACTTCCACCACTGACCTATCAACCCATGTTCTGTGGGTGACCTTACTGAATTGACTTCATGAGAGTACTCATCTGGAGGTGGGCTTCCCACTTAGATGCTTTCAGCGGTTATCCGCTCCGAACTTGGCTACCCAGCGTTTACCGTTGGCACGATAACTGGTACACCAGCGGTTCGTCCTTCCCGGTCCTCTCGTACTAAGGAAGGCTCCTCGCAATACTCTAACGCCTGCACCGGATATGGACCGAACTGTCTCACGACGTTCTGAACCCAGCTCACGTACCGCTTTAATGGGCGAACAGCCCAACCCTTGGGACGTACTTCCGCCCCAGGTTGCGATGAGCCGACATCGAGGTGCCAAACCTCCCCGTCGATGTGGACTCTTGGGGAGATCAGCCTGTTATCCCTAGAGTAACTTTTATCCGTTGAGCGACGGCGCTTCCACTCACTACCGTCGGATCACTAAGGCCGTGTTTCCACCCTGCGCGAGTTGTCACTCTTGCAGTCAAGCTCCCTTTGCCTTTACACTCTGCGGCTGATTTCCAACCAGCCTGAGGGAACCTTTGCGCGCCTCCGTTACACTTAGGAGGCGACCGCCCCAGTCAAACTGCCCACCTGAAACTGTTCCCCGACCGGAGTTACGGTCGTGGGTTAGAATTCTAGCCTCGCCAGAGTGGTATCTCACATTGCGGCTCCTTACTCCCCACAAGGAGTAATTCCACGCCTCCCACCTATTCTGCGCAAGCAAAGCCCGAACACCATTCCAGGCTACAGTAAAGCTTCATAGGGTCTTTCTGTCCAGGTGCAGGTAGTCCGTATCTTCAACATTCCTATTTCGCCGAGTCTCTCTCTGAGACACCATCCAGATCGTTACGCCTTTCGTGCGGGTCGGAACTTACCCGACAAGGAATTTCGCTACCTTAGGACCGTTATAGTTACGGCCGCCGTTCACCGGGGCTTCGGTCGCCAGCTTTAGGAACGAGTCCCTGACCGACTTCCTTAACCTTCCGGCACTGGGCAGGCGTCAGCCCCCATACTTCGTCTATTGACTTTGCGGAGACCTGTGTTTTGGTAAACAGTCGCCTGGATCTCTTCACTGCGACCCAATTTCTTGGGCACCCCTTCTTCCGAAGTTACGGGGCCATGTTGCCGAGTTCCTTAGAGAGAGTTATCTCGCGCCCCTTAGTATTCTCTACCTCCCTACCTGTGTCGGTTTTGGGTACAGGTGTCGATTAGTTAACGTGTTTAGAGCTTTTCTTGGAAGCTTGACCTGCTACCACTTCGGGTCCGTAGACCCTCGGTCTCTTAACCCCAGCTCGAAGCGTTTTCGCCGCTTCTCATCGCCTCGGTTAATTGCGCCGATAACCAACATTCGGCTGGTGCGTGCCTTCTCCGTCCCTCTGCACAACTAATCTTCAGTACGGGATTGTTCGCCCGTTGTCCATCGACTACGCCGTTCGGCCTCGCCTTAGGTCCTGACTAACCCTCCACGGACGAGCCTTGTGGAGGAACCCTTAGGGTTTCGGGGTATTGGATTCTCACCAATATTTGCGCTACTCAAGCCGACATTCTCACTTCTGCTTCGTCCACACCTGCTTGCCGCTAGTGCTTCACCCTATCGCAGAACGCTCCCCTACCACTTGTATCGCAAGTCCGCAGCTTCGGTACAAAGTTTAGTCCCGTTCATTTTCGGCGCAGGAGCGCTTGACCAGTGAGCTATTACGCACTCTTTCAAGGATGGCTGCTTCTAGGCAAACCTCCTGGTTGTCTGTGCACTCCCACCTCCTTTGCCACTTAACTTTGATTTGGGGACCTTAGCTGGCGGTCTGGGCTGTTTCCCTCTTGACGATGAAGCTTATCCCCCACCGTCTCACTAGTAAGATTGTTGCTGGTATTCTGAGTTTGTCTCGATTTGGTACAGCTTGAGGCCGCCCGCACCGAAACAGTGCTTTACCCCCAGCAATTATTACTTACCGCTGCGCCTCAACACATTTCGGGGAGAACCAGCTAGCTCTGGGTTCGATTGGCATTTCACCCCTAACCACAGCTCATCCGCCGATTTTTCAACATCGGTCGGTGCGGACCTCCACTTGGTGTTACCCAAGCTTCATCCTGGCCATGGTTAGATCACCCAGGTTCGGGTCTATATACACTGATAAATTCGCCCACTTCAGACTCGCTTTCGCTGTGGCTATCAGCCATACCAGTGACTATAACTCGCCGGCTCATTCTTCAACAGGCACGCGGTCGGACGTTGAATCATCCTTCCACTGCTTGTCAACTGACGGTTTCATGTTCTATTTCACTCCCCTTATCGGGGTTCTTTTCACCTTTCCCTCGCGGTACTGTTGCTCTATCGCTCACGCAGTAGTATTTAGCCTTACCGAGTGGTCTCGGCTGATTCACTAGGGATTTCCCGTGTCCCTAGCTACTCGGGATTCAGCTAGTATCACTTCAACTTTCGACTACGGGACTATCACCCTCTTTGGTGCGATTTGTCAATCGCTTCGTCTAGCCTCGTGCTTCCATGTCGCTGTCCCACTACCCCAGAATACCAAGTACTCTGGTTTAGGCTCTTCTCCTTTCGCTCACCACTACTGGGAGAATCTCGTTTGATTTCTTTTCCTCCAGCTACTAAGATGTTTCAGTTGGCTGGGTTGGCTCATACCTGTCTATGGATTCAACAGGCTGTACATTGGGGTTGCCCCCATTCGGATATCTTCGGCTCATTGCTTGCTGCCAGCTCCCCGAAGCTTTTCGTCGGTCGCCACGTCCTTCTTCGCCTCTGCGTGTCTAGGTATCCACCGTCAGCTGTGTTTCGCTTGACCAGTAATTTCGCAAATACTTGGTTTTCTACCTGACTTTATCTCTTGTCTCTATGCAGTTTTCAAGGCAGTTTTCAAGGTGCTCGCTGGAATCTACCCAGCAGTTGTCCGCCCAGCAGACAGTGCTGAATTTTGCCCAACTTGACTAGTCTATCATCTTCCGTTCATCTTGCCACAAGTTGTCTGTGCTACTTTCGACTTGTGCACTCTCAATTCTGAGTTCTGTTGAGGTGGGCCATCCTGGACTCGAACCAGGGACCTCACCCTTATCAGGGGTGCGCTCTAACCACCTGAATAGCCCCTACTGGTGGTAACACTCTTACCGAACCAGTTTAGTTTGAAAGCGTTGCTTCACTCGAGCTGTTTTGTCGGTGTCGTCCGACCTCGGGATATCCTCAGTTTCCAGCTCTTGTCCGGCAGTACCGTGACGCATCTTACTGGTCGCTGGTCGCTGGTTACTGGTTACTGAAGTTGGTCTCCCTGTAAAGGAGGTGATCCAGCCACACCTTCCGGTACGGCTACCTTGTTACGACTTCACCCCAGTCATCAGCCCTGCTCGGCATCCTCCTCCACAAGTGGTTAGAGTAATGACTTCGGGCGTGGCCAACTTCCATGGTGTGACGGGCGGTGTGTACAAGGCCGGGAACGTATTCACCGCCGTATGGCTGACCGGCGATTACTAGCGATTCCGCCTTCACGCAGGGCGAGTTGCAGCCTGCGATCTGAACTGAGCTACGGTTTGCTGGGCTTTGCTCCCCATCGCTGGTTGGCTTCCCGTTGTCCGTAGCATTGTAGTACGTGTGTCGCCCAGGACGTAAGGGGCATGCTGACTTGACGTCATCCCCACCTTCCTCCGGTTTGTCACCGGCAGTCTGTCTAGAGTGCCCAACTGAATGATGGCAACTAAACACGAGGGTTGCGCTCGTTGCGGGACTTAACCCAACATCTCACGACACGAGCTGACGACAGCCATGCACCACCTGTGTTCTGGCTCCTTTCGGCACCCATGAGTTCCCCACGGTTCCAGACATGTCAAGCCCTGGTAAGGTTCTTCGCGTTGCATCGAATTAAACCATACTCCACCGCTTGTGCGGGCCCCGTCAATTCCTTTGAGTTTCACACTTGCGTGCGTACTCCCCAGGCGGGATACTTAACGCGTTGGCTCCGGCACTCCTCGGGTCGATACGAGAAACGCCTAGTATCCATCGTTTACGGCTAGGACTACTGGGGTATCTAATCCCATTCGCTCCCCTAGCTTTCGTCCCTCAGTGTCAGTTGCAACCTAGTAGAGCGCTTTCGCCACTGGTGTTCTTCCCGATCTCTACGCATTTCACCGCTACACCGGGAATTCCCTCTACCCCTATTGCTCTCTAGCTCACCAGTTTCCACCGCCTCTTCCCAGTTAAGCTGGGGGCTTTGACAGCAGACTTGATGTGCCACCTGCGGACGCTTTACGCCCAATCATTCCGGATAACGCTTGCATCCTCCTCCGTATTACCGCGGCTGCTGGGCACGGAGTTAGCCGATGCTGATTCCTCAGGTACCGTCATTGATTCTTCCCTGAGAAAAGAGGTTTACGACCCAAGAGCCTTCCTCCCCTCACGCGGTATTGCTCCGTCAGGCTTTCGCCCATTGCGGAAAATTCCCCACTGCTGCCTCCCGTAGGAGTCTGGGCCGTGTCTCAGTCCCAGTGTGGCCGGTCGTCCTCTCAAACCGGCTACCGATCGCAGCCTTGGTAGGCTCTTACCCCACCAACTAGCTAATCGGTCGCGAGCTCCTCTTTTGGCTATACAATATTTCACCTTGCGGCACATCCGGTCTTAGCTGCCGTTTCCAGCAGTTGTCCCCGTCCAAAAGGCAGATTCTCACGCGTTTCTCCCGTCCGCCACTAGAAGTCCGAAAACTTCCCGTTCGACTTGCATGTGTTAAGCATACCGCCAGCGTTCATCCTGAGCCAGGATCAAACTCTCCGTTTTTTTTCCTTAACTCAACATATGTTTCTTCTAATTCGACACCAACTCTCTTGTGCTATTGGCGCTTTCAAACTATACTCTTTTCTAGGTTCGGTCGCCTTTTGGAAGGTCGCTTCGCGTCCCTCTCTCTTCCGGCGCTTTACTAATCTATCTAATCTCCACCAAAAGTGTCAACCCTTTTGGCAAAATTTTTTGACTTTTTCTCAAATCCTCTCGCCGCAACGGTTTGAGCTAGAGTAATTCTGGAGTCAAGCCAGGAAGTTTATTAGTCGTGAGTAATTTTGCTGTTTTACCGCCTTGGTTAATACTCGATCCTCAACTGCGTGATTGGTTAGCTGAAGATATTGGACGAGGCGATCGCACGACTCAAAGCTTGCTAGCTCACAATCCACCTATAGGACAAGCCAAGTGGGTAGCCAAGGCTTCAGGTGTTGTTGCAGGTTTGCCCGTTGCAGCTAGAGTGTTTCAGCTTTTAGACGAGCGAGTTAAATTTGTCGATCATGTGGCTGAGGGAGAATCATGTCAGCCAGGACAAGTCATTGCTGAGATGAGTGGAGCGTTGAATGCATTGCTGATGGGAGAAAGAGTTGCACTTAACTTGGCTATGAGGTTGAGCGGTATTGCTAGCCTTACCCGTCAGTATGTGGAGAGAATAGAAGATTTACCGACTCGATTAGTCGATACGCGCAAAACAACTCCAGGACTGAGAGTACTGGAAAAGTATGCAACTCAACTAGGAGGAGCAATTAATCACCGAATGGGATTGGATGATGCAGTGATGATTAAAGATAATCATATTGCGGTAGCGGGTGGAATTAGTAAGGCGATCGCCCAAATCCGCCAGCGCATACCATATCCTCTCACCATAGAGGTTGAAACCGAGTCTTTGGAACAAGTATCAGAAGCCATACGGCATGGGGCAGATATCATTATGCTGGATAATATGTCTCTAGAGATGATGCATCAAGCAGTAGAGACGATCCGGCAATACAATAGCAAAATCAAAATTGAAGCTTCTGGTAACGTTTCTTTGGAAACTATTTGCTCGGTAGCAGAAACAGGCGTAGATTATATTTCTAGTAGTGCGCCGATTACTCAAGCGAAGTGGTTGGATTTGAGTATGAAAATTGAATGTTGAGCTTGGAAGTGTCTGCGGCTAGGTAGAACGATCGAATCGCCTACACCTTGCTGACACACTATACATAACTATTTAGAAGTGTCTGCGGCTAGGTAGAATGATCGAATCACCTACGCCTTGCTGACACACTATACATAACTCTTATGAAAGAAACTTTAGAACAGCTCAAACCTCGATTCGAGCAAGCTTTGGCTGCTGCGTTGGGTGCAGAATATGGTGGAGTCGATCCAATTTTAGTACCTGCTAGCAATCCTAAATTTGGAGATTATCAAGCAAATGTAGCTCTACCGCTAGCGAAACAAGTAGGAAAACCTCCACGGGCGATCGCAGAACAAATTGTATCAAAATTAGATGTCAGCGATATCTGCGAAACTCCAACGGTGGCTGGTCCTGGTTTTATTAATTTGACATTAAAGCCTGCTTATTTAGAGGCACAGCTACAGAAAATTAATCCTGACCCTCGGCTAGGAATTGCACCTGTTAAACATCCCAAGAAAGTTATTGTAGATTATCCCAGCCCAAATATTGCTAAAGAAATGCACGTTGGACATTTACGTCCGGCGGTGATTGGAGACTGTATTTCTAGAATTTTAGAATTTATCGGACATGACGTAGTGCGTCTGAGTCATGTAGGCGATTGGGGAACTCCCTTTGGAATGCTGATTGCTTATTTGCAAATAGCATATCCAGAAGCTTTGATGACTCCAGAAGCTTTGATGATTCCTGAGAATTTAGACTTAGGGGATTTGTCTTCGTTCTATCGTCAAGCTAAAAAGCTATTTGATACTGATGAAGAGTTTAAGGAAGCAGCGAGACAGGCTGTAGTACAACTGCAAGCAGGAGAAGAAAAAACTATTCTGGCTTGGAAGATTGTTTGTCAACTGTCTAGTAAAGCATATCGAGTTATTTATGACTTGATGGGAATTGCTCCGTTTATTGAAAGAGGAGAATCTTTTTATAATGCTTTATTAGCAGAAACGATTGAAGATTTGGAAGCAAAAGGACTTGTAGAAATTGATGCAGGCGCGAAGTGCGTTTTTCTAGAAGGTTTCACAAATAAAGAAGGTAAGCCTTTGCCCTTGATCGTGCAAAAATCTGATGGAGGTTATAATTACGCTACAACGGATTTAGCTGCTATTCGCTATCGAGTAAATGTTGATAAAGCACAACGAGTAATTTATCCAGTGGGTGCTGAGCAAACTAATCATTTTGCTCAAATTTTTCAGGTAGGAAAACGAGCGGGTTGGATTACTGATGAAGTAGAGTTTTATCACGCTCCTTTTGGTTTGGTTTTGGGTGAAGATGGATCGAAATTGAAAACTCGCTCGGGGGAAGCTGTACGCTTAAAAGATTTGTTAGATGAAGCGATCGCACATGCTCGTAAAGATTTAGAATCTCGATTAAAAGAAGAAGGAAGAGAAGAGACAGAGGAATTTATTAACCACGTCGCTCAAGTGATTGGTATTAGTGCAGTAAAATATGCCGATTTGAGCCAAAACCGCAATAGCAATTACATTTTTAGCTATGATAAAATGTTGGCTTTGCAAGGTAATACTGCTCCTTATATGTTATATGCTTATGCACGGATTCAAGGCATTAGCCGTAAGGGAGGAATTGATTTCGAGCAATTAGGAGACAACGTTAAGGTTGTATTGCAGCATGAAACTGAACTCGTATTGGCAAAGCATTTACTTCAGTTAGATGAGGTTATCTCAACAATTGAAGCAGATTTATTACCAAATCGATTGTGCGAGTATTTGTTTCAATTGAGCCAAAAATTCAATCAATTTTACGATCGCGATCGAGGTGTTCCAGTCTTGAATGCGGAAGAACCTCAGAGAACGTCGCGGTTAGTGCTGTGTAATTTAACGGCTAGAACTCTCAAGTTGGGATTATCTTTATTAGGAATTCCCGTGTTGGAGAGGATGTAAATAGCAGATTCAAATAAGGTGGGTAATGCCCACCCTACTATTTATTTTAAGTTGGTTAGGTGGTGAGGAGAAGATTATGAAGATAACAGTTATTAGTCAAATTGCGATCGCGCTCGTGTCTTTATCTACAGTTTTTACACCAACTGCGGCTAAAGCTCAACTCGTTCCGCAGCCTTGGATTTCAGTGGGGGGAGATGATGGTGATGTGACTTTTTCTGTGGGTGCGAGAATTATCGGTTTGGGGGTTGAATTAGGATTTGGTCCGGGTGATTCGACGGGAGTGGACGTACTCAAGTTTATTAATTTACCTGTTGTCGATCCCTATATTGGGATAGGATATTATTCGGATGATGAGGATTTTGCCGTGTCTGGTGGGGTTCAAATTGATGCTGCGGACAATCTGTTTGTAGGAGTTGGTTATAATTCCGTACGGGGATTTAACGGACAGGTGGGAATTAGGTTTTAAATAAGTCAATAGCTAAAAGTCAAAAGTCAAAAAGTTACCTTTAGACTAGAAGTTTAAGGCTATACAGACAAAGCCTACCTACCCTTCGGGAACGCTTCGCGAACGCAGGCTAAACAGAAATTTAGCTGTTTTCAAATACCTTTAAAAAGAGGAGAATTAGAGATAAAAGATTTTATTTCTGTGGCTGAGTCAAGTTGCATAACAGAACGAGCGATCACCTCTGCTTCTTGTGTTGTTAACTGACTGATTATTTGTTTAATCTGAGGAATAGATTGAGGATTAAGACTTAATTCGTCTAAACCTAAGCCTAGTAATATGGGTACGGCTAGGGGTTCGGCTGCGAGTTCGCCACACAATCCTATCCAAATTCCTGCATGGTGCGCAGCTTGCACAGTTTTTTGAACTGCTTGCAATACAGCAGGATGAAAAGCGTCAGCTAATGGAGCAACTTTCGGATTTGTGCGGTCTGCTGCCATGATATATTGGCTTAAGTCATTCGTACCAATGCTGAAAAAGTTGACTTCAGAGGCAAGTTTATCTGCGATCGCAACCGCAGATGGAATTTCTATCATGATGCCAATTTCAATATCTTTATCAAAGGGAATACCAGCTTGGGATAATTCTGTTTGTGCTTCTGCCCAAATTGCTTTAGCTGCTTGTAGTTCTGCTAAAGTTGCAATTGTGGGAAACATAACTTTAATTTGATACCCTGAGCTAGCTCGTAATATTGCTCGTAACTGAGTTTTGAAAAGCTCGGGACGATTCAAGCAAAATCGAATACCTCGCCAGCCTAAAAAAGGATTAGTTTCTGCTTGTAATCCCAGATAAGAAAGAGGTTTGTCGCCACCTACATCCAGAGTACGAATAATTAGGGAACGGTTTGCTAAAATTTGGGCGATCGCACGATAAATTTCAAATTGTTCTTCTTCTGTAGGTGAGGAAGTTCTGTCGAGATACAATAATTCGGTGCGTAATAATCCGACTCCCTCTGCACCTTGAGCGATCGCAATTTGAGCATCGGCAATACTACTAATATTAGCAAAGACTTGAATTCGCTTACCGTCACGGGCGATCGCTGGTGCTTGCGCTTTGGCTCGTGCTTGCTGTCTAGCGGTAATTATCACATCTCTTTTTGCTTCGAGGGTAGCAATTGTTTGAGAATCGGGTTGTATCCAAATATTGCCATTTTCACCATCAATTGCTAATAGCGTACCAGATTCTAAATTTAAAATCTGTGAGTTGACACCGACAACAGCCGGAATTCCTAACGTGCGTGCCAGAATTGCACTGTGAGAAGTAGCGCTACCTTGTAACGTACAAATTCCTAATACTTTTGTCCGATCTAATTGGACTGTATCAGAAGGAGAAAGATCGCGAGCAACGAGAATACTAGGCTGATTTAATTCTATATTAGCAGTAGAAACGCCAAGGAGCGATCGTAAAACTCTTTGTCCTACATCAATAACATCTTTAGCTCGTTCTTGTAAATAAACGTCATTGAGATGGCGATAACTATTGGCTATTTCATCAATAATGGTATTCCAAGCAAATTCAGCATTTTGATGTTGCTCAAAAATTCGTTTTTGGACGGGTTCGATAATTGCTGGATCTGCCAAAATTAAAAGATGTGCATCAAATATTGCTGCTTCATTCTCATGAATATGGATTCGATCTTTGATATTTTGAATTTCTTGTTTAGCAGTTGCGATCGCTATTTGTAAACGCTGCCATTCAGCCTCTACATCAGCTACACAAAGTTCGTGAACTTTTATTTGATGTGAATGATGTTGGAAAATTGGGGCGATCGCAATTCCTGGGACAGCAGGAATGCCTTGTGTAAAATGAGAGGAAGTATGGAGGTGAGGAGATGAAGTATGATGAGTCTCACCAAAATTATTTTCAACAAGTGTTTGTAGTGCTAACAGTGCCACATCTGTATCTTCGCCAACAGATGCGATCGCAATTTCGTGTCCTTGGCGTACTCCTAATGTAGCGACTTGATTGATACTATCTGCTCTCACAAATTCTGTGTTTCTGGTGATATTTCGCACGCGAATTTGAGCCTGAAACTGAGTTACTGTGGTGACAAATTGAGCCGCAGGACGTGCATGTAGTCCTTGTGGGTTACGGATTGTCAGGTGGATTTCTTTTGTTGGGTGGGAGTCGGGAGTCGGGAGTCGGGAGTCGGAAGATCTGTTTATATCTTCTTCACCAATGACAAATGACGAATGACTAATGACACCTAATTGTGCTGCTTTTGCTTTGAGTGCTTGTCGTGCTTCAGAAATAACGACATCGATATCGTTACTGGATGTAGCTGCAACAGAGGCGGCGATCGCACCTTCTACTAGAGGCGCTTCACATAAATGAATTTTATCCTGTTGTTCTTCTGGCAAGAATTCTATTGCCATCTCCGCACTAAGTAAGGCACTACCGAGATCCATAAGTACGAGAACGCCATCGTCACTATAGACAGAGGCGATCGCTTCATAGACTTGCATGGCATCTGTACCCAGTGGATTTTCTGGATCGTCAATTCCTGCTGCTACGGCTATGGGTACTTTGTCCTGTACCATTTGCCGCGCAAGTTCCCGCACGCCTTCGGCTAGTTTTTTGCTGTGAGAGACAATAACAATGCTAACCATGCGATCGCCTCATGGGTATTAAAAGCTTCTATTCTTGCAGTTACTTTATACTGATAGCAACTTGTATACATCAGCAACAGAGTAGACAATTCTTCAATTTTGCATAACTTTATTTGCTTTTACAAGGATTACAACGATATTTATAATGTGATACAGATACAAGAACTGAAGATTTAGTACATCTTTATATCTCTATCAATTTAGCTTTCCAATACTGCTAGCAAACTCTTCAGCATTAAGTAAGTAGAAGTTGCGCCTGGATCTTGGTGTCCGATACTGCGATCGCCTAAATAACTCGCTCTCCCTTTTTTCGCTAGCATAGGAATAGTCTCTTTCATCGCTTGTTCTGCTACTAATACTACTTGCTGTATCGTTTCTAAAATATTTTTATTGTTATCTACAGATTGTTGAAAACTATCCACAACTGGTAATAAAACATCTATCATGGTCTTGTCACCAAGGTGCGCTTTACCTCGTTGAACTACACCTTCTAAACCTGCTTGTAATAACTTGAGTAAATCTTCTGTTGCGAGTTCTGCTTTCCCTGTTACGGCTGTACTTGCTCTCAAAAAAAATGTGCCGTAAAGAGGACCACTTGCACCACCTACAGTAGAAATTAAGGTCATGCTGACAGTTTTTAAAATTGTACTGATGTCTTTGTCGGCAACACTAGATAGTTGACTTGCTACTTTCTTAAAGCCGCGATCCATATTGATCCCATGATCGGCATCACCAATTGCTGCATCTAATTCTGTTAAATATTCTTTATTTCGCTCAATCTCAGCAGCAAAATTATGCAACCATTGCAATATTTGATTTTTGTTCATCTTATTTGACAATTGGCGAGAAGTATCAGACAATTCACTAACTACTCTTCACTGATAACTGATAACTGATTACCAACATAAACTGGCTGTTTTTACAGGCGCATCCCACAGCCGCAGCATCTCATCATCGACTTTGAGCAAGGTAATGGAACAGCCTTGCATTTCTAAAGATGTGATGTAATTGCCAATTAAGTTTCTCACTATTTGCAATCCCTGTTTTTGACAAATTTCGGCTAATTTGCGATACACAATATACAGTTCTGATAAGGGCGTACCACCCATACCGTTAACAAAAGCTAACACGCGATCGCCCGACTTAAACTCAGAATTGACTAACTCTACATCTACCCATTCTTCTTGAGTCTCATGCCATTCTCGGACTGTACGACTGTAGGGGCAATCGTTAATTATTGATAAGGCGAGTATTTCTGTAATCTCGTCTACCGATTTTAGCGGCATTCTTTCTCTACCTGGTTCGCCGTGAATGCCAATCCCAATTTCCATTTCGCGATCGCCCAAACTAAAAGTAGGCGATCCTTTCGTGGGTACGGTACAAGACGTTAACGCCATACCCATACTGCGACCGTTTAGATTCACCCGCCGACAGAAATCTGCCACTTGCGGCAAGTTGTATCCGTCTGCCGCAGCCGCACCGCAAATTTTCTCTGCTAGTACTGTCGTGCCTACACCTCGCCTGCCTTGGGTATAAAGGCTATTTTGGACGGCAACATCATCGTCTATCAATACATTTAACACCCGTATATCCTCACCACGGGCTAACTCAGTTGCCATTTCAAAGTTCATTACGTCGCCACTATAGTTTTTGACAATGTAAAGCACTCCAGCGCCGCCATCTACCTGTTTTGCCGCTGCTAGCATTTGGTCAGGTGTAGGCGAAGTAAACACCTCTCCAGGACACGCAGCATCTAACATACCCATACCGACAAAGCCAGCGTGCATCGGTTCGTGACCGCTACCTCCACCAGAAATAATTGCTACCTTACCTGTCACGGGTGCGTCGGCGCGGTATACAAATGTAGGGTCGAAATTCACCTTTAACAAGCTAGAATGAGCTGCTGCCATGCCTGCTAAACTCTCCCGTACGAAGCTGTCCGGTTGGTTAATCAACTTCTTCATGGTTCGCTCCTATTCGAGAGGCTATTACAACTCAGGATAAAAGACTTTGGAGCAGTCTTGACATTTACTCAGCTATCCTTACCGCTCAATGTAAATTTGGTTAACTTTAGGTTAAGTCATGGTTAAATATGAGTCATAATATATTTTCCTAGACTAAGCTCAGTTTGATAACTCAATCGGGAAATACAACCAAAATAGGCAGATGACTGGCGAATACCAAGGTTTATGTATTCATAACTACAGATTGAAAGATGAAAATCTTTCTCATGGATGAAGGTCACTAGAGTTAATTTAAGGATAGGTTAAGATAAATTCTTTCTTATAGGCAGAGTAGTATGGCAAAAGCAGAGCTAAGTAATAAAAATAGTTTTATTTACGCCCAAAGCAGGTATCATGGCAAGTTTACGCCAGAACATCTGGCTTTTAATGCTAACTTGCAAGAATTTGCTCAGAAACTTGCTTATATTTCTGCTTTACATACAGGTGGAAAGCTTTCCTCAGAGAAAGCATACGAACAGGTGGCAAGTCTATGGCAAAAGATAGAGCAGAGCAAACGCGCCATGAACATTGGCTCGAAGTAGCGATCGCCCTAAAAATCTTTCTGCTACTAAATATTAAACAAATAAATTTGAACTTTAAGCAATTTAAGGTTATGGATTTACTACCAGTCCTTTTGTTATCTTGCACTCAAATTCAGAACATGTAAGAATGACGAAGGTTTTGGCGATTGAGGATGATGCACTATTGCGCGATAGTATTGTCAACGTACTCACACTGAGAGGTTTGACAGCGATCGCAGCTGAAAATGGTTACGCCGGATTAAAACTTGCAAAAGAAAATATTCCTGACTTGGTATTATGCGATGTGAGAATGCCAGGACTGAGTGGTTACGAAGTTCTGAAATCGCTGCGACAAGACCCAAACACCGCTGCTATTCCATTTATTTTTTTGACTGCTGAAAATACTCCAGAAGTTATGGCTATGGGAGCAGATTTGGGAGCCAATGGTTATTTGTGTAAACCATTTTCTACAGCTGAGTTGATGACAGCGATCGCGCCTTTTATCAGTGACCAGTGACCAGTGACCAGTTATCAGCGATCGTACACCACCAGCTACCAACTACCAATTATCAATTACCCACTCACTAATTTCTGATATTCCTGCTCTGTAATAAGATCGTAGTTAGTTTCGAGGCGATCGAGGAATACAATGCCGTCGAGATGGTCGAGTTCGTGTTGAAAGATTCTAGCAACGAAATCGCTCAATTCTTGCTTGTGTAACTTGCCGTAGCGATCGCTATATTCAACTTCGATCGCTCGATCTCGGGGTACGGAACCGCGAATTCCAGGGATACTCAGACAACCTTCCCATCCTTTTACACTCTCACTAGAACGAGCCGAGATTTTGGGATTAATCATCGGTGTCGGCTCCATTTCTGGAGCGTGAGGATAGCGGGGATTGGGACGGGAAGCAACAATAAAAATGCGATCGCCAACACCAACTTGCGGTGCAGCAATCCCTACACCATTCGTCTGTTTTACTGTAATTAATAAATCGTCTATAAGCTGTTGAATTTGCGGCTCGTCAATGTTTTCCACAAACTCAGCTTGACTTCGCAAAATCGGATTACCAAGTTGAATGATTTCCATTGTTATCAGTTATCAGTTATCAGTTATCAGTGGAGAATGGGGTGTAGGGTTGAGTTGTGACTTACGACTTACGACTTACGACTTCATCCTTCTTGTTGTACGGGTAAATTAGCCAACTTCACAGATAGCTGTGCGGTTTTGCCATTGCGTTGAACTTGGACGGAAACTTGGGTTCCTACAGAACTTTGTTCGACTATCTGTTGTACTTGGTCTGTTTTCGATACGGGTTGATTGTTAATTGACTGAATGACATCTCCACTTCTGATCCCTGCTGCGGCTGCGGGAGAGTTAGGCACGACTCTAACTACTAATACGCCACTCTCAGCAGGGATTTGAATTTGTCCTTGCGACTCTACTTCTAGTTGCTGTCTAATTTCTGGTGTTAACGTCACCATTTGCACTCCCAAATAAGGGTGCTGAACGCTGCCTGTAGCAATAAGTTGCTTAGATATGCGCTGGACGGCATTAATTGGAATGGAGAAGCCTAATCCTTGCGCACCTTGAATGATTGCCGTATTCATGCCGATAACTTCACCACGGGAGTTCAGCAGGGGTCCGCCAGAGTTACCTGGATTGATTGCCGCATCGGTTTGAATAAAGCCAATCCGCTTATCAGTTACGCCGATATCACTCGCAGAACGGTCTGTTGCACTGACAATTCCTGCTGTCACCGTATTATCTAAACCGAGGGGATTGCCGATCGCGATTACCCATTCTCCTGGTTGTAGTTCGTCAGAATTGCCAATTTCTACTACGGGTAAATTATTTGACTGAACTTGAATCACGGCGATATCAGTGACCGGATCTTCGCCTAAAACTTTTCCTTCTAGGGTACGACCGTCTTTAAGCGTGACACTGACGCGATCGGCTCCATTGACCACATGGGCGTTAGTCAAGATTTGACCGTTAGCACTAATAATAAATCCAGAACCAGTTCCGCGCACGATCCGTTCTCGCGGTTGAGCCTCGGGTACGCCAAAAAAGCGGCGAAATAAGGGATCTTCAAATGCTTCGGGTAGCTGCCGTCTCACTGTTCTAGAAGCATTGATTCTCACCACAGCCGGACCAACTTTCTGAACGGCGGCGACAACAAAATTAGGGTCGCTGACACTAGGTAAAGCAGCGCGAGGAACCCCTGTTGGCGCAGGAACGACAGGGGATGGAGCTATGGGAGTTTGTTGAGCTTGGGATTGACGGAAAGGCTCTGTAATAGTGGCACAGCTACTTAACGAAACGCATAAAACACCAGAGATCAGCGTCAATGCCTTCCTAACAGCAGTTCCAGACAATCGCCACCGATCGCCCTCTACTTTGTCTGATAAACTCTTCCTTACGAGTCCTACAAGGTTAGTTTCAACTAGATTGCCTGTGTTGCCAAAGAAATACCCGCCAAACCCATTCCGATTACTGCCTGGGGTTTTTTCAGTGCCATCAAGCTGCAAACGCCTTGGTTCTCTCTCTTGTGGCTCAGGTCGTGACTCAATATTGCGTTGCCTGCTGCTCATCTGTTTTGCTGTGGGTGAAAGTCGATCGGTAGCTAGTTCGATTTTGCCTCAATTGAGCGGAGTTTTGCCGCTGAGTGCAGGTAAAGAGTTTTGCAAAGGAGTTATACGATCGATGTTTTTGTCGATCGCGATCGCTGCGATCGAATAAGAGTTTGGTAGATTAGTTAACCTATCCCTATTTTGACAGCTAACAGCAGAGGTGGTAAAAG